>JAHEOA010000032.1 GCA_018609825.1 Candidatus Bipolaricaulota bacterium | reverse complement strand
TCCGCCGACGGTATTCGGAGTTTGGTTGGAATTGGCTATAGCCGCATCCATCCAGTCGCTCTACCCCCGTCGGCTTCGAACATGAGGCTCGCCCTAAAGCGATTTCGGAGAGAACCAGCTATTCCCAGGACCCGTCTGGCTTTTCACCGCTAACCACAGCTCATCCCAGGAGTTTTCCTCCTCCACGGGTTCGGACCTCCCCTCGGTGTCACCCGAGGTTCATCCTGGCCATGGTTAGTTCGCCTGGCTTCGGGTCCAATCCCAGTGACTCGTCGCCCTGTTCAGACTCGCTTTCGCTCCGGCTCCGGCCCAAAGGGGCCTTAACCTTGCCACCGAGATTGACTCGCCGGATCGTACTGCAAAAAGCATGTGGTCAGGTCGATCCGACCGAAGTCGAACCGAGACCCTCCCACTGACTGTAGGCAGATGGTTTCAGGCTCTTTTGACTCCCCGTCAGGGGTCCTTTTCACCTTTCCCTCGCGGTACTGTATCTGCTATCGGTCAGCTGGTCGTATTTAGCCTTGAGAGGTGGTCCTCCCGGATTCACACCGGATTTCTCGGGTCCGATGATACTCAGGAACAACGCCAAGGGAGACGACGACATTTCGCCTACGGGACTGTCACCCTCTTCGGTCGCCCATTCCAGTGACTTTGCAGGCGGTTCGGCTATATCGTCGTTTGGTAACTCCCCTCCGTCGCCACACCGACGGACGGCACTGCCCTACAACCCTCAAGGAGCAACGGGAGTGGCCTTACACACCTTGAGTTTGGGCTGGATCCCCGTTCGCTCACCGCTACTAGGGGAATCGCGGTTGCTTTCTCTTCCTCCGGGTACTGAGATGCTTCACTTCCCCGGGTTTGCCTCACAGGCCTACTCAGTTCGGCCCGTGATACCGCGCCTTCAGCGCGGTGGGTTGCCCCATTCGGACATCCCCGGATCAAAGCCTATTCGGCGGCTCCCCGAGGCTTATCGCAGCCTGTCACGTCCTTCATCGCCTCCAGCTGCCTGGGCATCCCCCATCTGCCCTTACTGAGCTTGCGCGATTACTCCACTCTATTCACTTTTCAAGGACCAAACGCCCCGCAGGGGCATGCTGCAGCCGGTCAGTTTATCGGCCGCGTTGGGCCCTGTCAAGACTGCTGCAGGTCGGGACGATGAGTATATCAGGGGGGGCGGAGGCTGTCAAGCGGCGCTCAGGCGTCGCTCGACAAGTCCCACAGGCCGTCGAGATCGTAGAACTCACGGGCCTCGCGCTCGAAGATGTGGACGACGACCGTGCCGAAGTCGAGCACCGCCCAGGTCTGCGAATTCAGCCCCTCGACGGCGTAGGGCTGGGCGTCGATCGTCTCCTTGAGGTGTTCGGCGATGGCGCGGAGTTGCTTGCCGGAGTCGGCCTCGGTGATGAGGAGCTTGTCGATCACCAGCGGGGCGTCGCTGACGTCGAGGACGACGGTGTTCTGCCCCTTCTTCTGGTCGACGAGTTGGACGAGCCGTTCGACGAACGTCTCGATCGAGCGGGGTTGGGCGTCGGTGTGCTTAATTGTCGTTGTCACCTTGTTGGCCGGCACCGGCGTCCGTGCCGGGGTTTTGGTCGAGCGTAAAGCCGCCGCCCAGGATAAGGACGAGGTCGGCCTCCTGCAACTCGATGCCGCGATCATCCGGGGGGATCGCCCGCGTCATCAGCTCGCGCCGGATGCGTTCCAGGCGATCCTCGCCGAAACGGTCCTGGGTCAGCGATGTGAATGCCTCCGGGGGCACGGTCTCCATGGGCGCGTCGCTGAAGGTGTTGGCCAAGAGTTGGGCCTTTCTGTCGTTGCCGCTCACGTTGATGAGATAGCTCCGTTGGTAGTCGTAGGGCGGCGCGTTCCAGCGTCCGACGATCTGGAACCCTTGGTCGCTCAGGTAGCGGCTCGTTCGCGTCGCCAGCAGCGGCCGGATGCTCTCGTCCGGGTGGCCGTTCAGGACGATGACGCGGACGTCGCTGTTGGTGAGCACGTCCTTGCCCTTGAAGAACTCCTCGACCAGTGCGGCCGTCTCGATGGGATCGCCGACGTAATAGCTGATCTCGGTGCCGTCTTCGGTGATGGTTTGGGCGTTGCCCGGCAATGTCCGTGTGGCGATGGCCTCGGGGGACAGCGACTGATAGCGCCGGGCTAACGACACCGCGTCCACGAACGCGATGTTGGTCCGGACGTTCTCCAGCGCGGTCTGCACCAACGAGCGAACCTGCTCAAAGTTCTGAATCGAAGCTGCCTTCTCGGCCAGGGCGTTGAGGAACTTGTGCTGGCGCTCGATGCGGCCGATATCCTGGCCCGTGGAGGCATCGCGGTAACGCCAATAGTTGAGAGCCTGTTGGCCACTGAGCGTCTGCTCGCCGGCCGGAATGTCGATGACCAGATCCTGTTCGGTGTCCTCGTACTGCATGGCCTGCGCCACGTTGAGCGTCACGCCGCCGAGCGCGTCGATGACCTCGACGAACCCGGAATAGTCCGCCACGACGTGCCAGTGGAGGGGAATATCCAGTCGATCTGACACCAATTGGCGGACGAGGTCGGCGCCGCCGCGAGCGTAGGCGGCGTTGATCTTATGGGTCGTGCCGTCGGGAAACGTCACGCGCAAATCGCGCGGGATCGACAGCAGCTTGACCCCGTCGGCCTCAAGCTTGGCGACCATGATCGTGTCGCTGCGCTCGTTCTCGCCGAAGCTGTCCAGGCCGAGCAACAACACGTAGGAGGTCTCGCCGTTCGGATCGAGCGCGCGGGCCGACTGACCCTCTTGGAACCACCAGTAGACGGTCAGGGCGCCGAGGACGAACACCACCGCAATGACGGACAGGAAGAGCCTGTTCCTCACCGTAAATCCCCTCTCCCTTCTGAGGGAGTCTACTGCCGCCCGCCATGGAGCGTCAAGACGCCGCTGGCCGTCCGTTGCGGAACGACACTGTCCCCTCAGCTGCGGGATCGAGCGGACCGCGGTTCCGGCGCTGGCCTGGGCCTCGAACGGGCGATCGTGGGACGGGGCATCGAGATCGTGATTCGTTCCGTTGCACCGAGACCGGGGCTTCACTACCATTCCCCTCGCCATGCTGGGCAGGGCAACGAGGAGAGGGGATCTGTGACGAACACGACGCGCGTCGAGCGCGAGATCGTCCTCGACGACATCGCCGAGGCGACTGCGCTGTTGGGCCCGTTCAACCGCAACCTGAAGGCCATCCGCGATCGCTTCGACGTCAAAGCCAACACGCGCGGCGATCGCCTCATCATCCAGGGCGACGAGGCCGACGTCGACCGCGTCCTCCAGCTCATCGACAAGCTCCAGGACCTGATCCGTCAGGACCACGTGCCGGATCTCGGCGAGGTGGAGTATCTGGTCGAGCAGGTTCGCTCCGACGAGGACGTCGACGAGGTGCTGGACGACGTCATCGGCTACACGCACTGGGGCGAGCCGCTGCGCGCCAAGACGCGCGGTCAGGCCCGCTATCTGGAGGCGATGCGCGAGCACGAGATCGTCTTCGGCATCGGCCCCAGCGGCACGGGCAAGACCTACCTGGCGGTCGCGAACGCCGTCAAACACCTCCGCGAGGGCTACGTCAATCGCTTGATCCTGACCCGGCCCGCGGTGGAGGCGGGCGAGGAGCTCGGCTTCCTGCCCGGCGACGTCCAGGAGAAGGTCACGCCCTACTTGCGACCGCTCTACGACGCGCTCTTCGACCTCATTCCCGCCGAAGACGCCCATACGTATATCGCAAACGGGCGCATCGAGATCGCGCCGCTGGCCTACATGCGCGGGCGAACGCTCAACAACAGCTTCGTGATCCTCGACGAGGCGCAGAACACGACGCCGGGCCAAATGAAGATGTTCCTGACGCGGTTGGGGCTCAACTCGCGCGTGGTGGTCACCGGCGACATTACCCAAATCGACCTTCAAAAAGGCACATCCGGCCTGGTTCAGGTGAAGCGGATCCTCGAGCCGATCGAGGAGATCGTCTTCATCGAACTGGAGAAGAGCGATGTGGTCCGACACCCACTCGTCAAGAAGATTATCGATGCCTACGAGAAGGCGGAGACGTCGTAAGGGTCGCCAGCTCCGCGGCGCGTACATGAGCACCCGCGAGGCCCTACGGACGGGCCTCGACATTCTCATTGCCGTGCCGGTGCTGGTGGCGCTCGCCTCGTTCCGTATTGACCTGTCCGGCCAGCCCATTTTCCGGGTCTTCGACTGGCACGTCTGGGTGGGCCATGCCGTCATCCTCGGCCTGATCGTCGTCCTTTGGGCCGGGTATCTGCAGCTTCGCCGCCCCGAGATGATCCATCAGCGCCGCCTCCGGATCTTCCTGATCAGCCTGCTCGTCATCGTGGCGTTGCTGGGCCGCGGCACGGACGTGCTGGCCCCCTACCTGGTGCCCTTGTCCATGGGGCCGTATCTGGTGCCCGTGGCGCTGGGCGCCGGCCTGGCCGCGATCTTCGCCGGGGCCGAGGCGGCCTTTTCGTTGACCGTCGTGTTGGCGCTCTGGGTCGGTTTGGGGCTAGACCCCGAGCCGATCGCGACACTGGCCGCCTTCGGAAGCGGGGCGGTCGCCGTCTTCCGCTGTCACAACCTGCGTCGGCTCTCGGACCTGCCCTTGGCCGGGCTCGAGATCGGCTTGGCCGGGGCCGTCATCCATGCCGGAGCGGCGTTGGCCGTGTCGGGGCCGGGGGCCATGGATCCCGTGGGATTGCTCTGGTCCGGCCTGAACGGCCTGATCAGCGCGCTGCTCATCTTCGGCGGGCTGCCGTTGGCGGAGATGATCACCCAGCGGACCAGCCCGTTGGGGCTTGTGGAGCTGCTCAATCCCTCCAATCCCCTGCTCCAACTTCTCCGGGAGCACGCGCCGGGGACGTACCATCACAGCTTCAACGTGGCGGATCTGGCCGAGAGCGCGGCCCAGGCGATCGGCGCCGATCCCTTGCTGGCCAAGGTCGGCGGGTACTACCACGACATCGGCAAGATGCGGCGCCCGGAGTTCTTCATCGAGAACCAGCAGGCGGGTGAAAATCCGCACGACGAGATCTCGCCCAGCATGAGCAAGATGATCCTGACCTCCCATGTCAAAGAGGGGGAGGAGCTCGCCCGCGAGTACGGGTTGCGCGACGACATCGTTCGGTTCATTCGCCAGCACCACGGCACGGCCGTCATTCGCTACTTCTACCTCAAGGCGCTGCGCGAAGGGAAAGCCAGCGAGGACTCCATCGGCGACTATCGCTACAACACCGAGCATCCCGATACGCCCGAGACGGCCATTGTCATGCTGGCCGACGGCGTCGAAGCGGCCACCAAGAGCCTCAAGGACGGCTCCAAGCTCGACGAGTTCGTGACCGAGGTGATGCAGGGGCCGATCGACGACGGGCAGCTGAACGAAAGCCCGCTGACGCTGCGCGACATCGAGCGCATCCGTCAGGCCTTCATCAGGACGCTCCGTGCCATGCGCCACGATCGGACGGGCTCGTATCCGGGTCCCTCCGTGACGGAAACGACCGAGACCTCCGAGTAGTCATCCCGAAACGTCCATTCCTCATCGCGGGAACAGGCCTCTGACGCAGGGCATGGAAAAGACGAGGCGCCGGCGGGAGTTCGACCGGCGCCTCGTCTGGGAAGGTGCGGCGGTTCGGCTGTACGTTCTGCGCTATCGGACCGGCTGACAGTTGGACGCGTCCTCGCCGCAGGCCAGCACGTTGCCCCGTTCAAACGGGAGCAAGGTCCCGCGGTCGGCAACCAGCCAGAGCTGGTCCTTGCTGCGCGGCGGGTTGACGCGGATGAAGTCGTCGCCGATCTTCACGTACGTCGGCAACTGGCTCTTTGTCACCCGATCGCGTTGGCCGTCGCCGTCGAGGTCCAACGTGATCATCAGGTTGAGCCTCAGTACGGGACCGACGTCGATGGTGTAGGTGATTGCCCCGTCCTTGACGCGGCCGATGATTCGCGGCGTCCGACGGTCCTCGTCGATGGAGTTGGAGCGGGCCCGGCCGTCGGTGCTCACCTCGACGTCGCCGAACGCGTTCAGCGGGCTGGAGATCATCGTGATCTCGAACGCGTGCCAGCTGTCCCAGTCGTCCTTGCCACGCACGGTGATGTCGAAGCTGTCGGCCGAGTCCGCGCTGATGTAGACGCCGAAGTCCTCGGGCGTCTCCGGCTCCTCCGGCTCCTCCGGCGGCTCGGGCGGTTGTTGCGGAGCGGAGACGGTGATCCGTTGGGTGGTGGCGTCGGAGAGGCCGCTGTCGTCGGTGACCGTCAGCGTCACTTGATAGTTGCCGGTGCGCGTGTAGCGGGCCTGGGCCGTCGGGCCGGTTGCGTCGACCGAGCCGTTGCCGTCGAGGTCCCACCGGTAGCGGGTGATGCGCCCGTCGGGGTCGCTGGAGCTTCGTCCGTCGAAGGTGACGGTCTGGTTGACGTTCGGATTGGACGGACTGACGCTGAAGCGGGCCGTCGGTCCCTGCTGGGGGGACGCGACCCGGACCGACTGGGTAGTGGAGTGGGTCAGGCCGTCGTCGTCGACCACGGTGAGCGTGGCCTGGTAGTTGCCGGAGCGGTTGTAGCTGTGCTGGACGCGCGCGCCCGTGGCGTCGGTGGTGCCGTCCCCGTCGAAGTCCCAGCGGTACGAGCTGATGAACCCGTCCGGGTCGCTCGAGTTGCGCCCGTCGAAGGTGACGGTCTGATTGACGTTCGGATTGGAGGGACTGAAGCTGAAGCTGGCCGTCGGTGGTCGCTGTGGCGACTGCTGGCGCACGTTGAGCTGCTGGGTGGTGGAGTCGGTGGCGCCCTGGTTGTCGGTGACGGTCAGCGTCACGCGGGCGGTGCCCGGGGAGGTGAAGCGGACGTTGACGCGCGAGCCGCTGGTGGTGGCCTGGCGGCTGCTCGTCTCGAGGCGCCAGCGCCAGCTGACGATGCGCCCGTCGGGATCGGAGGAGTTGGAGCCGTCGAAGGTCACGACGTCGTTGACAAACGGCTGGCTCGGGCTGTAGCTGAACCGGGCCGTCGGAGCGCGGTTGCTCGGCTGCGAGCGGTTCACCCGGAAGCTGGCCACGTCCCAGGCCCAGTCGGGCGTGGGGAACTGATTACTGATGCGGTTGCTCAGCACGGAGCGGAAGTTGTTCGGGTCGTCGTAGGAGCTGCGCTGCGCGCCGTCGAGGCCGAGATTGACCGAGCGTGAGGCGAGGATCGCGTGCACGTCCTCGGTGCCGGTCGGATCGGTGATCGTCAGGCGACCGACGCCCAAGAGGTTGGTCAGGTCGTAGCTGCCGGCCCGCAGGGACGCGTCGCTCGACTCGGAGCGCGGATAGAGGATCCGGACCTGGCCCTGGGCGTCGACGTTGTAGAGGTAGACGTGCCCGTCCTGGTTGGTGTTGAACCGGACGCGGATCTCGTCGCCGACGGTGTAGCTGGAGCGGTCGGTGCGGACGTCGATGGACAGCGACGGCTGTTGCGACTGGGCGCGGATGGTGAGCGAGGTCGCGTTGTTGGCCTCGTTTGACTCGTTGACCTGATCGAACGGATCGACGGTCAGTTGGACGTCGGTGCGCGTGTTGTTGATCGTCCGAGTGAAGCTGATCGACGCGTTGGCGCCGGGCGCGAGCCCGGAGATCTGCTGCGTGCGCGTGCCGCTGTTGTCGCTCAGTTCGACGCTGAACGAGCCGGCGCGTGCGCTGCCCTGGTTGGCGACCTCGGCGCTCACCGTGACGTCCTCGCCGACCCTCGGGTTGTTGGGCGAGACGGTCGCGTTCCGAATGGTCAAGTCCGCCCGTTGCGGGGTGGATGGGGTCAACGCCAGGCGTCCGGAGCCGAACTGCGTCGAGGCGCCCATGGAGATCGCCTGGTTCTGCAGTTCCCGCTCCAGGTCCCCGGCGCCGAAGCCCGTGTTCTGGGAGAGCATCAACGCCGCGGCGCCGGCCACGTGCGGGGCGGCCGCGGACGTGCCTTCGAAGGGGTTCCACTGCGAGGTCGTCACCCGCACGCCGGCCGGGCCGACGAGATCGGGCTTGACCCGCCCGTCGGTGGTGGGGCCCTGCGAACTGAAGGGGGCGATCGGGCCGCTGGTCCAGTTCTGATGTTCGACCGCCCCCACGGCCAGCGCGCAGCTGCAGTCGCCCGGGGTGACGATGCTGCCCTGTTTGACGAACGGGCTGACCTGTTGGTTCAGGTTGAAGATGGCCAGTTGCTTGGCGGAGCCCACGCTGGCCGGCCGGACGCGGATCTCGTAGGTGCCCGACGAGGGGGCACTGAACAACAGATGTTCCGTGGGCGGCTGCGAGCCGTTCTGCACGCGCTCCGACGAGGCCACGATCGACCCGACGCTGTTGGTGACGTAGAGATCGTAGTCCTGGCGAGTTGTCGGCCAGTCGCGCCAGGTGAGATAGACCTCGACGAGCTGGCCGCTCCGGGCGCTGAAACTCAAGCCTTCGCGCCCCGATGAAAACTCCGCCCAGCTGTTGCCGTCGGTGTCGCGGGCGAGGCCCTGCCAGTGGCGCTGGCCGTAGTTGCCGGCGGCGTTGACCCAGAGGACCCCCGCGTTGCGCGCCCGTCGGACGGCGTCGTTGATGGGCCCCGTGCCGTCGTAGTAGTTGGTGTTGAACCAGGCGACGGAGTGGTTGACGACGTCCACGCCCATCTGGATCGCCCGATCGACGGCGTTCTCCAGGTCGACCTCGTCGGCGACCTTCATCAACACGAGGTCGGCGTCGGGGGCCATGTCGTGGACGATCTCGGCCACGGCGGTGCCGTGGCTGGAGGAGCTCTGCAGGCCGCTGCCGCTGAAGTCGACGGTCTGGACGTTGCTCGGCAGCTCGCCGCGGGATTGCGCCGTGGAGAGCCCGGCAAAGCCGAGGTCGATCACGGCGATGGTGGTGTTCTGGCCGCGGGTGCCCTGGCTCTGTAGCTGATCGGCGCCCGTGAGCGCCACGCCCTGGCTGACGGTCAATGCCTGCGGCGCCAAGGGTGGGCGGATGTAGGCGACGCCCGACAGGTCCGCCAATCTGAGCAATGCGTTGAGCGGGCCCGAGTCCAGCGGGATGCGCAGCTCGATGAAGTTCTGCGACTGATTGACCACGAACCGGCCGCCCATGATGCGGCCGATGGCGTTGACCAGCCCGCCGACGTCGCGGGAGACCTCGACGACGACGCGGACGGCGCCCGCCTCGATGGGGACGCCGACCTCGTTGGCCTCGGGCTGCAGGCCCTGGGCGCTGACGCCGCCGCGCTGGGCTTGTTGGAGGATGTTGGCCAGGGCGCTGTCGACCTTGCCGCTGGGCGTGGATTTCTCGTTGCCCTGGGCCAGCGCCCCCGGCTCCGCGCCGACGGCCACCAGCAACGCCACCCCCAAGACCACCAACGTGATCGTTCGCGTAAGCAATGTGCGGGTCATGATAGGACGATTCCCCTCCTCCATGGTCATTGGGCCGCCGGACGCGGCTGGCTCGGCAGTCGCACGAACGCGACGGACGACGCCGACGCGAGGCGGACGAGCTGGTCGATGCGGGCTTGAGCGCTGACGAGCGCGCCGCTGCGGGACGTGGCGACGAGGTCAACGCCGTCCGGCAACGAGGCGTCCGCGGACGTCAGTTCGACGATGACTTGCGCGCGCAGTCCGGACAGCTCAATGTTCTGTTGTTGGGCGTAGTCCGTCCAGTCCGGCGCCTGGGTGAGCCCATAGAGCACGGAGTCGATGCGCGCGCCCTCCGGAGGAACCGGCTTCGTGGGCGGGATCATCGTCTCCAGTTGCAGCGACGCGCTCTGGGTGGGCAACACGCCGAACGGTTTCAGCGTGTCCAGAATCGCGTTGACGTCGTTGTCGCTGAGGCTCGTCTTGGGCAGCTTGGGCGAGACGATGAACTCATAGCTGGCCGTCTGCGGCGCTGGGCGTAGGTTGACGCGCCATTGGGGTTCATCCAGCCGGATCCAGAACTGCTGGCCGTCGACGATGAGCTGGGGCGGCTGGAAGAACTGCGACTCCTGGCTGGGCTCGCAGGACGGGCACGGTTGGCTGCCTTGGAGATACGTGATGTCCTCGCCGGTCTGGATGCGGATCCAGTAGCCCTGTTGCTGGGCCGTCTCGATGACGCTTACGACGTCCGTCGACGGTGTCGGGACGACGGTTCGGAAGTGTCGGTCGGTGTCCACGTTGGCGGTCCCGATCAGGGGCTCGTGGTGGGCTGAGGCGGTCGGCCCCAGGCCGAGGAGCGCGCCGATCAGGACGCCGATCAACCCGATCGATAGTGACGTATGCCGATTCATGATGTCCTCCTTGGGGCTATCGTATCGAGGAGGGGGAGCGTGTGCTCCCCCTCCTCATGATTTGTGGTATTACAGCTGTCTGAAGTTGAAGCAGACCGTGAACTGGAAGCCGGGCTGGTCAACGAGCACCAGGCAGACCCGCAGGTCCAAGAACGGCGCCAAGTTGCCCGACTGGAAGTCGATGACGAACGGGTTGGAGGGCGGGTGCTTCCCTTGATTGCCCAGGAAGACGAAGTTCTTGTTCCGCTCCAGTTGCCCGTCCCCGTTGGTGTCAAGGAAGAGCCGGAACTTGATCTTGCTGGCGTCGCCGGAGAGGCCGATGATGTAGTCGACGCGGCCGCTGCGCACGGCGCCGGTCAGCTCCAGCTCTTGGGGGTTCGACGGCGTCGGCTGCAGGCCCTGTGAGGCGACGTTGCCCGAGGCCCGGCGTTCGACGCTCGTGAACGCGCCGTTGGTCACCAGCTCCAGGCGGTAGTTGTGGTTGGCGAACCAGTTGGACTGGCCCTGGACCCTCACGCGCAGGTGGCTGTCGTCGACGGCGTCGACGAAGATGCCGGCCTGCGTCGGTTGGGGTTGGGAGGAGCCGACTTGGATCCGCTGTGACGTCGTCGTGGTGGCGCCGCGGTTGTCCGTCACGCGCAGCGTCACGGTGTAGGTGCCGGCGCTCGAGTAGGTGTGGAACGCCCTCGAGCCGGACGCCTGCGCGCCGTCGCCGAAGCTCCAGCGCTCTTGTCGGATGAAGCCGTCGGGATCGCTCGAGTTGGACGTGAACCGAACCGTTTCGCCGGTGTTCGGATTGGACGGCGACACGGAGAAGCTGGCCGTCGGCGCCTGGTTGGACGGCTGTTGGACGTTGATCGTGCGGCTGGTGGAGCTGGTCGCGCCGCGGTCGTCGGTGACGGTCAGCGTGACGTTGTAGCTCCCGGATGAACGGTACGTGTGACGGACCGTCCGGTTGGTGGCGCTGGCGCCGTCGCCGAAGCTCCACCGATAGCGCGTGATGTTGCCGTCGGGGTCGAACGACGGCGAAGCGTCAAATTGCACGCTGTTGCCGACCTGCGGATTGAGGTTGGAGACGTTGAACGAGGCGTTCGGCGCCTGGTTCTGGGGTTGTCGGCCGATCTGGAAGCTCGTCCAGTCGGTGGCGACGCGGTTCTCCGCGATGATGCCCTGGATCGAGTTGCGCACCTGATTGGCGAACTCCTGCGGGTTGGTGCAGACGAGCGGGAACGCGTCGTTGTTCATCGTCATCTGCTGGAAGACGTCGATGGGTTCCAGGCTGGCGAAGGCCTGGACGTATTCGGTGCCCTCCGGCGGCACGACGCGGAAGCGATAGCTCGACTTGTCCGGCAGGATCAGCTGACCCGTCGCCACCTGCGGATTGGGCGAGAACGCGTTGGGGAAGATGCGCACACAGCGCCCCGCGGCGTCGATGTCGACGAGATAGAGATAGACGCGATTGGCGTTCTGAGCGCTCGTGTTGACCTGGATCTGGACCTCGTCGTTGACCTGGAACCGCGACTGCGGCTGGCCGTTGGCGTTGCGGACCTGCACGTCGACCTGGATGCGGTCGGAGTCGGGGACCACGACTAGACCCTGTTCGGACTGGGACGCGGCGGTCGGGCCCAAGAGCAAGACCATCGCGATGGCGAGGCTGAACAACAAGCTGAGACGCTTCATGGATGGATTCCTCCTTTGGAATCGAATCATTCGGTTAATTGGCTCGGCCTCGGGCTTCCGCGAGGAAGCGCACGATCGAGGCCCACTGCTGCCCGTCGGTCTGGGCACCGATATAGCGGATCAACGCGTCCGGAAGCGCTTGGGCGCCGGCAAACGAGGGGCGCGCCAAGGCGTCCATGACCGCGCTCTGCATGCCCGCGACGTCGTCTAACGACCGGTTGAGGCGGCGCTCAAAACGATCCAGCGCCATGGCGGTGGCGGTGATCGCCGTGTCCACGCGGCCGACCGTCAGCTCGACGTCGCCGAACTCCGTCCGAAGGACCTTGCTCTGCACGTTTGACGCCAGATGGACGTCGATGCGCTGATACGTCTGGGCGACGCTGAGCAGCGCCTGGTGCAGAACGTTCACCTCGCCGGCGGCCTCCGACATCGCCTCCTCGGCGTCGTCGACCTGGCCGAAGACGCTCAGCACGCGGCTGATCAGCAGCTCCGCCGGGAGGTCGTTTTTCGCCGGATTGACCGTGGTGCCCACCGTGGAGAGCAACGACGCGGCCGCGTTCTCCGTGGAGCCGCGCAAGCGAGCGGCGACCTCCCGGAGAAGCTCGAGGGCGCGCGCCGGCTGCAGATGCCCGCGGTCGATGCCGGCGGTCAGGTCGTTGCACAGCGTTGACTCCACGTTCTGGGCCAACCTCAGCTGCCCGTCGATGAACGTGCAGACCTCCTCCGCCGACTGGGCGCTTGCGCCGACGCCCATGGCCCCGATGAGCCCGAACGCCAGTACGAGCGCGATCAATAGTCGTGTCATGTCTGATCCTCCTGAACGTCGATCTCGCGCACGGCGTTGAGCGCGTTGCCCGCGCCGCTGACGAGGTAGTCCGCCGCGGGATCGTTGGCCCACCATTGGCCGTCGATCTTGTAGCCGTACTCGTAGGTGCCGGGCGGCAGCTTGAGGCTGACGGACCAGATGCCGTTGCGCTTGCTCATGGGAATCGGCTGCCACTCGGATTTGCCCTTGGCGGGATAGCTGATCGCCATGGAGACGTTCTCCGCGTTCGGCGCGTGCACAACGAACTCGACGCCCTGTTGCGACAGCGGCGTGCCGATCTGCGTGCCGACGTAGAGGCCGCCGACGAAGACGAGCGCCAACAGGGCCACGGTGGCCATCGCCCAGGCCGGGCGTCTGGCCGGCGTGAACCAACGGCTCGGCAACGCGCGCCGACGCTTCGAGGCACGCTCTCCTGCGATGCGGGTGATCACGCGCCGATCCAGGTCCGCCAGCCGCTCGCGGTCGCGAGCGACGGCTTCGTCCAATCCGTCGCGGATCAGGCGCGCGACCTCCGCGTCGCCGCCCTCCTCGAACGATTCATGCCGCCGTTCACGCATGGTCCGTCACCCCTTTCGCCGTCAGTCGATCCTTCAACGCCTGTTTGCCGCGGTGGATGCGCGTCTTAACCGTCCCTTCCGGAACGCCGAGCGCCTCGGCGACCTCGCGATAGTCGAGCTCGCCGTAGAAGCGCAACACCAGCGGCATGCGGTATTTGTCATCCAATGACGCCAGCGCCTCCTGAACGAGCGTCTGTCGCTCGTCGCGCTCGGCGGCCTCGGCGGGATCCTCGCCGCCGAACAGCGGGACCGTGTCCTTGAGCGGTGCCAGGAAGCGCTCGCGCCGCAGGCGGTTCTTGGCCAGGTTGGCCGTGATCGTGAACAGCCAGGTGGAGAACTTCTTCGACATGTCGTAGAGATCGAGCTTCTGGTACGCACGGATGAACGCATCTTGCGCGATGTCCTCGGCGTCCGCCGAGTTCTTCAAAATGCCGAGCGCGATGCCGTAGGTGGCGTCCTGGTAGCGTCTCACGATCTCTCCCCATGCCTCAAGGTTGCCGTTCATCGTCTCCTGTAGCAGTTCCAGCTCCCCTTGTCCCATCGCCGCTCCCTTCACCCGTGATATACAACCAACCGCTGCTGAAGTTTCACTCGGCCCTCGGCGTCAGTCTAGCCGGACGCCTGCCCACGCACGACCCGACACGAATCACCCGGTCCGCAGACAGAGTGGAGAGGGGGGTCTGACCCCGGTCCTTGGGCCGGCGGCGCTCGGGCCCTAGCGTTGGAGAACGATATGATTCGAGAGACTCGCGAGGAGGGCCTACACCCATGAATCAGACCCCGAGACAGTCGCGCCGCTTCGCGCTCCGCGGGCGCGCGTTCATTCCGTTGTTGATGGTCGGGCTGGGCGTCGTCTTGACCGGATGCCCCGCGCTGTTGAACCAGCCGCCGATCGCCAATTCGACGGGAAGCCCGTTGCAGGGAGAAGCCCCGTTGACGGTCGACTTCGACGCCAGCGGGTCATCCGACGCGGACGGGACGATCGCGTCGTTCAGTTGGGACTTCGGCGACGGCGACACGGGTTCGGGCCAGACGCCGTCGCACACCTTCGAGAGCGAAGGGACGTTCCAGGTGACGCTGACGGTTACGGACAACCAGGGCAGCAAGGCGACCGACTCGCTCGTCGTCAACGTCGGCGAGGCGAGCATCTTCTTCAGCTCCGACCGGACGGGCAACGACGACATCTTCACCATGGGGACCGACGGCGCCAACCAGGCGCAAGTGACGTCGGATGCCGGGTCGGACATCTTCCCCGCGCTGTTGCCCAGCACGCGCACAGAGCTGGCGTTCGCGTCCGATCGAGACACGGCCAATTACGATCTGTTCACGTCGCAACCCGACGGCACGCTGCCCGTCAACCATACGGGCGCCCAGACGGCCAGCGCGGAGCTCCAGCCGTCGTGGGACCCCAGCGGCGACCAGGTGGCGTTCGCCTCCGATCTGGACCACGTCGGCAGCTTCTATGGCGTCTACACATTCAACTTCGGCAGCGGACTGATCAGCACGGTCAGCGTGCAGAGCGGCAGTCAGGCGCTGTCCCCGTCGTGGTCGCCCGACGGCGACTGGATCGCGTTCGCGTCAAACCGGGACGGCGACTACGAGCTCTTCAAGATCCGTCCCGACGGCTCCGGCCTGACGAAGCTGACCGACAATGCCGACGACGACGGCTTCGACGGCACGCTATTGACCGGCACAACGCCCGACGCCCGCGGTATCTCCTGGTCGCCGGACGGCACGCAGATCGCGTTCGTCTCCGATCGCAGTGGCAACTTGGATCTGTTCGTGATCAACGCGGACGGCACGGGGATCCGCCAGGTCATGGCTCACTCGGCCGCCGACTACGATCCGTTCTGGTTGCCGGGCGGGAATGAGATCGCCTTCGTCTCGGACCGGAACGGGACCCCGCAGATCTTCAAACTGGATCCCAACAGCTTGGGCTCCGTGACCGGTCCGCTCACGACGTCGGGCACCAACGTCAATCCGGCCGGCGTCGACGACCCAGGATCGAGGAACTGATCGACACGATGGCCAGATAGAGCGCACTCAGCCCAATCCACCAATCGCCCCAGCGGGTGTAGAGCGTCTCCCGATCATGGAAGCGGACCGTGCTCCCGAGCACGGTCCGCTCGTTTATCGACGAGCGGGTCCGGATACGGCCTTGGGCGTTCACGACGCCCGAGATTCCCGAGTTCGCGGCCTGGACCACGTCGCGTCGGGTTTCCACCGCCCGAAAGACGGCCTTGGCGAAGTGTTGGGGCAGGGCCCAGCTCGTCTTGAACCAGGCGTCGTTGGTGACGATCACGATGAGATCGGCTCCGTTGCGCGCGAACGTCCGGCCGATCCTGGGGAAAATCGACTCGAAGCAGATCGGCGTGGCGATTCGGCCCATGTCGGTCCGCAGCGAGCGATGGCCCTGACCGGGCTCGATCAGGCCGAGTCGGTTGCCGACCGGGATGAGATCGAACAGCCCCACCCGGCGCAGCAGCGGCTTACCCGGAAAATACTCCGTGCTAAAGGGAACCAGGTGGGTCTTGTGATAGGTGTCCGCGACCTTCCCTTCGGAGGAGACGGCCACGGCGCTGTTGTACGTCGCGCCCTCGGAGCGACTGTAGGTGCCGAACAGCAACGTCTGGTTGTTCTCGTGGGCCCAGGCGGTCAGCAGGGAGCGGACATCGGAATCGTCGAGCACGTAGGTGGGCAGGATCGACTCGGGCAGGATGGTCAGGTCGCTGTCGGCGGCGTCAATTTGGCCCATCAGTTCGCGATAGATCGAGCGGAACTCCGCCAGCTGGCTCGCGTCGCTGCGAATGCGTTGGGGGATGCTCGGCTGCACGATCCGGACCCTTCGTGCCTCAGCAGCCTCGGACGTCGATGGCAACGTGAACGACCCGCCGGCCAGCGTCAGCCCGACGATGAGGAGCGCGACCAGGGGCTCGGGCCAACGCCGGCGGGCCCATCCCTGCGCCAAAAGCGCGTTCACCAGGACGATCAGGAACGACACGCCCCAAATCCCTGTGAGCGAGCTGGCTTGGATGGCGCTCGGCATCTGATAGAGCGCGTCGGCCGCTTGGCCCCACGGGAAGCCGAACGGTCCCTGGGCCCGGATCCACTCCAGCACCGTCCAGAGGCTGGCGGCGGCCGGTGCCAGCGCCCACGACCCGAGGCGCTGCGACAGCCAGGCGAAGCCCGCCCCGAACGCGCCCCAATACAGGGCCAAGTAGCCGACGAGCCCAAGATACGCCGGGACGACGGCTATGGAGGCGAAATCCCAGAGCGTGTAGAGCCAGTGCACCAGCACGCCGAAGAACGCCGCGCCGCCGATCAGGCCGATCCGAAACCCGCTCCGAAGTGATCGATGGTTGAGGGCGTAAGCGAGCGGGACGAGCGCGACCGCGGCGAGCGGGCCGAGGTCGGCCCCCGGCATGGCGAGCGCCAGCAACACGCCGGACAGTCCGGCCAGAAGCGCGCGAGGTCCCATGGGTCAGGCCATGTAGAGGCCGCCGTTGGCGTTGATCGTCTCGCCGTTGATGGAGCCGGCGGCGTCGCTACACAGAAACGCGATGCACGCGGCGATCTCGTCGGGTTGGGCGACGTCTCGGACGGGGATCTTGGCGCGGATCTCGTCGCCCTTGGCCCGAATGGCTTCGCGGGTGATGTCGGTCTCGGTGTAGCCAGGCGAGACCGTGTTGACCGTGATCCCATGCGGGCCGAGTTCGGTGGCGAGCGCCTTGGTGAAGCCGAGCAGGCCGGCCTTGGCCGTGGCGTAGTGGGCGCCGCGCCCGTAGCCGGCCATGGCGCGCAATGATGACACGTTGACGATCCGACCCCAACCGGCCGAGGTCATGTGCTCGGCGGCCCGTTGGCTGGCCACGAACGCCCCGTCCAGCGTCACCGCCATCATGCGCCGCCACTCCTCCAGCGTCAGCTCATCCAGCCTCGCGCGGGCGACGTGCCCGGCGTTGTTGACGAGCACGCTTATCCCGCCGAGTTGCTCGGCGGTCTCGCGAACGAGCCGTTCGGCGTCGTCCATGTCCCCCAGATCAGCCTGGATCGCGACGGCGCGACGGCCCTGCTCTTCGATCGTCTCCACGACGGCTTGCGCCGCTGCGCGGTTCCGATGGTAGTTGACCGCCACGTCACACCCCTGCTCGGCGAGTCTTCGCGCGGTGGCCGCGCCGATGCCGCGACTGGCGCCGGTGACGAGTGCGATGCGCGAGTCGGCCATGACGCCTTGATCGTAGTCGGGCGCCCAGAGGAGCGCAAACGCCGGCGATCCGCTTGGTTCGGTCGAACCGTCGCGTTTACAATGGCGCTCACTCCCTGCGCGCAAGGAGGCGACGCCATGACCGCCATCGCGGACGTCGACTGGCCGTCGTTGGGCGAGGAAGCCACGCGACTCCTGTCGGAACTCTTGCAGATCGACACGACCAACCCGCCCGGCAACGAGCGGGCCGCCGCCGAGCACCTCCGACGGTTCCTGGAGAACGAGGGGATCGACTCGGAGTTCCTGGAGAAGGCGCCGGGACGGACGAACGTGCTCGCTCGACTGGAGGGCTCTCGGCCCGGGCCGACGCTGATGCTGCTCTCGCACACCGACGTCGTGCCCGCCACCAATGCTGACGCGTGGGCGCAGCCGCCGTTCAGCGGTGCCATCGACGACCACGGCTTCGTCTGGGGCCGCGGCGCCCTGGACATGAAGTCGATGACGGCCATGGAGACGCTCGCCTTCGCGCTGTTCAAGCGGGCCGATCTCGACTTCGCGGGCGAGCTCGTCCTCCTGGCGGTCGCCGACGAGGAGATGGGCGGGACCCATGGCGCGCGCTGGCTCACGGAGGCCCACCCTGACAAGGTCCGCGCCGACTACGTGCTGAACGAGATGGGCGGCATGCCGCTCCAGCTGGGCGAGCAGACGTTCTATCCCATCGAGACGGTGGAGAAGGGGCTCTGGTGGGTCAAGGTCCGCGTGACGGGGACCGCGGGCCACGGGTCCATGCCGCACGACGACAACCCGCTGGTGAAGAGCTCGGCGTTCATTCGGCGCATTGCCGAGCATCGGTTCCCGAAGCGGGTCTCGCCCGCGATCCGCGCGTTCTTTGAGACGACTGCCCCCGCCTTCGGGCCCCAAGGCCAAGAGGTCGCCAGGGCCCTGCTCGACGGCGACGCGGAGCCCGATCTCAAGGCGCTCTTCGCGGGCACGCCGATCAGCCCCTGGATGGTCAACGCGTTCCTGCGCACCACGTGTTCGCCCACCCAGATCGAGGCCGGGCTGAAGGAGAACGTCATTCCCGGCGCCTGCGAGTTCGTGCTCGACTTCCGCTACGTCCCCGGCTATTCGCAGGCCGAGATCGAGGAGGTTCTCCACTCGATTGCCGCCGATCTCGACGTCACGATCGAGCTGGAGACGCTGCAGGCCAACGAAGCAAGCGAATCGCCGATCGATCACGCGTTCTATCGGACGATCGAGGAGACGGTTCGCCGGGAGATTCCGGGCGCCGAGCCGATCCCCTACATGCTGACGGGAGCCACGGATTCGCGCTTCATGCGCGACATCGGCGCGATCGCCTATGGGCTCACGCCGATGACCAACCGCATGACGTTGGCGGAGCGCGCGGGACTCATCCACAACGACAACGAGCGGATCGATCGTGAAAGCCTCGAGTTGGGCGTGCGGGTGTTGTCGAAAGTCGCCATGGAGACGCTGGACGTGCGCTGAGCGACGCGCCGATGTTTGCTCATTCTGCCGCGTTCTACGACGCGCTCTACGCCCACTCGGGCAAGGACTACGCTGCGGAAGCCGACCGGCTTCGCCGCCTGGTGCGGCGCTATCGCCAATCCCCTGGCAACGCCTGGCTCGACGTGGCCTGCGGAACGGGGCTGCACATGGCCCATCTCAAGCATGACTTCGATCCCATCGGCCTGGACATCGACGAGGGCATGTTGGGCATCGCGCACGAGCGCTGCCCCGACGTGCCGTTCTATCAGGGCGACATGGTCGACTTCACCCTGGATCGGCGGTTCGACCTAATCACGTGCCTGTTCAGCTCCATCGGCTACGCGCGAACCCACGATCGGCTCAATGCCGCCGTGGCCAACATGGCGCGGCATCTGGCGCCGGGCGGTCTGTTGATCGTCGAGCCGTGGATCCTGCCCGAAGACTGGCAAGATCGCCATGTCGGTGCGCTGTTTGTCGACGAGCCCGATCTCAAGATCGCGCGCGTCAACCACAGCCGGCGCGAGGGGAGCGTCTCCATCCTCGACTTCCAGTATCTGGTCGGCACCCCCGAGGGCGTCGAACACTTTGCGGAGCGCCACGAGCTTGGGCTGTTTACCCGCGACGACTATCGGGCGGCCTTCGAGCAGGCCCAACTGCACGTAGAGCATGACCCGGATGGGCTCATGGGGCGCGGGTTGTACATCGGCGTCGCGCCCCTGTTCGGTTGACGGACTCCCTTGTCCCCTGTGCCTCGGATTGGCACAATCAACACAGAGGGCGGCGACGACCTCGGTCACGGATTTGAGGAGGTCAGCATGGATCTTGTCCTGGGCATCGCAGCGACCTTGATCGGCCTCTACGGCGCCTCCATCGCCTTGGCGGGCGTCGCTCAATTCCAGACGCGGGCCGTTCAACCCTGGGCCATGTGGGCCTTGACCTTCGCCGGGTTTCTCATCATCGGTGCGTCCGTCCTGCTGCTGTTTGCGGTCGAGGTGGCGCCGTACGCGTTGATCTTCGGCCTCATGGGCATGCACATTCTGGCGATCAAGAACGGGTTGGCCCGCCATGGCCGCCTGACGGCGACGCACCACCTGACGCGGCTCGTGATCTCCATCCTGCTCGTCGCGCTCGCCTTCTGGGGCCTCAGTTGAGGTGTCCGTCAGTTGAGATGTCCGCGATGAGCGCCCCATGATCATCGGCGTTGACCACGCGCTGATCGCCGTCGACGACCTCGAGACGGGCATGCGGACCTATCGTCGGCTCGGCTTCGAGGTCGTTCGGGGCGGCACGCACCCACAGCACGGCACGCACAACGCGCTCGTGCCCATGGCCGACGGCTTTTATCTCGAGCTGATGGGCGTCTGGGATCGCGCCTTGGCAAGCCAGCACCCGCACACGAATCAAGTCCTCGCGGCGCTAGAACGTGAAGATCGACTGGCGCTGTTCGCCCTGGACTCGGACGATCTCGATGGCGACGTGGCTCGAATTCGCGGCCGGGGGCTCGGGATCAGCGAGCCGGTGCCGGGCGAGCGCGAGCGGCCCGACGGCGAGCGCGTCGCCTGGCGGACCGCGCATCCCGACGACCCACGACTCCCCTTTCTCATCGAGGACGTGACGCCCCGATCGGTCCGGGTGCCGGAGCCCGAATCCGGCATCGGCACGGATCTGCGCGTCGAGGCGATCCTCGCGGCGGTTCGGTCCGAGACGAGGACCCGCTACGCCGAGCTTCTGGGCGGCAATCCTCCAGACGGCCCGTCGCAATTCGGACGCGGAACGTTGGTCGTTCAGGCGGGATCCGTCGACGCCGACGACAACCGTTCCCTCCGACTCGTTCTGGCCACGGACGATCGGGAACGGCTCCGATCCGTCTGGGTTGGCCAGGACGTGGCGTTTGAGGAAGAGACGATGTCGGACGGTCGGCCGGCGCTTGTCCCGGAGGCGACCGGCGGGGCGACGCTGTGGATCGCCGAACGCCTAGCGTCGCCGGAGCAGGGCTCTCGCTTCGTTAGTGCTTGAACCGCAGGAACAGCCGCCCGTGGTTGTGCTCGTCCTTGTCCAGCCGGTGGTATTTCTGCTTGATGCGGGGCTGATCGAGGAATTTTAATACGCGCTTCTTGAGCTGGCCGCTCCCCTTGCCGTGGATGATCTCCACCAGCTTGACCTTTTTCTCCACGGCCTCGTCGATGACGCGCTCCAGCTCGGCGTCGATCGCGTCGCCCTTGTTGTAGATCTCATGCAGGTCGAGCGTCAGTTTGCCCATGCGCATCCTCTGGCGGTCGATCGTCGCCCAGCCAGAGCCTAGGGACGCGGGCCCCCGTCCATCAAGGGACGAGGCGAGCGGGCACTTGCGAACGGAGACCCCCCCAGCTACCCTTCGCGACGTGGGGAGGCGTATGGTGACCTCATTAGTGACCGGGGCGACGGGCTTGGTCGGCAGCCACCTGGCCGAGCGCCTCGCAGCGCGGGGCGATCGCGTGGTGGCGCTCGTCCGGCCGCAGAGTTCGACCGCCCATCTCGATTCCATTGGCGTGCAACAGGCCCGAGGCGACATCGGAGCCCCCGGGACGTTGCGGGCCGCGATGCAGGGTGTGGACGCCGTCTATCACTGCGCGGCCCGCCCGCCCATCGGCGGAACGCGGCGGCAGTTCTGGCAGGCCAACGTCGAGGGCACGGCCAACGTCCTCCAGTCGGCGCTGGCCAGCGACGTCGCCCGCGTGGTGCACGTCAGCACCGTCGACGTCTACGGCTACGGCGATCATGACGGCGCCGACGAGCGGACGCCCTACCGGGCCGACGGGCTCTACTCCGGGTCCAAGATCGAGGCGGAACGGCTCGCTGCGGACGCCTACGAGCGCGATGGGCTGCCGGTGACGATCGTGCGGCCGTGTCTCATCTACGGCTCGCGGGATCGGCACGTCCTGCCACAAGTACGGACGCTGCTGGAGCAGGCCCGCGTCCCGCTGCTCGGCGGAGGACGGACGCTCATGGACGTGGTCCATGTGGACGACGCCGTGGCGGGCATCGTCCAGGCGGGGACGAGCTCAAGCGCCGTCGGGGAGGCGTTCAACCTCACCGATGGGCGGCGGCGGACGCTTCGCCAAGTCCTCGAGGCGTTGGCCCGGGCAATCGAGCGCGAGCCCCGCTGCGTGAATTTGCCCTTCGGGCCCGTCTACGCGACGTCGTGGCTGGTCAGTCGCGCCTGCGAAGGCCTGCGCCTGCCGACGCCCTCGTCGCTGCAGCGCGAGATCGTGGCGGCCATGGGCCACGATCGCCACTTCAGCATCGCCAAAGCCCGCCAGATTCTCGAGTATCAACCCCGTGTGGCGATCGAGGACGGCTTCCGGCGCTCGTTCCCGGAGCTCGACCATGAACCGCGCGTGGCCGTCCCGGCCCGATAGTCGACGCGCGCGGCCATCGTCATGACCCTGGAAATCGCGCTGGTCTTCGCCCTGCTCATCGCCGCGCTCGTGGTCTTCGCGCTCGATCTGTTCCCCATCGACTTCGTGGCGTTCGGCATCATGGCCGCCATGCTCGTCTTGGCCCCGGTCGTGGGCCTGACGCCCCGTGACGCCATTTCCGGCTTCAGCAACCCGGCCACGATCACGGTGCTGGCCATGTTCATCCTGAGCGGGGGCATCTACCGCACGGGGCTCGTCAACGAGCTGGGCCATCGGGCGATTCGATTGGCCGGGGACAGCGAGATGCGCCAATTGCTGGTCGTCATGCTCATCGTCGGTCCGACCTCGGCCTTCATCAACAACACGGCCGCCGTGGCGATCCTGATTCCGCTCGTCACGACGATGGCCCGTGAGCAGAACCGGGCGCCGTCCAAGCTTCTCATTCCGCTGTCCTACACCTCCCAATTGGCCGGCGTCATCACGCTGATCGGCACCTCCACCAACATCCTGGCCAGCGAGCTGGCCGCCGAGGCGGCCGAGCGCGGCTGTGCCCAATGCAGCGCCTTCGGGCTGTTCGAGTTCGCGCCGATCGGCCTGCTGATCTTTGCCGTGGGGACGGTCTATCTGCTCAGCGTGGGGCGGCGACTGCTCCCGGAGCGCCGCATGGAGCGCGAGATTACCGAGCGTTACGAGGTCAAGGAGTACCTGAGCGAGATCGTCGTGCTGCAGGGCTGCGAGCTCGTGGGGAGCACGCTGGTGGAGAGCCGCCTGAGCGAGCGCTTCGACGTCCAAGTGCTCGAGATCATCCGCGAGGGCCAGAAGCTCGGCCCGGCCCTGGGCAACCGCGTGCTGCAGCCGGGCGACATCCTCTTTATACGGGCCAGCAGCGATCAACTCTTGGCCATCAAGGACGCCGTCCAGGGGCTCGCCATTGAGCCCGAGGTCCGCCTGGGCGATCAGGCGCTGGCGAGCGACGAACTGGGGCTACTGGAGGTCGTGATCGCGCCCAACGCCAGCCTGATCGGCGGCACCTTGGAGAGCACCAACTTCCGCAACCGCTACAACGCCACCGTCATCGCCATGCAGAAGCACGGCGAGTTCATTCGCGAGCGCCTCGGAAAGGCCCGTCTGGACTTCGGTGACACGCTCCTCATCCAGGGCGAGCAGGGCAGCCTGGAGCAGTTCAAGCGCGACGCCGACTTCATCGTCACCGAGGAGCTCCGGCCCGAGGCGTTCCGTCGGGAGAAGATGCCCCTCGCTTTGGCCATCGTGGGCGGCGTGGTGCTGTTTGCCGCGCTCGGGGCGCCCATCCTGGTGACGGCCATGGTCGGCTGCGTGCTCATGGTGCTGACGGGCTGCTTGAGCGTGACCGAGCTGCACGAGTCGATCCGTTGGGACGTTATCTTTCTGCTGGCCGGCGTCATCCCGTTGGGGCTGGCCATGGAGCGCACGGGCGGCGCCGCGCTGATCGCCCAGCTGGCGGCCGGGTCGGCCGAGCACGTCGCGCCGGTGGTGGTGCTGATGCTGTTCTACGTGATCAGCATGCTCATGACGGGTCTGATCTCCAACAACGCCACGGTCGTCGTCCTCGTGCCGGTCGGCGTGGCCACCGCCCGGGCGCTTGGGCTCGACCCGCAGGCGTTCATCCTGGCGATCATGTTCGCCGCGTCGACGAGCTTCTGGACGCCCGTGGGCTATCAGACCAACACGATGGTCTACGGCCCCGGCGGCTACAGGTTCCTCGACTTCACGAAGGTCGGCGGACCGCTCAACGTCATCTTGGCCGTGCTGACGCCGATCTTCATCTGGCTCGTTTGGGGGCTGTGATCGCGACGGCTTGGGGCGCGGCGTCCCGGTTGACGCGGCTCAGCCCGCGCAGTATGATGCACCTATACTGACGGGGCGCTGCCTTCATCCCTTGACTTCGGGGCCCACGTTGCACGGGTGCCACGTCAGGGGCCTCGATAGCGACCCGTCGCTGAAAGGGTGATGACCATGACGACGCGACGCTTCCCAACCCCGCTCACCGCCGAAGGACGCGCGGCCCATCACCCTCACGCCCCCTGTGTTCATTGAGTTTTCCCATTTTCCCCTCCGTCCCCTAGAACCGCGATCGAGACCCTCCGGCCCTGCCGATGGGAGGTACGCCCGCGATGAGCGATGAGTTGGTCCGCATTGCCGTGCCCAACAAGGGGCGCCTCAGCGAGCGGACGCTGGAACTGCTGTCGCAGACGGGTCTGCACGTGCCGCGCCACGCGCGCAGTCTGATGGCCGACGTCAACGGGCGTTGGCGCCTGCTGTTCGTGCGGACCGACGACATCGCCGAGTACGTGGCGGCGGGCACCGCCGACGCCGGCGTCACGGGGTTGGACCTCGTGGCCGAGCACGACGTCGACGTGGAGACGCTTTTGTCGCTCGGGTTCGGGCGCTGCCGGCTGGCGATCGCCGTGCCCAAGGACGGGCCCTACGAGACGCTGGCTGACTTGAACGGCTGCCAGATCGCCACGGAGTTCGAACGGGTCACGGCGCGCTTCTTCGCGGACCAGGGCGTGGACGTCGAGGTCGTGCCGCTGTCCGGCGCCACCGAGATCGCCCCGCACATCGGCGTGGCCGACGCCATCGTCGATCTGGTGGAGACGGGCTCGACCCTGCGGCAGAACGGCCTCATGGAGTTCGCGACGATCCTCCACTCCGAGGCCGTGGTGGTCGCCAATCGCGAGAGCCTCCAACACAAACAGGCTCAACTGGAAGAGCTCCGCTCGGCGCTGCGGGGCGTGCTCGACGCCCGAGCGCGTCGCTATCTCATGCTCAACGTCCGTCGCGAGCACCTCGAGGAGGTCAAGTCGCTCATGCCCGGGGTCACGGCCCCGACCGTGATGCCGCTGTTGGGGCACGAGGACTGGGTGGCGGTCCACGCCGTCATCGGCGAGGATCAGGTCAACCGACTCGTCCCGCAACTGAAACGGGCCGGCGCCGAAGGGTTGCTCGTGCTGCCGATCGAGAGGATGGTGCCCTGAGATGAAGCTTGTCCACCTGGAAGCGCTGCGCGAGCCGGATCTGGACGCGCTCCTGCGCCGTCCCGATCCCGACGACGCCGAGGTGCGGGAGACCGTGCGCTCGATCCTGGAGAACGTGCGCGGGCGTGGCGACGCGGCGCTTCGCGAGCTCACGGCACGCTTCGACGGCGTGACTCTGGACGCGATGCGCGTCGCCGAGGCGGACATCCAAGATGCTTGGGCGCAGCTTCCCCACGATCAGCGCGCGGCGCTGGCGACCGCCCGCGCCAACATCGAGCACTTCCATGGACCGCAGCGGATCGAGCCGTATGAGCTCGAGCCGACGCCGGGGGTCCAGGCCGGACAGCGGGTGGTTCCGTATGGCCGCGTGGGGATGTACGCGCCCCAGGGCCTGGTCTCGTCGCTGTTGATGGCCGCGGTGCCCGCCCGGTTGGCGGGCGTCGAGGAGCTGGCGGTGGTTACCCCGCCTGACGCCTCGGGCGAGGTGGCCGAGATCATCCGCGCGGCGGCGTCGCTCGTGGGGATCGACGAGGTCTACGCCGTGGGCGGGGCGCAGGCGATCGCCGCGCTCGCCTACGGGACCGAGACGATCCCGGCGGTGGAGACGATCGTCGGCCCGGGCAACGCCTACGTCACGGCCGCCAAGGCGCTCGTGCGCGACGAGGTCGGCATCGATCTGTTGGCGGGGCCCAGCGAGGTTTTGTTGCTCGTGGAGCCCGCCGACGATCGCCCCCTGTGGAGTTGGGCCGCGTGGGCGGCCGACGAGCTGCGGGCCCAGTTGGAGCACGGGCCCGGGACCTCCGCCCTGTTGATGACCCCGTCCGTGGACCTGGCCCAGCGCGTGACGGCGCTGTTGAGCGAATCCGAATTGAGCGATCGCCACACGGGCGCCGTGATCTATCGCGATCCGGCCCGGGCGCTGGCGTTCATCAACGCCTACGGGCCCGAACATTTGGCGATATGGACCGAGAATGACGACGACTGGCTCGAGGGGATCCGCAGCGCCGGGTCGGTGTTTTTGGGCCCCTGGGCGCCCGTGGCGCTCGGCGACTTCGCCTCCGGGACCAACCACGTCCTGCCCACGGCCCAGGGCGCGCGCCACGCCAGCGGCCTGAGCGTCCGCGACTTCCAGAAGACGATCAGCTATCAGCGCGTCAGCGTCGATGGGCTGCGGCGCCTGCGCCCAGCCGCCACGACGCTGGCGCGCGCGGAGGGCTTGGAGGCCCACGCCCGCTCCGTGGAGGCCCGTCTGTCGGACGAGGAGGGCGACGATGCGCCGGACGCTTGAGGGACTGACGCCCTATCGGCCGCCCGAATCGGACGGTCGCCCGTTGCATCGGAACACGAACCGCTGGGGCGCGCATCCCGTCTGGCATGAGCTGGCGGATCTTGCGGCCGACCTGGACGCCAGCGCCTATCCCGACGGCTCGGCGTCGGCGGTCCGTCAAGCGCTGGCGGCGCGGTTCGAGCTGCCGGCGGACTGGTTCGTCGTCGGCAACGGCTCCAACGAGGTCTTCGACATGCTTTGTAAAGCGCTCCTCGATCCGGGCGAGCTTGTGCTGCACCCCGCGCCGAGCTACGGCATGTATCGCCACTACGCGCTGGCGAACGCGGCCGCGGTCGGGGAGGTCGAGCTGGACGCGGACTTCGATCTGGAGCCCGGCCCGTATCTGGACCAGGACCCGGCGCTGATCGCCCTCTGTTCGCCGAACAACCCGACGGGCAACGCGCTCAGCGCCGAGGCCGTTGGAGCGCTGTTGGAGGCCGATCCCGAGCGCCCCGTGGTCGTCGACGAGGCCTACGCCGAATTTGGTGATCAGGGCTGGCTGGCCCGTGTGCGCGCGTTCCCCAATCTGATCGTCGTCCGGACGCTGTCCAAGGCGTTCGGGTTGGCGGGCCTGCGGCTGGGCTACGCCGTCGCGCATCCGGATTGGCTCCAGTATGTGGAGCGGGCCCGGCTGCCCTACAACGTCAACGCGCTGACCCAGACGCTGGCCGCCGCGGCGCTGCATGATCCGACGTTCGCGGACGACTACGTCGCGATGATCCGTGAGGAGCGCCCCCGATGGGCTCAAGCGCTGCGCGAGCGGGGCTTCCGCGTGTGGCCCTCCGAGGCCAACTTCCTCTTGGCCCGGGTTCCCGAGGGCGTCGAGCGCGAGGCCCTGATGGCGGATCTGGAGGCCGAGGGGATGCTCATCCGCGGGCCGGGGTCGCATCCGCGGCTGGCCGAGTGCGTGCGCGTCACGATCGGAACGCCAGAGGATCGCGAGGCGCTCACGGGCGCATTGGACGCGGTGTTGCCATGATCGTGACGATCGCCGACTTCAACGTGGGCAACCTGCACAGCCTCCAGAAGGCGCTCGAGCGCCTGGGCGCCCGCACGGCGATCACGCCCGAGGTCACGGACTGGCTTGAGGCGGAGGTCTTGGTCATTCCCGGCGACGGGGCGTTCGCGGCGATGATGGCCCCCATCCACGGGCATCGCGAGGCCTTGGCCGAGCGCGTCAAGCAGGGCCCGACGCTCGGGGTCTGCATCGGCCTGCAGATCGTCTTCGAGTCGAGCACTGAAGATCCCGATGTTCCCGGCCTGGGGGTTCTCGACGGGGCCATTGAAAGGCTTCCCGCCCAGCGACTGCCGCACATGGGCTGGAACACCGTTCATCACGACGCCTCGGCGCTCTTTGACGGCATCCCGGACGGAAGTTACTTCTACTTCGTGCACAGCTACGGGGTGCTGGCCCACGACGCGGCGATCGCCTGGGCCGACTACGGCGGGCGGATCGTCGCGGGCGTTGCCATGGGCCCGACCAGCTATGCCGTGCAGTTCCATCCGGAAAAGAGCGCCCAAGGGGGACTGACCCTGCTGGCGAATTTTCTGAAGATCGCGGAGGAAGAGGCGTCATGATCTGGGCGGCGATCGACGTCATGGACGGCCAATGCGTGCAACTGACCGGCGGCGACCCCTCCACGGCCCGCTTCCGGCGCGATCCCATCGAGGCCGCTCACCGCTGGCTCAACGAGGGCGCCGACGGGCTCCATCTGGTGGACCTCGACGCCGCGATGGGGCGCGGGTCCAACGACGAGCTGCTGCGCGAGCTGATCATGAGCGTCAACGGCACGGTCCAGGTGGGCGGCGGCGTGCGCGACGCCTCGGCCATTGACGATTGGGTGGGCACGGGCGTGGAGCGCGTCATCGTGGGGACGCGCGCCATCCAGGACGCCGACTGGCTGGCGGCCATGGCCGAGCGGTTCCCCGGGCGGCTGGTGTTGGCGCTGGACGCCCGCGAGGGCGAGGTGACGGTCTCCGGCTGGACCGAGGAATCCGGCATCCGAGCCACCGACGTGGCCCGCGACGTCGACGGGCTCGGCCTGGCGGCGCTGCTCTACACCAACGTCGGCATCGAGGGCTCGTTGCAGGGCCTCGATCCGGCGCCCATTGAAGGGCTCTGCGGGGCCGTGGACACCCCCGTCTTGGTCTCCGGGGGCATCAAGACGGCGAACGACGTCCGGACGGCCTATCGGTTAGGGGCGTCGGGCGTGGTCGTCGGCACGGCCCTCTACGCCGAGACCGTGCGGATCGCCGAGCTGAGAGGACCTTTCGACGAATAAGGAGCGGGTTCATGAGCACCGACAACGGGTGGACGACGATCGATCGCCGCACGGGCGAGACCGACATCTCTCTCCAATTGCGGCTGAACGGAACGGGCCGGTCCCACGTTCAGACCGATCCCTACTTCCTGCGCCACATGCTGGAGACGCTCGCCCGCCATGGGGGCCTCGATCTCGAGCTGGAGGCCCAGGGCGAGGACGACCATCATCTGATTGAAGACGTCGGCATCGCGCTCGGGCGCGGCATTCGCCAGGCCCTGCCGGATCTCAAGATCGTCCGCATCGCGCATGCGATCGTGCCCATGGACGACGCGCTCGTCATGGCGGCCGTCGACCTCGTGGATCGGCCCTACGCGTCGGTCGATCTGCCCGACGGCATGTACGCGCACATGCTGCGGTCGATGGCGTTGGATGGCGGGTTCACGCTCCACGTTCGGCCGCTGGCGGGCGAGGACACCCATCACATCGTGGAAGCCGCGTTCAAGGCGCTCGGCCGCGCGCTGGCCGGGGCCGTGCGGCCGCAGTCGGAGGTCGCGAGCACCAAGGGCGAGGTGGCCTGGGAATGAGCCTCGCCGCGCGGATCATTCCCTGTCTCGACGTCGACGGCGGCCAGGTCGTCAAGGGCGTGCAGTTCAAGGATCTTCGACGGATCGGCGACCCGGCCGAGCTGGCCGCGGCGTACGAGTCGCAAGGGGCCGACGAGGTGGCGTTTCTCGACATCAGCGCCTCGGTGGAGGGGCGCGAGACGCTATTGGAGACCGTCCGGCGCACGGCCGAGCGGCTGTTCATTCCCCTGACCGTCGGCGGCGGCGTGTCGTCCGTGGACGGGCTGCATCGGACGCTGCGAGCCGGCGCGGAAAAGGTCTCCATCAACACGGCGGCCGTCGAGGCGCCCGAATTGATCCGGGAGGCGGCTCGACGGTTCGGGCGCCAGTGCGTCGTCGTGGCCATCGACGCCAAGCGCGTTGCGGACGGTCGCTGGGAGGTCTTCACCCACGGCGGTCGCACGCCGACCGGGCTCGATGCCCTCGATTGGGCGCAACGGGTGACGGATCTCGGCGCGGGCGAGATTCTGCTCACGAGCATGGACGCCGACGGGACGTTGGGCGGCTACGACATCGAGTTGACCCGATCCATTGTGGAGGCCGTCGACGTGCCCGTGATCGCCTCCGGCGGCGGCGGCTCGCCCGCGGACCTCTATCGGGCCCTGGCCGAGGGCGGGGCGCAGGCCGCGCTGGCGGCGTCGATCTTCCACGATCGGCAGCACACCGTCGGCGACGTCAAAGCCTATCTGCGCGAGCGGGGCGTGACGGTCCGATGATCTCGCTGGATGACGTTCGGTGGAACGAGCAGGGCCTCGTGCCCGTGATCGCCCAGGACGTCGACGGCCGCGTCCTGATGCTGGCCTACGCCGATCGGGAGGCGCTCCAGCGGACCAGCGATACGGGCACCATGCACTACTGGAGCCGATCCCGGGGGACACTCTGGAAGAAGGGCGAGACCTCAGGCCACGTCCAGCGCGTCCGGTCGCTCCATCTGGACTGCGACGGCGACACCGTGCTCGCTCGCGTCGAACAGACGGGCCCGGCGTGCCACACGGGCTCTGCGACCTGTTTCGGCGACGAGCCGTCGTCGATCCTGGACGAGCTCTGGCGGGTCTTCGAGGATCGCCGTGCCCAGCCGAGCGCGGAATCCTACGTGGCGCGGCTGTTGGGCGACGAGCGGCGTCTGCGCCAGAAGGTCGGCGAGGAGGCCGTCGAAGTCGCCCTGGAAGCCGACGACGAGGCCTTGGCCCGGGAGGCGGCCGATCTCGTCTTCCATCTGCTGGTGCTGCTGTTCGCCCGCCAACGTCCGTGGTCCGACGTTCTGACGGAACTGGCGAGGCGCCGCCCCCGCTGACGCCGGTTGGCGTCGCGGCCCGTCCTCCTTAACATGGATGGGAAAAGCCCCAAGGAGGGATTTCGATGAACTGGAACCCGAACGAGGAAGAGACCGACGAGCAGGCCCCGCAGACCGACGTCGACTCGGAGACGACCGAGTCCCCCGAGCCGGCCTCCCACCCCGTCTCGGTCAACGAGCTGACCGACGAGCTGGGCCGGATCACGTTCACCGAGGACGTGCTGCGCGAGATCGTCCATCATGCGATCTCGGGCATCGAGGGCTTGGGCGAGATCCGCGAGCGCGGCGGCGGCTTCGTCGGCATCTTCGGCGGGCGCAACAAGGGGATCGACGTGGAGATGAGCGACGACGGCCTCCGCGTGCGCATGAACGTCACGGTCAGCTACGGCAAGCCTATCCACGAAGTGGCCCGCGAAATCCAAGAGGAAATCAAGCAGGAACTGGAGCGCATGACGGGCCTGGACGTGCAGAGCGTCGACATCTACGTCCAGAACGTGCAGGCCCACGAACAGTCCGAACAGACGCCGGCCGAGGAGCCCGACCGGCTCGGCGACGCGGAGGACCCCGACGACGAGCGGGCCTGACGGGCCCGTTCGCGCGGGTCATCCCTGCGAGACGCTCTCCCATGCCCATCACTTGAAGCTGAGGTCGTCCTCGACCTCCTGGATGGCCGAGGGGGGCCCGAGCAGCGTCAGCCGGTCGCCGACGCGCAGCTCGGTCGCGCCGCTCGGGATGAGGTGCTCCCGATCGCGATGCACGTAGAGGATCAGCACGCCCTGAGGCAGCGTCACGTCCTGGACCTGTTGCCCGTCGAGCGCCTCCGCGCGCAGCTCGACCTCGTGCATGCGGATGGCCTCGCTCTCCATCATGGCGAAGAAGTCCGGATCATGGACGAGGCTGCGCAGCACGAAGTGCGTCGACAGCGCCGGCGTGACGGCCTGGACGCCGATGCGCTTGAGCTCGCGCGTCGCGTCCTGGCCCTGGACGAGCGCCACGACGTGGTCGCACTCGAAGCGCTGTCGGGCCAGTTCGGCGATGCGGCAGTTGGTCTCGTCGTCGCCCGTGGCGGCCACGACGATGGCGTCGGCGTCGATGCCGGCGCGGATCAGCTCCTCCTCGGTCGTTCCCCGGACGCGCACCACGCTGAAGCCGGACGCCTCGGCATGATCCGCGGAACGGGGATCGAGCTCCACAAAGCGGACCTCGCCGAAGGCGTCCTCGGGCAGGTGCCGCGCCAGCATGAGCGTGTGCTCGTTGATGCCCACCAGCAACAGCCGCCGCTTGGGCGGGGTGGTCACGGGCGGCATGAGCCGATCGAACACGAGCGGCGAGACCGTGGAGGTCACGATCGCCAGCAGGATGATCGCGTTGTTCATGGTGCTTTCGATCAGCCCGGCGCGCATGCCGACGTCGGCGGCCGCGATCATGAGCGTCAGGCCGGGCGAGAGGATCCATCCCGTGGCCCACGTGCGTCGCCAGTCGTACTGAAGCCGATAGATGAACGCGGGCACGATCTTGGCCACGTAGCGCAGCACCAACAACGCCGGGATCAGCAATAGCGTCGTCACCGAGCCCGTGAGCGTGCCGATGTCGAACCGCGCCCCGACCATGATGAAAAAGATGGGGATGAAAAACCCGAAGCCGATGGCGTCCAGCTTGCGCCGCAGCTCGGCCCCCTTGATGCGCCCCACCGCCAAGGAGACCACGACGCCGGCCAGGAACGCGCCCAGGATGAACTCCACCCCGAGCTGATCGCTCAGCGCCACGAAGACGAACATCAACAAGAACGAGCCGCGCACGCCGACCTCGGCCGTCGCCTCAAACAGGCTGTTGAAGATCGTGGAGTTCTGGAACCGATGGAGCACGCGATCGACGACGAGCACCGCCACGATCAACACCAACACGAGCAGCACGCTGTCGGCGGTCGTGCCCCGCTCGATCGCCACGGCGGCGGTCAAGAGCAGCATCGTGCCGAAGTCCGCCAGAATGGTCGCCATCAGGATGCTCTGGCCGATGGGATGGCCGGACAGGCCGCGTTCCCGCAGCACGGGCATGACGATGCCGAGCGAGGTCGTGCCCAGCACGAGCGCGATCAGAAAGGGGTTCTCCACCAGGCCCCACGCCTGCAACAGGAGCGCCGCGCCGAAGCTCGCGGTCAGCATCAGGACGAAATAGGCGATGGGCACCCCGAACGTCCGGACCGCCTTGCGCCAATGGCCACGGGCCGAGGAGCCGAGCACGTCGAAGTCGATCTCCAAGCCGGCCAAGAAGAGCAGGTACGTAAAGCCGAGCGTGGACAGCACGTCGAGCCATTCGTTCTGGTTCGGTTCGATGAGGCCGAGCCCGCTCTGCCCGACGGCGATGCCGGCGAGGATCTCCCCGACGACGACGGGGATGCGAAGCGCCTTCAAACGGGATAGAGTCAGGGGCACGAGGAACGCGAGGCCCGCAACGATGAGAAGACTGATCCAGGCACCAGAATGGGCGGTTTCCATAGCAGAATCCCGAGAAGGCTTGTCGGTGGGGTATGCTACTGTACGCGATCAGTCGCCACAATGCTGAGGACCCGACGATGACCGTCGTCGCGAGCGACCAGGGATCGCGAGCACGGGCATGACGAACCCGGAGGCCGGATGGAACCCCACCTGATCGGCATCGCGGGCGTCATCGCGCTGGGCATCGGCGCCCAGTGGCTGGCGTGGCGCCTCCACCTGCCCTCGATCCTGCTGTTGTTGGTGGTCGGCTTCCTGGCCGGCCCCATCACGGGCTTCCTCCACCCCGATGAGCTCTTCGGCGAGCTGCTGTTGCCCGTGGTCTCCATCGCCGTGGCGATCATCCTCTTTGAGGGGGGCTTGAGTCTGTCCTTGCGCGAGCTGCGCGAGGTCGGCTCGGTCTTCACCCGGCTCGTCACGCTCGGCGCGCTCGTCACGTGGCTCGCCTCGGCGGCGCTCGCCTGGGCCATCTTCGATCTCAGCCCCTCGCTGGCGGCGCTGTTGGGGGCGATCCTCGTCGTCACCGGGCCGACGGTGATCATGCCCCTCTTGCGCCAGCTCCGCCCGCGCCGTCGCGTGGGCACCACGCTCAAGTGGGAGGGGATCGTCATCGATCCGATCGGCGCCATTCTGGCCGTGCTCGTCTTCGAGGCCATCCTGGCCACCGGCGATGCCGGGCACGCGACCGGGTTGGCGGCGGTCGGGATCCTGAAGGCCATCGGCGGCGGCGGGCTGATCGGCCTCGCCGGCGCCGGGCTGCTGGTGTTGGCGCTGCGGCGCTATTGGATCCCCGACTTCCTGCAGAACCCCGTCACGCTCATGATCGCCGTGATCGGCTACACCGCGGCCAACCAGATCCAGCCGGAGTCGGGGCTGCTGACCGTCACGATCATGGGCGCGGTCCTGGCCAACCAGCGGGCCGTCACGGTCAAGCACATCGTGGAGTTCAAGGAGAACCTCCGGGTGCTGCTCATCGCGGTGCTCTTTATCGCGCTGGCGGCCCGGCTGCCCTTGGACAGCGTCACGGAGCTCGGCCCGCCGGCGCTGCTGTTCATCGCGCTATTGATCCTCGTCGTGCGTCCGTTGGCCGTGTTCTTGTGCACGCTCGGGTCGCGGCTGAGCTGGCGCGAGCGGGCCTTCCTCGGCTGGATGGCGCCCCGCGGCATCGTGGCCGCGGCGGTCTCGTCGCTGTTTGCGCTGCGCTTGGCCGAGGCCGGCTACGCGGGGGCCGAGTCGCTGGTGGCGATCACGTTCGCCGTCATCACGGGGACCGTGGCCGTCTATGGCCTGACCGCCGGGCCGCTGGCGCGGCGACTGGGCGTCGCCGATCCCAACCCGCAAGGGGCGCTGGTCATCGGCGCGCAGCCGTGGGCCCGCGAGATCGCCCAGGCCCTGAGCGACGAGGGCTTCCAGGTCCGCTTGGTCGACGACAACTGGTCCCACATTGCGGCCGCGCGCCAAGCCGGCTTCGAGACGTTCTACGCGGGCGTCCTGCAGGAGTACGTCCTCGACGAGATCGACCTCGACGGCCTGGGGCGGCTCTTCGCGCTCACGCCCAACGACGAGGTCAACGCCCTGGCGGCGCTGCACTTCGCGGAAGTCTTCGGGCGATCCGACGTCTTCCAGCTGCCGCCGCTCAACGCGGCCGAGGGCGAGGCCTCCGAGCTCTTGCCGAAACACCTGCGCGGGCGGTTCCTGTTCGGCGACGGGGTGACTTATGGCGAGCTGGAGCGCCGATTTGCCCATGGGGCGATGCTCAAGCGGACGTCGCTGACCAAGGCGTTCGGCTACCGCGACTTCTGCGACCACTACGGCCAGAGCGCGATCCCGATGTTCGCGGTCAAGCGGGGCGGCCGGCTCGCCGTGATCGCGGCCGACATCCAGACCGTCCCGGAGCCGGGCGATACGCTGATCGCGCTGGTCGATCCCGCCACGGAGTCGGACGAGTGGGCCGCCGAGGCCGCGGAGTCGCAGCGCCTCACCCAGCACGACGAGGACGACCCGGATCGGCTTCCTTGAGGGCCATCCGCACGGTGACGATCCGCGCGCATCCGCGACTCAAAACCGGACGAAGAGCTCGAACGCCAGGCCCAGATGGGGCTTGGCGTCCTCGACCAGGCGACTGGAGACCTCCAGGTTGAACGCCCGATAGCGGCTGAGCGAGCCGATCTCCACGACAAGCGGCCAGACGTCGGCCTCCACGAACAGATGCGTGTGCGCGAACGGCGCGTATTCCAGGGCCGCATGGAGTCGGCTCAGTTGCACCTGCCCGTCGGCCGCCCAAAAGCCGAGCCCCGCGTGCAGCGACGTCGGCGGGCTGGGCGTCCAGCTGATGGCCAGGCCGCTGCCGACCCCGGCGACGAACGGGTCGAGATCGATGTCGATCTCCAAGGGCATCGCCAACGCCAGTTGACGCGTACGCAGCGCGTTGAACTTGGCCCAGGCGTTCGGACCCTGCAATACGTTCTCCAGAACGGTGGTTCCGAGCTGGAGACGGTGCGTTAGGCCGTATGCGACGTTGAGCCATTTCAGCTGGTTTAGGCTGAACGGTGTGCCGACGTCCGGAAAGCTGAAGTAGAGGTTGAGGGTGCCGACTCGCCATTCGCCGCGGTTGAGCGTGAAGGCCGTGTCGGCGTTCAACGTCTCCGTCGGCGGGCGGTTTGGGGAGAGCTGGGCCCCGACGGGCATTGCCAGGATGACGAGCGTTGCGAGAGCGAGGGCAAGCGATCGCATGCGTCCATGGTAACATAGAGGGGGGCGGGAGCGTCCCTCTTGGCGATTCCGGTCTGGCTGGTTCCTGCCGTTCTCCCATGAACCGCCATCGAGCGACTTGGGGGAAACGACGGTTTTTGATAATGTATACACATCATCATGCTCATGAAAGGAGATGGCGATGGCCACCCTGACCCGGCGCGTCCAGGTCCTCTTGCCCCCGGAACAATATGACCGGCTCGAGGCGCTGGCGCAGGCGCGAGGCACGTCCGTCGGCGCGTTGATCCGCCAGGCGATCCAGGATTGCTACGACGAGGCCGATCCGAGCGACCGACGACACGCGGTTCGACAACTGAGTGCGCTGCGGCTCCCAGTGGCCGATTGGGAAGAGATGGAGCGGGAGTCGATGCCGGAGCATGACCATGAGTGACGAGCCCCTCTTCGTTGACGCCAACGTGCCCATGTATGCCGCCGGGGTCGATCATCCGCTCAAGGCGCCCTGTGTCTCGATTCTGGAGTCCGTCGCGGCCGGCGACCGGGTCGCCGTCACCGACGCGGAGGTGTTGCAGGAGATCCTCCACCGCTACACGGCTCTGGGACAACGAGAACGGGCCGTCGAGGTCTGTCGCCTCTTCGTGCGCGTCGTCCCGGACGTTCGGCCGGTCGACCGCGAGGCATTGGGGCAGGCCATGGAATTGCATCGGGAATTTGCGCACCTTCAGGCCCGCGACTCGCTCCACGCGGCGGTGATGCGACAGCATCGGATTGCGCACATCGTCTCGGCCGATTGCCACTTCGACGGGTTGCCCGACATTCACCGGATGGATCCCGCCGAATTCGAAGACTGACGGGGCGCCTTCAAACCCCGGGCTAACCCTGCAAACTCCTTCCAGGCACCCTTGTCGTCGCGGTGGAGCGATGGGCGGTCGTCAGCGATGAGAAAGGTTTGAGAAGAAAAGCGGCCCTGCCTCTCGGGGAGACAAGGCCGCTGGGTGCTGTTCGGAATGCGTAGAGCTTCGAATTTCGGTCGAGCGGAGGTTTAGATGTCGCCGATGGCGACGATGTTCGGTCCGGTCCCGACGTCGATGGTTCCGACCTCGGCGTGAGAGCTCGTGTCGATGACGCTGAGCTGATCCTCGT
>JAHEOA010000031.1 GCA_018609825.1 Candidatus Bipolaricaulota bacterium | reverse complement strand
CGGCGGACTGCAGCGCATTCACGGTCGGTATGGCGTCGTCGTAGGCCGCCCACCAATCCGGGCGCTTGAAGCCGGTCATCAGGTGCTCAGCCAGCGAGCCATCCCCGTCGGATATGCCGAGCCTCTCCAGGATCCCCGCGTTCACGTCGCGCCAGAAGACGTCTTCATCGCCCTCAAATGCTTCAGCCCGCTGGGGAAGGTCATCGAGCGGCGGGTAGGCGGACTGGACGCGCTCCAGCGAGATCTCGATGTCGGCCTCCGCGCACAGGATCTGGAAGATCTGCGGCGGCGTGTGCGTCTGGCGAATCAGCGTGCCGTGGACGTCGAAGAAGACGACGGAGAGATCTGATGACATGAGGAAATGGGGCTAAGCAGATACGGCATCGACAGAGCGCACATGCGCGATCTCACCAGCTTTGATGGGACGGACTTGATCCGCCTCTAGTGCGACGACCGCGAGGGTTTCGCCACCCAGGGTTATAAACTCGACCTCATATCCCATCCCGTCGTCGTGGATCAAGACGACGGTCCCCACGTCACCGCGCTTCAGGTTGTGCTCAGGAAGGTCTGTCGTGAGCACGACGTCATCTAGCTCGTTCACCTTCATGGCGCCCCTCCTGTCGTTCGTCGAACGACTATTTTAGCCCCGCTCGCGTCGTGACTCCAACGGATAGGCCGTTACCAATTGCGGGACGATTCCATCGCGATGGATGAACCAGAACGTACGGATCGTGGCGATCGCCTTCGACAACGATTCGATCGGCCCTTCCACGACGTAGCAGGTTCCGAAACGGGAGGGTTCGACCTTGGCAACGTCATATCTTTCGATGTGCTCGCGCAATGCCGAAGCCAACGATTCCCAGTTCGCCGAGCTGTAGCCGAGTCTCCGGAAGATTCGAGCTTTATGGCGACCCTCTCGATGGGTAACGGATAGCAGGTAGTCTGTGAGCTTTCGCTTCGGGATCTCTGCTCGCTGACGATGAGGCAGCTTCAAAGCGAGGCAAGGAACGAGACCTTTAAGAGGTCTTCCGTTGCTCAACCAGCTCTCGTAGCGCCCGCCTCACCAGGTTGCGCGCTAGCGGCACCTTGTAGCCGTTGTGCGCAAACGGCGAGGCGTTGGCGACGCTGATCTCGGCCACGCGGTCGATCAGATCGTCGTGGAGCGTCTGGCCCTGAAGCAACGCTTCGGCGGCATGGACGCGCCACGGGATGCCCGCCACGCCGCCCATGACCACGCCCGCGTCGTCGATTTGATCGCCGTTCCACGTGAGCTGCAGGGCCACGCTGACCAGCGCAAAGGACCACGCGGCGCGCTCCATGGCTTTGAGGTAGATGCCCTCGGCGTCGCTGTGGGGGCGTGGAACATGGACGTCGGCGATCAGCTCCTCGGGCCCGAGCGTCGTCCGCTGACGGCGCCCCTCTTCTGGGAGCTTGTAGATCGATTCCAACGGTTCGGTGCGTTCCCCCTCAGGCCCCACGATCCGGACGTCGGCGTTGAGCGCGATCAGCGCGGGCGCCAGGTCGGACGGATGGACGGCGATGCAGCCGCTGCCGCCGAAGATGGCGTGATGGCTGTTGTCGCCGTTCCAAGCGAAGCACTTCTCGCCGCCCTTGAGCCAGCAGTCAACGTCGCGATGACGGTAATAGCCGCAGCGCACCTGTTGGCAGAGGTTGCCGCCGACCGTGCCCGCGTTTCTCAGTTGGAGCGTGGCCGCCTGCGACGCGGCTTGGACCAATATGGGAATCCGCGATTCGATGAGCGGATGCGTCTCCAACTCGGCGAGCGGGGTGAGCGCGCCGATACGGATCGCCTCGTCCGACTCGTCGACGCCCTTCAGCTCGCGCAGCGTCTTCAGGTTGACCAATCGTTCGGGGGCAGCAATCCGCGCCTTCATCTCGGTCAACAGGTCCGTTCCGCCGGCGATCGGCCGCACCTGGGGCGAGCCCAGCAGCTCCACCGCCGTCTGCAGATCCGGCGCGTCCACGTGCTCGAAGTTCTTCATGCAAAGCTCACGTCCCTTGGGGGTCTTGGAGGATATCGAGGATCCGGGCTGTGGTCATGGGCAGCTCGGTCGGCCGCACGCGGAGGGCGTCCGCCACGGCGTTGGCGATCGCGGCCGGCGTGGGGATGATCGGCGGCTCGCCGACGCCCTTGACGCCGAGGTTGTTGGCTTGCGTATCGGGCATGTCGATCATCTCCGCGTGGATCTCGGGGACGTCGGCCACGGTCGGCACCTTGTAGCTTTCCAGATGATCGCTGAGAACCAACCCGGCCCGACCATCCTCGGTCCGTTCCTCGCTGAGCGCGAACCCGAGCCCCTGGATGATGCCGCCTTCCAACTGGCTGCGAATCGTGAGCGGGTTGATCACGCGGCCCGACTCGTGGACGGCCACGAGCTTGTCGACATGGACGCGGCCCATCTCGGTATCGACGCTGACTTGCGCGAACTGGGCGCCGAACGTGTTGACGCTCACGTCGTCGGGATTGGGGCCGCGCGCGCCCTTGCCCGTGATCATGAAGTCGCCCAGTTTGCCGAGCACGTCGGCAATCGGCGTGCGCTCGCCGTTGTGAACGAGCTCCCCGTGTTGGACGTCGATCGCCTCGACGTCGGTCTCCAGCACTTGGGCCCCGACCTCCCGGAGCTGTTGACGGGCGTCTTCCGCCGCCCCGCGCACGGCCGGCCCGACCGCGGCGAGCGTCATGCTGCCCGCGCTCAGCGGCGAATAGAGGCCGTGCTGGGTGTCGCCAAGTTCGACGCGAACAGAATCCATGGGAAGCCCGAGCGTCTCCGCCGCGACCTGGGCGAACGCCGTCTTCGTCCCCGTGCCAATATCTTGCGTTCCGGTGATGACCACGGCCGTGCCGTCGGGGTTGAGCTTGACCCAGGCATACGCCGGCGGGCCGCCGTTGCCGCCCCAGACCTGGCTCGCCATCCCGAACCCGACGCGTTTTGCATCTCCAGAGCGAGCGGTTTTGATCTGCTCGCGCTCGGCCCAGTCGATGAGCCGGGCGCCCTGTTCGTAGGCCAGCTTGAGCCCCTTGGTCGAGTAGGGTTTATCCGTCAGCGGGTCGATCTCGGCGTAGTTTTTCAAACGCAGCTCAAGCGGGTCGATGCCGAGCTTTTTAGCCAATTCGTCCATGGCCGACTCCAGCGCGAACGTCCCCTCCACGTAGCCGGGCGCGCGGAAGGCGCTGAACGGCCCCGTGTTCGTGAAGACGACGTGATCCTCGGCCCGCACGTTCGGGCACGCATAGAGCCGCCGCGTGGGCCCGGCCGGACTGGGCCCGCCGCCGGCATAGGCGCCCACGTTGATGATCGAACGATGCTCCATGGCCGTCAGCGTCCCGTCGCGCTGGGCACCGACCTTGATCGTCTGGACGCTGGCCGGTCGATTGCCCGTCGCCAGGTTCTCCTCGCGTCGATCCAGGAGGATTTTGACGGGCCGGCCCAAGCGCCGGGACGCCAGTGCCGCCAACAGGGTCTGTTTGCCCAGGTTGTTCTTGCTGCCGAAGCCGCCGCCCATGTAGTGCTTAAGCACGCGCACCTTGTGGCTGGGCAGATCGAGCGCCTTCGCCAGGGCATCGCGCACCCCGTGCACGTTCTGCGTCGAGTCCCAGACCGTCAGCGTCTCGCCCTCCCAGTGGGCCACGCTGCCGTGGGTCTCCATGCAGTTGTGCAGCGCCGTCTGTGTGCGCAGCGTAAGCTCGACGACCTCGTCGGCCTCCTCGAATCCCTTCTCGAGATCGCCGCGTTCATCCACGTTCGGCTGGCCGCCGAGCAAGTTGCCGGAATCGTGGACCTGCGGCGCGTCGGCCTCCAGCGCCCGCCCCGGGTCGAGGACGTGCGGGAGCGGCTCATAATCGACGTGGACGAGCTCGAGCGCGTCCTCGCAGTCGGCCTCGGAATCGCCAACCACGCAGGCGACTTCCTCCCCCGCGTAGCGCAGCGTCGTGTCGAACAGCCTCGTCTGCCCGCCCTTCCAGGGAATCTCGGGAACGTTGGCATGCGTCAGAATGGCCCGTACGCCGGGCAGCGCCTCGGCTTGGGACGGGTCGATGCGCTGGATCCGCGCATGGGGATGCGGACAACGCAGGATCTTGCCCACCAGCATGCCGGTCAATTGGATATCGTGGGTGAACGCGGCGTTGCCCGTGACGCGCTCGCGGCCGTCGACCCGCGTCTGCGGCTTCCCGATGACCTCGAAGGACCGGTCGCTCGACCAGGGCGTGACGTCCTCGCCCTCGATGACCACGTACTTGTCATAGAACTGGCCTTCGAACTCCACCTGCGTTTTGACGACGCGTGGCATGGGAACCTCGCTCCGTGGTAATGGATGAATTACGTGTTGAGCCGGTGTGCGGCGTCGAGCGCCGCCTCGACGATCTTGGGATAGGCCCCGCATCGACAAAGATTGCCGGCCACCGCGCGCTCCACGTCGGCCTCGGTCGGATTGGGATACTCGTCCAAAAGCCCCTTGAGGCTCATGATCTGGCCGGGCGTGCAGAAGCCGCATTGGAGCGCGTCGTGCTCGACGAACGCCAGTTGGATCGGGTGCAGGTCCTCGCCCTCGGCGATGCCCTCGATCGTCTCGATCTCGCGGCCCTCGCACTCCAGCGCCAGCGTCATGCAGGCGTAGATCGCCTTGCCGTCGGCCAGCACCGTGCACGTCCCGCAGCTGCCCTCGTCGCAGCCCTTCTTTGCGCCGGTCAAACCGAGCTCGTCCCGCAGCGCGTCCAAGAGCGTCGTTCGCGGCTCGACGGAGAGCTCGTGTCGCTCGCCGTTGACCGTCAGTCGGATCGATCGGGGGGTGGGCCCGTGGACCTGGGCGTCGGGCCGTTGGGCCTCAACGGCTTTGGCCATGCGCATGACCTCCTTCCGATCGGAGTATAGTCCTCGGCCTCAAGCACCGTCAATGGGCCAACGCTGTTGAGTTGGCGCAAAACGGTCCCGTATACTCATGCGCGAGAGGCGCCTATGGGATATCTTGTCTATGCAATCCGCGCGCTCTATCGCGGCCTGCGCAACCTCGTCCGACGAGCGGCCACGCCGCCGGATTACGTGAGCTTCACATTGGATGGTTCGTACCCCGAACTGCCCGCGCCGCCGGGGCCGTGGTGGCAACGCTGGATGAGTCCCGCAGAGACCAGCTTGCGGGACGTGAGGCGACGGTTGGAGATCGTTGCTGATGACCCGCGCGTGCACGGCGTCGTGCTGCGACTGCGTTCCTTGGACATGCCCACGGCACGGCTGCAGACGCTTCGGGGCCTGATTGAAGACCTCCAACAGTCCGACAAGCGCGTCGTCGCCTGGGCAACGTCCTATGACCACGCCAGCTATTACGTGGCGTCGGCCGCTGACGAGGTGCTCCTCCAACCGGGCGGCTCTATTCAGCCGCTCGGGACGGCGCAGGGCTTCGTCTTCCTCAAGGACGCCCTGGAGCGGCTCGGCATTGAGGCGGATTTCCTGCAGATCTCGCCCTACAAATCCGCCGCGGATGCCCTGATGCGCACGGAGATGTCACCCGAAGTGCGGGCGATGATGGACTGGCTCCTCGATGACATTCACGAGCAGCAATGCCGTGCGATCGCCAAGGGGCGCGGGACGACCCTCGACCAAGTCCAGACGCTCGTCGACCGGTCGCCCTACACCGACGAGGCCGCCCTTGAGGCAGGCCTGATCGACGGCATCGTCAACGAAGAGGCGCTCCCCGATCGCCTGAGCAACGACGGGGCAGCGACGCTGAGCCATTGGGACGCGGCCCACAAGCGGCTCCGGCTGCCAACGCCGACGCGGCCCGGTCGTCATGTGACGCTCCTTCGGATCGAGGGCGACATCGTCGACGGCCCGAGCCGGCGACCGCCTCGGCGCTCGCCCGTGCCCATCCCGCTCATGACCAATCCGCGCGCCGGCGATCGGAGCGTGGTGGAGCAAGTCCGCAAGCTGGAGCGCGATCGGCGGGCGGGCGCCGTCGTCGTCTGGATCGACTCCGGGGGCGGCTCCGCGACGGCCTCGGAAGCCATGGCGAGCGCGCTGGAGCGCCTGGCCGTCAAGAAACCCGTCGTCGTCGCGATGAGCTCGGTCGCGGCCTCGGGCGGCTACTACGCCGCCACGCCGGGCCAGTGGATCGTCGCCCAGCCCGGCACGCTGACGGGCTCCATCGGCGTGCTCTACGGGAAACTGGTCAACAACCGGATGCTGGAGAAGCTGAACGTCAACCAAGAGACGCTCCAACGCGGCCAGCACGCCGACTTCTATCACTCGGCACGGCCCTTCTCGGACGCGGAGCGCGAGACGGTCTGGGCCATCATGACCCGCATCTACGACCTCTTTCTCGAACGGGTGTCCAATGCCCGCGGGATGACGCGCGACGACGTCGACGGGATCGGCGGCGGGCGCGTCTGGACGGGACGGCAGGCGCACGACCATGGGCTCGTCGACGAGTTGGGCGGCCTCGACGACGCCGTCCGGAAAGCCCGCAACCTGGCCGGCCTGAAGCCACAGACGGCCGTGCGGGAGATCGCCATCCCGACATCGCCCGCGCCGCTTGGGCCGTCGGCGAGCACCGCCGGGCTGATCGACTACGCCTTGGACAACCTGTCCACCCTCCAAGAGCCGCGGGCCTATTGTCGGATCCCCTTCCACCCTGAGGCCTAGTCGGACGAGCCGCCGGACGCGTTGGGTGGCTCTTCTCAGTCGCGCTCGGTCGACGAGCGGTCCGCGTCTTGGAAGAGCTGGCAGGCGCGCATCAGGTCGACGTTGCCGCCGCTGAGGATGACGCCGATCCGTTGGTTATGAACGTCGAGGCGGCCGTGGAACAGCGGCGCCAACCCGAGGACGCCCGTCGGTTCCACGACGATCTTCAACCGTTCCCAAAGGAAGTACATCGTCGAGATGAGCTCGGCATCCGAGGCCGTGATCATGTCGTCGACGTGCTCCAGGATGACGCCGAGCGTCAGCTCGCTCAGGAAATGGGTGCGCGCGCCGTCGGCGATCGTGTCCGGGTTCTCCACGGTCTGGATCGTCCCCGTCTGGAACGAGCGGACGCCGTCGTCGCCGGCTTCGGGCTCGACGCCGATGATTTGACAACGGGGCGAGAGCTGGCTCGCGCTGATCGCGGAACCGCTCAACAGCCCGCCGCCGCCGCAGCAGACCAAGAGCAGGTCCAGCTCGCCCACGGCCTCGAAGAGCTCCTTGGCCGCCGTCCCTTGGCCGACGACAATGTTGGGGTGATCAAAGGGCGGCACGATCGTCAGGCCGCGTTCGTCGGCGAGGTCTTGGGCCAGGTCTTCACGGTGGCTCTCGGCCCTGTCGTAGAGCACGACCTCAGCCCCGTAGCCGCGCGTGGCGTTCAGCTTCACCTGCGGCGCATCGTTCGGCATGATGATCGTCGTCGGAATCCCCAATAACTTTCCGCTCAACGCGACCGCCTGCGCATGATTCCCCGACGAGTACGTGAGCACGCCATTGCGCTGCTGGGCGTCGCTCAGCTGGCTCATCGCGTTGTAGGCGCCGCGGAACTTGAACGCGCCCATCCGTTGGAAGTTCTCGCACTTTAAGAACACCGTGTTGCCGCACTGCTCGTCGAGTGATCGGGAGGTCATCACGGGCGTGCGGTGGGCGACGGATTGGAGACGCTCGGCGGCGGCTTGAACGTCGGCGTATCTCACGGCTGACGATGGGGTCATGGCGTTACCGTAGCGGATATGTTGCAGCTCGACAAATGCCGCTAGGAAACAGCAATCGATCGGGTTCTAGCAAGGCGGTTCACGGCGCCTGCGAGTGAGGAAGGTGATCGGCGATGGCGTCAACCCGCACATTAAGTTCAGTCAGGACGATGACAAGAGCCTGCCCTTCTCCGAGGAGAAGCCGTACAAGCTATCGGCAGGCGAGATCATCGTGGGTCCTTCGCCGCGTGCGCGCCATCAGATCATCTCGTCAGCGCTAGAGTTCGAGCGTCGGCAGGACGTCAAAGAGCGTGGCCTCGGAACGGTTCTCGACGCCCCGTTGGACGTCGTCATCGGCCAAGGCGACGAGCGCGACCTCGCCCAGTCGGAGAATTTCTCCATCTCGCCCGAACGGTCGGGGATCATCCATGCGGACGAGATGCGCGGGGCCCGGTTCTGGCGGTTGAGGTCGCGTCGCCGTCAACCGAGACATACGACCGCGGCTACAAGCGCTCGCTCTACGCGCGATCCGGACCATGGAACGGTCCAGGTGTTCACGCTGGCGGAGGCCGGTTACGCCTGGTCTGACCGGTTTGCCCGGGCCGACGCGTTGACGGCTCCGTCGCTCACGGTCTCAAGATCGCGCTTGCCGACGTGTTCGAGACCTGAAGTGTTTCATAGCTGGACGAGTCCGCCCGCCCCAATATCGCTCAATCCTCGCCCAGTTCAAGGTGGACGCTCGATCCGTCCCCGTCCCCGTTGAGCGGCCGCGGTCCGGTCTCGCCGAATTGGAGCGAGTAGAGCGCGTGATACATGCCGCCGTCGGCCATGAGCTCGTCGTGCGTGCCCTGTTCGACCAGTTGGCCTTTGTGCAGCACCAGAATCTGGTCCGAGTTGCGAATCGTGGACAGTCGATGAGCAATGACGATCGAGGTGCGTCCTTGGAGGATGCGCTCGATCGACTCCTGGATAAGGCTTTCGGTCTGCGAATCGATGTTGGCCGTGGCTTCATCGAGGATGAGGATCTTGGGGTCGAACGCCACCGCGCGCGCAAACGCCAGTAACTGTCGTTCGCCCACGGACAGCGTCGATCCGCGCTCCTTGACCTCGGTGTCGTAGCCGGCGGGGAACTCTTGGATGAACTCGTCGGCCTGGACGAAGCGGGCGGCGTCGATCGCCTCCTCGCGCGGGATCCGCTCCTCCTGGAGCCGAATGTTGCTCAAGATGTCCCCGGAGAACATGAAGACGTCCTGCAGAACGACGGCCATCTCCGCGCGCAGCTCCTCCAAGGGCGCCTCGGTGATGTCGACGCCGTCGACGAGGATCTGACCGTGCTGGATCTCGTAGAGGCGCAAGATGAGGTTGATGATCGTCGACTTTCCGCTCCCCGTCGGTCCGACAATGGCCACTCGTTCGCCCGGTTCCACCGTGAACGAAACGCCCTTGAGGACCCAGTCGTCCTCGCCCGGCTCCTCTTGATAGGAGAACCAGACGTCGCGGAACTCGATGCGGCCTTCAACCACCGGCAACCGGGCCTGGCCGTCGTAGTCTTCGGGCGTCTGGTCCAACAGCTCGAAGATGCGCTCTGAAGAGGCCATGGCGCCCTGGAGGATGTTGTAGCGCTCGGCCAGGTCCCGGATCGGCCGGAACAGGCGCTCGGTGTAGTCCCAGAACAGCAGGAGCGTGCCGATGGTGATCAGTCCCTCGATCGTGGCATAGCCGCCGATCAGGGCGATCAACCCGAGGCCGAACTTCTGGGAGAACCCGATCATGGGCTGGAACACGGAGAAGATCTTCAGTTGGCGCATCTGGGCGTCGAACTCCTCGGCGTTAATCGAGGAGAACATGCCGTAGCTGTCGCGCTCGCGCACGAACAGCTGCGTCACCCGAACCCCGGAGATGCTCTCCGAGACATACGCGTTCAGCTTCGCCAGCTTGCGCCGCACCTCGCGATAGGCATCGCGGGCGCGCTTGCGGAACTCCATGGTGATCCAGACGATAAGCGGCAACAGGACGACGATGATGAGCGTCAACTGCCAACTGACCGTCAACAGCACCACGAAGATGCCGAGCAGCAGGAAGACGTCCTGGAACGCGCTGACGAGCACGGCCGTGTACATCTCGTTGATCGCCGCGACGTCGTTGGTGGCCCGTGTGACCAGCCGGCCCACGGGGCTCGTGTCGAAGAAGCGAATCGGCAGGCGCATCAGTTGGCCGAAGATCTGGGTGCGCATGTCGAACATGACCCGCTGACCGCTGTACTCGAGAATGTAGCGCTGCGCCACCGTCGCCAGGAACCGAACGGCCAGCACGCCGCCCAGGATCCAGGCCCAACGGATGACGCCCTCAAGGGGGGAGGCGGGAGCACTGCCGATCCCCGGCGGTGCGCCGACCGATCCGCCCGTGACCGCCGGCTTCAGGTATTGATCGACGCCGACCTTCAGGATGATCGCCGGGATGGCCAGCTCCGTGGCGGTGATCACAAACGCCAGCAGGATGGAGACCGCGAACAGCCACTTGTAGGGCTTGACGAAGTCGAGCAGGCGCCTCATCAGCCCGGCGTCGTAGGCCTTGCCGAGTTTCTCCTCTTCCCAGTGGAACTCCATCGGCATGGTTATCGGCCCCCGCTCACGCGGAACGCCCTCCGACGGCGGGGGTGGGCTCTGGGGTCCGCCGTCATGGGACTTCCACCTCGGCTTCCGCGCTCTGCAGCTCGTGCAGATGCGCGTAGACGCCGTCGTTGGCGAGCAGCTCCTCGTGCGTGCCCCGCTCCAGGATGCGCCCGTTGTCGAGGACGATGATCCGGTCGAGATCCTGCACGGCGGAGATGCGATGGGCGATCACGATCGAGGTCCGCGTCACCAACACGTCGCGGAGGTTGTCCAGGATCTCCTCTTCCTTCTCTGCATCCACCGCACTAAGCGCGTCGTCCAAGATCAACACCCGAGGGTCGGAGACGAGCGCCCGCGCGATCGCCACGCGCTGCTTCTGGCCGCCGGACAGCGACACGCCCCGCTCGCCCAACACCGTTTCGAACCCGTGCGGCATCTCCACGATCTCGTCGTAGATGCCGGCGCGCTTGGTGGCTTCGATAATGTCGTCCTCGCTGGCGTCCGGATGCCCGAACGCCACATTGTCACGAATCGTGGTGGAGAACAGGAAGCCGTCCTGGGGCACGAGCGAGATCTTGCGGCGCAGGTCGGCCAGTTGATACTCGCGCACGTCCCGACCGTCGACGATCAGTCTTTGTTCGGGGGGGTCAAAGACGCGCACCAGCAGATGGACGAACGTGCTCTTGCCCGAGCCCGTCAGGCCGATGACGCCGAGCGTCTGGCCAGGCTCGATGTCGAGGTCGACGTCCTCCAGGACCAACGGGCCGTCCGGCTCATAGGCATAGCTCAGGTTCCGGTACTCAATGCGGCCCGGCCCGTCGAACGGGACGGCGTTCGGCAGGTCCTTGATCTCGGGCTTGGCGGCCAGGATCGTGTCGATGCGGTTCATCGAGGCGGTCCCGCGCTGGAGGATGTTGACGGTCAAGCCGATCGCCCGCATGGGCCAGGTGAGCATCTCCAGCAGCAGATAGAACGAGGCGAAGTCGCCGACGGACAGGGCCCCCGCCAACACCGCGCGACCGCCGAGCAACAATACCAAAAGCCGAGAAATCCCAGCCACCACGCCCATCATAGGCTCGAAGAACGCCCAGATATTGACGAGATGCATGTTCTTGTCGACAAAGAGCTGGTTGGTCTCGGCGAAGTCGCGGTTCATGCCGCGCTCCTGCGTGAACGTCTTCACCACGCGGATGCCGGACAGCGTCTCCTGGACTTTCTCGGTCAGCCGCGAGAAGGTCTCCTGGACGATGCGGAAGCGTCGATGGATGACCCGGCCGAACAGCACCACGAAGACCGTCATCAGCGGCAGTGGCGCGACGGTGTAGAGCGTCAGCATGGGGTCGATCGAGACCATCCAACCGATGGCAATGGTGGCGATGATGATGAAGTCGAACAGCGTCAGGACGCCGAAGCCCGTGGCCCGCATGACGGCGTTGACGTCGTTGGTGAAGTGCGCCATGAGATCGCCCGTCTTGGTCTCCTGGAAGAACGGCGCATCGAGCTTGAGGACGTGATCGTAGAGCCGGTTGCGCACGTCACGCCGAATGCGGCGCGATGCGCCCAACAGGAGGTACCGCCAGAAGAACCGCGAGACCGCTGCGATCAGGCCGAGTCCCACGATCAGGCCGGCGAACGCGAGCAGGTTCTCGCCCTCGCTGGCGATGACCTCGTCGATGACAGGAGCCACGACGCGCCGGATGGTGATCTCGCTGGCGTTGACCACCAACAACGCAAGGACGCCACCCACGACGTAGCGCCGATAGAACCAGATGTAGGTGAGCAGGCTGCGCATCGACGTCAACCTCCGAGACCCCGACAGGAAGTGAATCGCGACGAAGGCTTGTTATGTTAGTCCGCTGTCCAACGAGTTTCAACACGCCAGATGCTGAAGCTGTCCGGGGCCAGGAGGCCGGGTGCCCCAACCCACACGCCGTATTGACTCTTAACCAGAGGCAGTGCTAGTCTTCATGGAGAGGCCTGCCAATCCTCGAAGGCGTGAAGAGGGGTGGTCGGTATTTAGAACCTTCGGAAGCCGGCAGCTCTGCGACAAATCGCATTCCAACTTGCCCTCTCAATAAGAAGGAGGTCGTATCATGTCAGAGCGATTCCACGGGATGACCCGTCGGAACCTCCTCAAAGGCGCCGGGGCCACGGCCGCGTTGGCCACGTTGTTGCCGGTGCGCAGCGCATTCGGTCAACAGAACGAATTGGAGGTCTTCTCCTGGTGGGCCGGCGACGAAGGCGTCGCGCTGCAAGCCCTCTTTGACCTGTACAAGGAGAACTGGCCCGACGTCGAGATCGTCAACTCGGTGGTCGCGGGCGGTTCGGGCATCAACGCCCGTGCGGTCCTCAAGACGCGCATGCTCGGCGGCGATCCGCCGGACAGCTTCCAAGTACACGCTGGCCGTGAGCTGATCGACACCTGGGTCGTGGCCGATCGGTTGCAGGATCTGACCTCGATGTTCGAGGAACAGGGCTGGATGGACGCCTTCTCCGATCAGTTGATTGACCTGATCAGCACGGACGAAGGCATCTGGTCCGTCCCCTTGACGATCCATCGTTCCAACGTCAACTGGTACAACCCGAACACCCTCAGCGACTTGGGCTTCGACGGCCCGCCGTCCAGTTGGGCTGACTTTTTGGCCATGGCGCCGGATATTCAAGACCAGGGCGTGACGCCGCTGGTGGTGGCTACCAACTGGACCGTCCAGCACCTCTGGGAGAGCGTCGCGCTCAGCGAGCTCGGTCCCGAGAAGTGGGCGGCCTTGTTCAACGGCGAACTGTCGTTCACCAGTTCGGACGCCATCCGTACGTGGGAGACGCTCGACGAGATCTTCAACTACACCAACAT
>JAHEOA010000030.1 GCA_018609825.1 Candidatus Bipolaricaulota bacterium | reverse complement strand
GATGGAGGCTGAGCGTCGCCTTCGTCTGCACCAGCTGGCGCAGCGCCGCGCTCATCTTCTCCTCGTCGCTCTCGCTCAGCGGCTCCACCGCGCGCGGATAGACCGGCGTGGGCAGCTCGCCGAGGGACATGGGCTCGCGTTCCCCCGAGGCCGCGAACGTGTCGTCCAGCTCGAAGTCGTCCAGCTTGGTGAGGACGGCGATTTCGCCCGGCTGCGCTTCGCTCACCGGAACCGGCTTGTCGCCGCTGGCCCGCAGGATGTCGCGCACGCTCTCAGTCGCGCCCGTGCGAAGGTTCGTCATCTTCTGTTCCGCCTTGAGGCTGCCGCCGTAGACCTTCATAAACGCCATCGCGCCGATGTACTGGTCGCTGTGGGCGTTGAACACCAAGCCCCTGAAGTCGTCCTCGGGCTCGTAGGTCTCGTGGAACGCGGGGGTTTCCTCGACGATCAGCTCCGTGAGGAGCTTGAGCGAGCCCGGGATTTGGGTCGAGGTCGGAATGATCGGCACCAGCGATCGCTGCGTAATGGCCGTCTTGAGCGCGCCCTCGATTTCGTCATTCGGGATGTCTTGATCCTCAAGGAAGTGCTCCATCAGGTCGTCGTCGACCTCGGAAAGCGACTCCAAGAGGGACTCGCGGCCGGACTCGACGGCATCGGCCAGGTCGTCGGGGATCTCGCCCTTTTGGCCGTCGAAGTAGCGGGCTTGTTGATGGACCAGATCGACGTCGCCGACGAAGTTCCCGTCCTCATCGAAGATGGGCCAATGGATGGGGGCAAAATTGTCATCGAGGGTCGCCTGCAGGCCGTTGACCACTTCCTCGAAGTCGGCGTTCTCCATGTCCATGCGATTGACGAGCGCAATGGCCGGTTTCGCGTAACGCTCGATAAGGTCCCACGCGACCTCCGTGGTGACCTCGATGCCGTGCTCGGCGTTGACCACCAGCACGGCCGTCTCCGAGACGTGGAGCCCCTTGTAGGTCTCCTCGATGAACTCGTTGAATCCCGGGGCATCCAGAATGTTGAGCAGGTCCGGACCGACCTCGACGGTCGCGACGTTGAGATCGATGGAGCTGCCCCGCTCCTTGGCCTCCGGACTGGCGTCAAGTTGGCCTCCGGCCCCGTTCGACTGCAACAGCGCCTCGGTCAGCGCCGTCTTCCCGGAGCCGGAGTGTCCCACAAAACAGACGGTTCGCACGTCCCCCACGTCGGATCATCCCTCCTATATCATGCCTGGATCAGACGCCGGACACCGGCCTGCCACGTTTGGTCAGCCAGTATAGCATGGCGCTGTGGGCGCGGCAAAACGGGCTTATCGGCATCCGAGCGGGCCACAGGTTTGCAGGTGCGGACGGAGCTTTTGCAGAGTCCCTGATCCGATACCCTGGACGTGGCGCAACGCGTCCACGCTCGGATAGGGCCCCTCCACCAAGCGGTGTCGTACGATACGGTGGGCCAACGCGGGCCCGACGTGAGGAAGCGCTTCCAGCTGGGGAACGCCGGCCCGATTGAGATCCAACGTGCCGACGGTCGTCGTCGTCTCAAAGCTCTCCCATGCCTCCGGCGGCAGCGGCCCGCGAGTGAGCAGTCCCCAGCCGAGCAACCCCAGGGCAATCACGGCGACGACTAGGGCCCAGCGGCCGTCGGCGCGCGAGAGCATGGTTGCTCCGGGCTAGCCCCCATCGGACACGTGGTCCGCGAAGAGCGCCTTGATCGTGGCGAGGCCGTGATCGGTCCGCTCGGCCTTCATGCGGGCGGGCATGGCGCCGTAGCGGTCGTCCTGGTACTTGTAGCGATAGGCCTTCAGGAACCGATCGCGGAGCTCGCGCGACAGTTCCGGGTTGGCCTGCAGCTGTCGACGGTGCGTGTCGCAGAACGACTCGATCTCGGGCAGATAGACCTCGATGGCGAGCGCCTGTACGGCCCATCCGATGACGTCCTCGTCGGGGTCGCCGCGTTCGAGGGCGTCGGCCAGGGCGGTCATGAGGCGCCGACGTTGGAATTCGCGCTCGGCTTTGGCTCGCATCGTTTTGCCCTTGGCCCGGAAGTGATCCAGCTCGCCGACGGGAAACTCGAGCAGCTCACAGCGACAGCCCTCGTGAACGGGGAGCTCGGGGGTCTGCTCGGACGAGGCGTAGATCTGCCCGTGACGCGCGAGACATTCGCTGCAGGTCGTGGCGTGTACGGTGGCGTAGAATTGGAGCAGCGACGCTCGCCCTTGAACTCGATGGCGCCAGCGTTCCAATCTCGCTCGCATGATGCCAGTGTAATCGTCGGCGTCCCTATTGACAATTTCGCCTAATGCGGCTATACTCCCAGCACGGTCGCGAGCCTACCGGCTCCGCAGCCATTGCGAGAAAAGTGCGAGACTCCGGCTCCGAGAGGGCGGATCGGGGTCTCGAATGCCTTTTCCCAGTATCAAGACACGACACCCCAAACAGAGGAGCACCGATCGACTGTGGACATCCAAGAGACAACCGCGTTGTTGACCGGCCGACCGGATTCGGATGAGGAGGAGCGATCCGAGACCGACGTCATCTTCTCGGATCGGAGCCAGAGCAACGGGGAAGAGGAGGAGATGGAACGGAACGCGTCCGAAGACCTGGTCAAGCTCTATCTTCAAGAGATTGGCCGGGTCCCGTTGCTGAACCGGGAACAGGAGGTCGAACTGGCCAAAGGCGTCGCGCGCGGCGACGACGACTGTCGCCAGCAGTTGGCGCTGGCCAACCTTCGACTCGTCGTGTCAATCGCCAAACGCCATAAGGGCAGCGGGCTTCCGCTTCTTGACTTGATCCAAGAGGGCAACATCGGCCTCATGAAGGCCATTGAAAAGTTCGACTACACCCGAGGGTACAAGTTCAGCACCTACGCGACGTGGTGGATCCGACAGGCCATCACGCGAGCGATCGCCGACAAAGCCCGCACCATCCGTATTCCCACCCACATGCTCGAGCTGATGCGCAAGATCCACAAGGTCGAGGCCGAGCACGTCCAGCTGCACGGCATCCCGCCCTCCAACGAATACCTCGCGGAGAACCTCAACATGCCCATCGAGGAGATCGAGCGTGCGAAGAAGATCACGCCCTACACGCGCTCATTTGAGGAACCCGTCGGCGACGAGGAGGACAGCACGCTCGGCGACTTCATCGGCTCGGACGATCGGTCGGCGCTGCGCGAGGCGCTCGACGAACTGTCCGTGGAAGAGCTCTACGACGCGCTGTCCGATCTGACCGAGCGCGAGCGCCGCATCCTGGAGCTGCGCTTCGGCCTGATCGAAGGACAGCAGCCGATGACGCTGGAGCGTGTCGGCGAGCAGTTCGACCTGAGCCGCGAACGCATTCGCCAGATCGAGAAGGAAGCGCTGGACAAGCTCGCCCATAGCAAGCTGCGCAATCGCCTGGAGCACTTCGATCATCTGAGCACCGAAGAGGAAGTTCAGATGACCTCGGCCGTCTAACGGACGACGCCGCGGCCACCCACATCCAGATCAGCGTTCTTGAGGAGATGCGAAATCCCGTCGGCGTCCGCCGACGGGATTTCCAATGGTCGTGTGGTCAATTCCGTGCTGCTGGCGGAGGGACGGGGACTCGAACCCCGAGGGCCTTACGGCCTTACCGGTTTTCGAGACCGGCTCCTTGCCAATTCGGTCATCCCTCCGAGGTGCGCACGCATTGTAACAGACCGGCCACATCCCCTCAAAGCTCGGGATCCAGGTCCAGCCCGCGCAGCGCTTGGCCCGATCCGATCGTCAAGCCGAGCGAGCGCAGCACGTCCTCGATACAGAGCAGCGCGTCGACCAGCACCGACGGACGCGTCGACGAGGCCATGTGGCCGATCCGGACGGCGTTCAGGTCGCCGATGGCGCCCGAGATCTGCAACCGATGCCGGCGCTTCAGGCCATCCAGCAAGTCGTGGGCGGCGACGCGCTCGGGGAGATAAGCGGCGGTCACGGTCGGCGCGGCGTAGCCCTCGGGCGGAAGCAGATCGAACCCCAGGTTCCGCAACCCGGTCTGCATGATCGCGGCTGCTCGTCGATGACGCGCCCAGACGTTGGCCAGGCCTTCGGACAGGATGCGCTCCAGAGCCGTGTGCAGCGCTCGCACCAATCCGGGCGGCATCGTCACGGGATGCGGATGCCAGGACGCCCAGGAGTCGATGTAGTCCTGCCACGTCTTGAGGTCGAGATACCAGCCGGGCACGGCCGTCTGTTGGATCACCGACCACGCGCGCTCGCTGACGGCCGTCGGCGCCAGACCCGGCGGCAAGCCCAATGCCTTCTGCGTGGACGAGACCACGACGTCGAGGCCCCAGTCGTCGAAGCGCAGCTCCGCGCCCCCCAGTGACGTGATGGCGTCGACGATCACGAGCGCGTCGTGCTCGCCCGCCACGGCCGCAATCTCTTTAAGTGGATTCAGTAGCCCGCTCGACGTTTCGCAATGGACGACCGCCACGGCGGCAACGTCGGGATGCGCCCGGAGGGTCGACTCGACGTCGTGGGGATCGATCGGCTTCCCGATGGGGGCGGTGACCAAGTGGACGCGATCCTCGCCCGTGTAGCGCGTGGCGATCTGGCGGAACCGCTCGCCGAAGAAGCCGTTGGAGGCCACGAGGATCTCCTTGCCGTCGCCGACGACATTGCCGATCGACGCGTCCAGGCCCGACGTGCCCGGACCGACCAGCGGAAAGACGCGTCCCGACGTCGTCAGGAAGACCTGCCGGAGATAATCGATGGTTTCGCTGAGAAACGCCGTCCACTCGGCGCCGTAGTGGGCCACCATGGGACGGGCCGTCTCGGCCATCAGCTCCGGATCGACCTCAACCGGCCCCGGAATCATCAAGCGATACTTGGGCAACTCGGCCATGCGTCGTCCTCCTCTCGAACCCGTTGCGGCTGTGGATGATGCCGTCCCCGTTGGCCTGCGTCGGCGGGTTAAAACCGCGCCAGGCGTTCGCGGAACGCCTGGCGCGTCACGTGCGCGATCGTCTCCGTCAATCGCTCGGCATGGTGCTTGACCGTCGGCTTGGCCTCCAACTCGACGACATCCAGCAGGTCGGCGTGGACCAATTGGATGCCATAGGCGTTCCCTTCGTCGACGTCCACCTCGACCGGCTCGGCGCCGTCGGCGCGGTATTGCTCGCGCAGGCGCTCGGCAATGGGTCCGTCGTTGACGATCGCGTAGCCGACCGTGCTCAGATCCATGTGGTCGGCGATCGCGCCCAAGTGATCGTGCAGCGAAAACCCTTCGGTCTCGCCGGGTTGGGTCATCAGGTTGGCGATATAGATCTTGACGGCTCGGGAACGCTCGATCTCGTCGGCGACGCGGTCGACCAGCAAGTTGGGCAGGATGCTCGTATAGAGGCTACCGGGCCCCAACAGAATGACGTCGGCGGACCGTATGGCGTCGAGCACCTCGGGAAACGGTTCTACCTGGGGCTCTGAAAGCTCCAGGCGCTCGATCCGCTCCGTGCACTCGCCGATGTGCTCTTCCCCTTCCAGGCGCGTGCCGTCTTCCAGGTGCGCGATGAGATGGACGTTCTCCAGCGTCGCGGGCAGGACACGCCCCCGGATGTTGAGCAGGCCGCTCAGCTCGGCAATGGAGCGATCGAACGAGCCCGTCATCTCGTGGAGCCCGGCCAGGACGAGGTTGCCCAGCGAGTGCCCTTTGAGGGAGCCTTCCCTGAACCGATGCCCGAACAGTCGCCCCATTTGCGACTCGTCTTCCGCAAGCGCGACGAGACAATTGCGAACGTCGCCCGGCGGAAGCATGTTCAGTTCCTCGCGCAGGCGCCCCGAGCTGCCGCCGCTGTCCATCACCGTAACGACCGCCGTGATGTTGGACGTCCAGGCCTTGAGACCGCGCAACAGCGTCGATAGCCCCGTTCCGCCCCCGATCGCCACGACGTTGGGTCCACGGCTCAACAGGCGCTTGTTGTAGATGACCTCCGACGTGCGCCCTTCGTATTCGGGCGAGACGCCGCGGATGATCGAGTGGACCAGACCGCGGACGCCCACCGCCACGCCGACGACCCCGATCCCCACCAGCCCGACCACCAGCGCGAGGTAGGCCCCGACGGGCGCGCCCTCGAACACCGTGTAGAGCACGCGCAGGTTCTGACGGCCGATCAGCCCCATGAGGCCGACCACGACCACGACGCCGGAGACGCCGATGAGCAGCGCCCATCGCTTGACGTGCATGCCGGGGTAAATCCAGGTGAGCGCACGTCGCCACGCGGATTGCGGTGAAGCGATCGGGATCCCCCTTCCGCCGCCGAATGCCCGTTCAGGTCACGTCGAACTGATGCCGGTCCGTGGCCGCGCGCCTCGCGGCGCCAGTTTGACGGTGCCCGGCCCAAGCAACGCCTCGACCTCGTCGATCAAGCCCGGATCGATCTGCACGCTGACCCCTTCCCCGGCCGCCACGGTCCGGTAGCTGCCGTTCGACATCACGTACAGAACGATCGGCGTTGGCCCCGCATGTTGCGTCAACACCGATTTGAGTTGCTTGAGCCGGGCCTCGTCAATGCCTTCGGCGTCCAGGCGCAGGTTGAGCACGCTGGAGGCCTCCGTGTCTTCAAAGCGATGGATGGCATTGGCGATGACGTTGCGGCGGCCGTTACGTTCCTCGACCTTCCCCTCGACGACCAGCACGGGATCCTCGTCGAGCAGTTCTTGGGTCGTCTCATACAAGTTGGGGAAGACGACGACCTCGGTCTGGCCCGTCAGATCTTCCAAGGTCAAAAACGCCATCGTGCGGCCGTTGCGCGTCGTCTTCGTGGTCAGCTCCTCGATCTGGCCCGCCAAGCGCAGATCGGTCTCATTCGGCACTTCCTTGAGATCCGCCATGGCGTGCGAGCGGAACAGCGCCAATCGATCCTCGAGATCGTCCAGTGGATGGCCGCTGACGTAGAGCCCGAGCAGCTCGCGCTCCATCTTGAGCAGTTCCTCGTGCGCGTACTCGTCCGTGCTCTGCGGTTCGTCGGCCGAGCTGTGCGGCGACGGTTCGGACTCGTCGGGTTCGCCGAAGAGGGAACTCTGTCCGCTGAGGCGCTCCTTGCGGGCCCGATCCGCCTCTTCGAGGCCGATCTCCACTTGCTCCAATTGCCCCTTGCGCGTGCCGAGTCCGTCGAAGGCGCCGGCTTGGATCAAGCATTGCAGCAAGTCTCGGTGGAGCGTGACGCCCTTGACGCGTCGACACAGATCCAGGAATGACTCGAATGGCCCCTCCGCACGCGCATTCAAGATCGCCTGGACCGCCCCTTCGCCGACGTTCTTGATCGCGTTGAGCCCGAACCGGATCGCGCCTGTGCCGTCCTCAAGCTCCACGGGCGTGAACTCGCCCCGGCTCTCGTTGACGTCCGGCCTCAGGACGTGGATGTTCAGCGATCGGCAGGCGTTGATGTACTCGCGCACCTTGTCGGCGTTGCTCGTGACGCTGGTGATGAGCGCCGCCATGTAGTGCGTCGGGTAGTGGGCCTTCAGGTAGGCCGTCCAGAAGGAAATCAGCGCGTAGGCCGTCGAGTGGGCCTTGACGAACCCATAGCGGGCGAACTTTTCGATGTCCTCAAAGAGCCTCTCGGCCGTCTCCTGCTCGACGCCGTTGTCGACGCATCCGTCGATGAACTTGGCGCGCATCTGGGCCATCAGCTTTTTCTTCTTCTTGCCGATGGCCTTGCGGAGCGTGTCGGCTTCAGCATAGGAAAACCCGGCCATGACGCGGGCCATGCGCAGCAGCTGATCCTGATAGATGGGCAGCCCATAGGAGTCGTCGAGGACGGCCTTCAGCTTTTCATGCGGATAATCGACCGTCTCGCGCCCGTGCTTGCGCTCGATGTAGCTCTCGGCCATGCCGCTCTCCAGCGGGCCGGGCCGATAGAGCGCGAGCACGGCGATCAAGTCTTCAAACTGTTGGGGCTCCAGCCGCACGAGCATGTCGCGGATGCCCGAGCCCTCCAGTTGGAAGACGCCGGCCGTCTGGCCGCGCTGGAGCATGGCATAGGTCTCGTCATCCTCCAACGAGAGCGCGTCGAGATCGGGCGGGGTCTCCCCCGTTCGCTCGACGGATTGGAGGGTGTCGTCGAGGACCGTAAGGTTGCGCAGCCCGAGGAAGTCCATCTTGAGCATGCCGATCTCCTCGAGCGCGTTCATCTCATATTGAGTGACGACCGCTCCATCGGAGAGCTTCATGAGCGGGGCATACTCAGTGATCTCGTCGGGCGCAATCACGACGCCGGCGGCGTGGGTGGACGGATTCCGAATGAGCCCCTCGAGCTTCGGCGCCACGTCCAAGAGCTTGGCGACATCGGGCTCTTCGTCGCGCATCTTCTTCAACTCTTGGGAATGGTCAATGGCCGACTGAAGCTTGGTCCCGAAGGGAATCTGCTTGGCGATCCGGTCGGCGTCGTTGAACGAAAACGCCATGACCCGCGCCACGTCGCGCACGGCGCTGCGCGCGGCCATGGTGTCGAACGTGATGATCTGCGCCACATGGTCCGCGCCGTATTTGTCTTCAACGTAGTCGATGACCTCGTCGCGGCGCCGCACACAAAAGTCGATGTCGATATCGGGCAGCTGAATTCGGTCGGGATTCAAGAACCGTTCGAAGATGAGCCCGTACTTGAGCGGGTCGACGTTGGTGATCCCCAACGCGTAGCAGACGAGGCTGCCGGCCGACGAACCCCGACCTGGTCCGACGGGGATGCCCTGTGATTTGGCATATTGAATAAAGTCCTGGACGATGAGGAAGTAGGCGGCGTAGCCCATGTTCTCGATGACCTCGAGCTCATGCTTGAGCCGCCCCTCGATCTCCTCCCCGATCTCATAGTAGTAGTAGCGCTCGCGGAGCCCCTCCCAGGCCAATGTCTCCAGGTAGCTCTCCGGGCTGGCCTCGGACTCGGGCACCGAGAACTCGGGCAGATGGGTCTGAGTCAGGTCCAGCTCGACGTTGCAGCGCTCGGCGACCTCGACGGTGTTCTCAATGGCTTCGGGGACGTCGGAGAACAGCGCCTGCATCTCCTCCAGTGACTTGAGGTAGAGCTGCTCCGGATAAGAACGCTTCTCCTTCGACTTGTTCGAGGCGACGTTGATGAAGACTTCATGGGCCGAGTGATCTTCCGGATGCAGGAAGTGGACGTCGTTGGAGGCCACCAACGGCAGTTCGAGCGAGTTGGCCAGCTCAATCAATCGGGGGCGGATCGTCTGCTGGTCGTCAATGCCGTGATCCTGGAGCTCGACGTAGACGTTGTCGGCGCCAACCATGGCTTGATAGTCGCGCAGCACCTCGGCCGCACCGTCCATGTCCTCGTTCAAGAGCAGCTTCGGGACCTCGGCTTGGAGACATCCGGACAACAGAATGAGCCCGTCGCCGTACTGGCGCAGGAGCTCCTTGTCCACGCGCGGTCGGTAATAGAACCCTTCCAGATAGCCGAGGCTAGAGAGCTTCATCAGGTTCTGATAGCCCTGTGCGTTCCGGGCCAGGGCTGTCAAGTGATGATACTTCTTGGCCTGGTTCTTCTCCGTGCGGCTCTTGGGCGCGACGTAGAGCTCACAGCCAATGATCGGCTTGATCCCCTCGTCTTGCGCGGCCTGGACGAACTCCACGACGCCGCACATCAGGCCGTGGTCGGTGAGCGCCAGCGCCGGCATCTCCAGCTCGGCCGCGCGCGCCACGAGCTGAGGGATGCGACAGGTGGCGTCCAACATGCTGTACTCGGAGTGAACGTGCAGATGAACAAAGCTCATGTCGCGGTCATTCCTCAGTCGAGGGTCGCTGTGGGGATTCGTCGATCAGAATGTACTTCTCCTCGCCCGGTCGGATCAAACCGAGCTCCTTCCGTGCGAGGTATTCGATGTAGTCGAGGTCGTCACGTCGCTGGAGCCGCGCTTGCAGACCCTCGATGGTCGCTTCAACCTGGGCCTGTTCCTCACGTACCGCGTCGATCTCGTCGTGGAGCTGGGCAATGGAGTGTTCCCGCAGCCCGAAGAACACCCCGAGCGCCAGTATCGCCGTTGCCAATGCCATGATCCGCAGGCGCCGTTGAGCCCGAGTCATCGCTTACGGACGCGGGGCCAGCTTCAGCCCGTGCTCGCCCTCAAGCCGAATCAGTTGGTTGTACTTCGCCGTCCGTTCCCCCCGCGAGAGCGAGCCCGTCTTGATCTGCCCGCTCGCGGTGCCGACCGCCAGATCGGCAATGAACGTGTCCTCGGTCTCGCCCGAGCGATGGGAGATGACCGTCGCGTAGCCGGCGTCTCTGGCCAGCCGGATCGTCTCCAGCGTCTCGGTGAGCGTGCCGATCTGGTTGACCTTGATGAGGATGGCGTTGGCGATTCCCTCGTCGACCCCGCGCTTCAGCCGGGATGGGTTGGTGACGAAGAGGTCGTCGCCGACCAACTGGACCCGATGGCCGAGTTGTTCGCTCAGCGTTCTCCAATTCTCCCAGTCATCTTGATCGAGGCCGTCCTCCAGCGAGATCAACGGATATTCGTCAATCCAGCGCCGGTAGACCTCCGTCATAGCTTGGACGTCAACATGTTTCTCTTCAAATTGATACGTTCGAGCCTGGCTATCGAAAAACTCGCTGGCCGCAGCGTCCAGCGCCAGCGCCACGTCGTCACCCGGCACATAGCCCGACGCGTCAATGGCTTCGATCAACACGCTCAATCCGTCCTCGTTGGATGAAAGCCGAGGGGCAAACCCGCCCTCATCGCCGACGGCCGTGCTCAGATCGCGGTCGCTGAGGAGCTTCTTGAGCGACTGGAAGATCTCCGCGCCCATGCGGACGGCATCGCTCAACGACGACGCGCCCACGGGCATGATCATGAACTCCTGAACGTCGAGCGCGTTGTCGGCGTGCTCGCCGCCGTTCAGGACGTTCATCATCGGGATCGGCAGCGTCGGCTCGGACGCGCCCGCTAAGGCCTGGATGTGCTGATAGAGCGGGATGTTCTGCGATCGGGCCGCGGCTCGCGCGACGGCGAGCGAGACGCTCAGAATGGCGTTCGCGCCGAGGTGGTCCTTATTGTCCGTGCCGTCGAGGTCGATCATCGTCCGATCGATGGACGCCTGATCCGTCGCGTCCCTGCCCTGGAGTTCGGGCGCGATGGCCTCGGTGACGTTGCGAATGGCGGCCCGGACGCCTTTGCCGTGATATCGGGACGCGTCGCCGTCGCGCAGTTCCAACGCCTCAAACTTGCCCGTGGACGCGCCGGACGGGACCGCGGCTCGACCGAACGATCCATCAGTGAGGGTGACGTCGGTCTCGATCGTCGGGGTCCCTCGGGAGTCGAGAATCTCGCGTGACTGGATGGCTCGGATGGTCATACTGAGCTCAGTATAGGCTCGGGATTTCCCAGCGACAAGACGGCATGCCCGGTCGCGGCGTGACGTCAGACGTCGGCCGGAAACGCCATCCGATTGTCGCCTCTATGCGCATCCTCTACACTTTGTGGGCCGGAACGGATCCGCGACGCCGGACAGGGAATCGCCATGTCACTGATCACGCTGGAGAACGTCACCAAGCGCTACGGGCCGGACCTCATCCTGGAGGACGTCTCGCTTCAGGTGAGCCGGGGCGACCGGATTGCGCTGATCGGCCCGAACGGCTGCGGCAAGTCCACGCTGCTCAAGATCCTCGTCGGCCAAGAGGAGGTCCCCGAGGGCACCGTCCATCGCGCGCGATCTTGCAAATTCGGGTATCTGTCACAGGAACCGCATCTGGACGAATCCGACACGCTTTATCGATCGATGCTCGATGCCAACGCCGAGATCCAAGCGATGGGCGAGGAACTCGGCACCGTCGAAGCCCAGATGGCGCGGAACCCGGACGACGCGTCGCTGTTGAACCGCTATGACGAGCTGCTGGAACGCTATCAGCAGGCCGGCGGCTACGGCTACGAGAGCGAGGTCCGCGAGGTGCTGGCTGGGCTCGGCTTTGCCCGGGCGGACTTCGAGCGTCCGATTGTCCAGTTGAGCGGCGGCCAGAAGGCCCGCGCGGCGCTCGCCAAACTGCTGCTCAGTCGGCCGGACCTGTTGCTGTTGGACGAGCCGACCAATCACCTGGACATGGACGCGCTCGGCTGGCTCGAGGCGTATCTCTCGCGCTGGGAAGGCGGCTTCATCCTCGCCTCCCACGATCGCTACGCCATCGATGCCCTGGCGACGAAGATCTGGGAGCTGGAGTTCGGGCGACTGAGCGAGTATCCCGGCAACTATACGAAATATCGCCAACTCAAACAGGAACGCGTCGAGCGCCAGCAGAAGCTCTACGACGAGCAACAGGCCTTCATCCAGAAGACCGAGGAGTTTATTCGGCGCAACTTCGCCAGCGGCCGAACCTTGGAGAACCAGGCCAAGTCGAAGCGGAAGATGCTGGACAAGCTGGAGCGGATCGAGCCGCCCAAGACACAGAAGACACTCCACATGCGCCTTCCGCTCAGCCGCCTCAGCGGCCGCGAAGTGCTCAAAACGCCCGGGCTGACCGTGGGATTCCCGGCGGAGAGCCACACGGGCGCCGATACGGCGCTGGCTCACGTGCCGGAGACGACAGTCTGGCAGGGCGAGCGGGTCGCGATCATCGGCCCGAACGGCTGCGGCAAGACGACGCTATTGCGAGCCCTCACGGGCGAACTCGAGCCCCTGTCGGGGAGCTTTGAGTGGGGCCATCACGTCGACGTCGCCCATTTCCGCCAGAGCCACTGGGACCAGCTCCGCAGCGATCAAACCGTTCTCGACGCGCTCATGGACGGGAAACACCAGCGCATCAGCGAGGCACGGGATTTCCTGGGTAAATTTCTCTTCTCCGACGACGACGTCCACAAGCGCCTGGATCAGCTCTCCGGCGGCGAGCGCAGCCGCGTGGCGCTCGCCCGATTGGCCCAACTGGAAGGGAACACCCTGCTGTTGGACGAGCCGACCAACCACCTCGATATTTCGTCCCGCGAGGCGCTGCAGGAGGCGCTCATCAACTACGAGGGAACGATCCTGTTCGTCTCCCACGACCGCTATCTCATCCAGGCACTGGCAACCCAGATCTGGGAGATCCGCGACGGAGCTTGTCACATATATCCCTACGGCTTTGATCGATTCTTGCGAGAGCGGGGCCGATCCCATGGCTCGGGCGTGGCCGGATCGTCTCGGTCGTCGTCGAACGGTCAGACGGCGCAAGATCGAGCATCCAAGCGTCAGGATCGCCGGAGTCGACGGCGGCGACGAGACTTGGAGGCACAAGAGGCTGAGTTGACCGAGCGGCTCTCCGAGTTGGAACGGGGCTTGACCCAGGTCGAGGCCGACCTCGAGCGGGCCAGCTACGACGGCGATCAGACGCGCATACGCGAGTTGAGCACCCAATACGAGGCGCTTCGAGCCGACCGCGATGCGGCGTTCAGCGACTGGGAACGCGTGATGGAGGAGCTGGAAGCGGATACGTCGACCCATGAGTGATGCCTGCCGTAAGCGAGCTGTCGGCCTGGCCTTCGTGCTCGGCTTCGTTCTGGCCGTCGCGACGGTAGCCTCAGGCCAGACGGACGGGGCGGACCCTTCGCCGGCCGTGACGCCAGGGCTGCGTCCCGTCATCACCAGCAGCGAACGAGACGGATTGCTGGTGGGCTTCAACGTCGACCTCGGCTTCAGCGACTGGACGACGACGGTGGGCGGGGCCTACGGGCTCAACAGTCGGGCCGTGCGCTACACGACCGGGCTGTCGTATCGCGAGGTCGCGTCGATCTCCAACGGCGATTGGCCCGACAGTCACGTCCGCGGTCGCGATGGCGAAGCCGGCATCCATATGGGGGCCGACCTGATCGCGCTCTACCGCTGGCTCGGGGGCGAAGAGAAGGGCCTCGTCGGCCAAGCCATTCGGCAGAGCACGTTGAGCGCGACGGGCTTTGTCGGCGAGCTATGGCCGCTACAGGATTCGGAGGACGGGCCGCCGAGCGTCCGCTATGTGAACCTCAACAGCACGCTCCAATGGCCGCTTCCGTTCGGGTTCCAACTGGAGACGCGCGGCGAGTACCTGACGGGCCAGCCGCTGGCGCCCCCCCACGAGACGTTCAGCACGTTTTACAGCCGAACCCGGCTATCCGCCGGGCAGACCCAGCTCCAATTCGAGATGGGGAGCCTGGACAACCCAGTCGGCCTGCCCGGTCTCCAGTTCGACCTCGGCCTGCGCAGCTACGGGGAGCGCATCGAGGCTGAGCGGTATGTGCTCGCCTCCATGGAGCAGCAGCACCATCTGTTCACCTCCTCGCTCTTTCGCATCGACTTGGCCCGGATCTTCGGCGCCGGCGCGGGCACCTTGCCCGTGAACATGCGGCTATTGGGGTCGGTCTTCTTCGAGGGCGGCTGGCTCCTGGACGAGCCCGTCTCGGAAGGAGCCCTGTTCGGCTGGGGCGTGTCGCTGTTCTGGCCCGAGCTGGAGACGCGCCTGACCGTCGGCGTCAACCGCGAGGGCGAGCCGAACCTGTCACTGGAAACCGGGGTTCTTCCGTAGCCATGCGACCAAGGATGCGGGCTACGATCCGGGCAACGATCCGGTCAACGAGGTGGGCGATGATGATCAGCGGCATCTGCTTGGTCATGGCGTCGTCCATCGCGACGGGACAACCACACGACTCGACCTGGCCCCCGAATCCCCGACTCGACTGGCAGGAGCTGAAGGCCGAGCACGTCCGTGTGCTCTACACCCCGGACTTGGCACAACAGGCCCGATTGGCCGCGGCTGCCGCTGCGCGGGCGCACGACCTCTGGAAAAACCGGCTGGGCGCCACGCCGCCGGCCACGCCGACGATCGTGCTGGCCGATCGCAGCGACATGCCCCGATCGCGGCTCGAGGTCGTGCCCCATCCCGTGATCTATCTCGACCATCCCGTGCCGCAGAGCTCCGACGGCTGGACGTCGCTTCACGGATCAGGGCTCGTCGACCAAGTGATCGCCGCCTACGGGAAGATCGTCGACCGGACGCGCGTCGGCGAGTTCGCCGAGGACCTCCGGGCGGTCATCGGCGCGGTCGCCGTCCCGGGCTTGGCGAAGCCGCTCTATCTGCGCGAGGGCCTGACGGTGATGAACGATCCGACCGCTCGGACGGCCTTGCCCGAGATGGCCACCCGGGCCTGGCACAGCGCCGAGGCGTGGCCGACGCTGGCTGAGATGAGCGCGCCGCACGTGCGCTCCCACGGACTATCGGCGATGCCGCAAGCGGGGGCCCTGGGCGCGGCGTGGCTCGATGCGATTGCGCAAGCGCGCGACGCCCCCGTCCGTCGAGCCCTCAGTCGACTCTATGCCGAGCGTCCCCTCGTCCCGCTGATGGCCGATCCGCTGTTCGCCACGGCGGGCCGATCATCCGGGCGTTACTATCAAGTCGTGATCGAGGGCTCGCCCCAGACCGCGACCACCCAACGAATCGGCCAAACCGTCAGTCCGTCCGGGTTGAGTCTCGATCCAGCTTGGGCGCTCGACGGCAGCGCGCTCGTCTATCGCCACCAACACGCCGATCGTCGATCCGGCCTTCGCCTGGCGACCGCGGACGGAGCAACCGACCGTCCGTTGATTGACGGCCGCGTCGGGCCGCCCACATGGAGTCGCGTACAGAGCGGGCCGGCCCAGACCGCGACCCTCGTTTACCCAAAGGCCCGCCACCGCCCGAACGGACGGCGCGTCATGGATCTGGTCGAGTACCGACTGAGCTCCAAGGACGAACGTCGCCTGACCACCGACGAGCGCATCGACGACGTCGTGGCCTTCCCGAACGATCCGAGCCGCCTGCTCGTCACGCGAAGCGAGCCCGGCCTGGGCCAGTCGCTCGTCGTCTTGACGCTGATTCGCAATGCGCAAGGGCAGGTCGAAGACATCGTCCGCCGGATCGTGCGCACGTTCGATTTACGCACCCGCGTGCTGGACATGGACGTGGCTCCTGACGGCCAGACGTTCGCCCTGAGCGTCTGGCGGCAGGGCCAGGGCGCCGATCTTGTCCTGCTCGATCGGTGGGGGAAAAGAATGACGCCGCTCGTGACAGGCCCCGCGGAGACCCGCGATCCAACGTTCTCGCCCGAGGGAACCTGGCTGCTCTACGCCGATGACCGGAGCGGGGTCCCCCAAATCTACGCGCGCAACCGGGAATCCGGGCAGATCGCTCAAGTCACGAACGCGGCAGCCGGGGCCTTCGATCCGGCCGTGTCGCCCGCGGGCGACCGATTGGCGTTGGTCGGCTACAGCACGGACGGCTACACGGTCCGTACCATGCCGTACGATCCGACCGGATGGCCGCGCGTTGACCCCGAACGTGACGACGGGCCACGCGACGACGCGCCGGCCGGGCTGACGCCGGTCCCCACGGCGGACATCACCGTCTCGCCTTATCGACCGGGGACTGACCTGATTCCGAGTTACTGGCTGCCCTTGCTCGGGCCGAGCAACCTCGGGGTGTTTACCCACAACGCCGATCCCATTCGCGGACACGCCTATGACGTCTCCCTGGGACTTCAGTTTGCCCCCTTCGATTTCCTCTACGCGTTCAACTACACCAACGCCCACATCTATCCGGAGCTGAACGTCGAGCTGCGCGGAACGCCCGGCGGAGCCGCCGAGTCGGTCCGGTTCACGTTTCCGCTGCGGATCGACCTGGGGTCGACGCGCTCGCTGTCGTTGGGATGGCGCCACGCGGGCGGCGACAACATGTTCTTCCTCCAGGGCGCGCTTACCGACACCGGCGGACTGGGCCGTTTTGAGCGGACATCCCACGTCAGCGTCAACGGCGGGCTGATCGGCACGCCGCAGTCGCCCAGCCATCGTCTGGAGCTCCGCTGGCGGGAGCAGATCCGACTGCCGCTGTCGGGCAAGGCCGGCGCGCATCACCTGGCGTTCGACGTCCAGACGGCCTGGAGCGACGCGGACGAGTTCCGGCTCGGGGGGATCAACGGCCCCTATCCGCTTCGCGGGGCATCCCGTGGCGTCGTCGTCGGGCACCAACTGGCCCGGGCCAGCCTCGACTATCGGTTTCCCGTCTGGCGGCTCCAATGGGCCTGCTGCGGGGCGACACCTTGGCCGGTCTTTCTGGACACGCTCTCCAGCAGCCTCTTCGTGGACATCGGCACGGCGGGCGACGCGCTGGACCCCGCCGACGCCAAGCTGAGCGCCGGCGTGGAGTTCCAACTGGGGGTCTCGCTGGGCTACGGGATCGCCGACGCCACGCTTCGGGCCGGCCTCGCCTACCGCTTCGACACGGACTCGCCGGAGATCTTCGTCCAGATGGCGCCTCGCTTCTAGCGAGAGCGGAGATCGCCTCACCCCCCAAACGTCAGCCGCGCCCGCCTTGGCGCCCGTGTGATGATTCCCTGACGCCCTCGGACGGCGGGTTGAGCGACCTTGCGATCCAACGGTCCGACGGGGCGACGTCAGCGGAGGGCGTGCATCGGGGCCGGGGGCCGCGCGCGGACCACTTGGATGAGGCCGCCGGCGTGACGATCGGCTCGGAGCACGATCAGGCCGGCGGCCTGCGCGAGCGCGACGATGTTGCGATTGGGGTGGCAGCCGTGTCGCTGGACCGAGGCAGCCTCGAGACGATCCAGAACCCAAGCGAGCGCACGGTGGCGACTGCGCCCGTGCTCCAACAGGAGAATTCGGCCCTGGGGCTTGGTCACCCGCGCCATCTCCGCCAGCGCCTGGATGGGATCAATGAAGGTGCAGACGGTCAGGTTGCTCACGACCGTGTCGAACTGCCCGTCCGGGAAGTCCATCTCCTGGGCATCCATCTTCAGGAGCCCGATCTCTCGGTCCAGTCGCTTGGCGCGCCGATGGGCGCGCTTCAGCATCGCCTCCGAGAGGTCGATGCCCGTGACCTGACAGTCTCGCGGATAGTGGGGCAGACTTCGACCCGTCCCGATGCCAACTTCCAGCGTCGCGCCGCCGGCCCACGCCAACAGGCGACGGCGATGACGACGCAGGACGGCCCGCTCCAAGATCGCCTCGCGGCGGTCATAACTGGGCGCGAGCCGATCGTAGATCTCGCGGATACGGGTCGCATCGACCGTGGTTCGAGGCATAGGCACTCGATAGCTTACGTCGGCCCATTGGAAGGTGTCAACTCGGCCCCAGTGAGGTTGACACTCACTCGCAATCGGGCCTACACTGCCGCCAATTTGGGAACCTGACGGTGCCGTTGTCCCCCATCACCCGGGACGCGCCACGCGACCCGGCACCCTCGATGGCCGAGCTGTCGCCATCGATGACACCCAGGGAGGCCGCATGAACGAGGTAGCCACCCGCGAAGTCTTCTGGAACATCTCACCGCTCGGCGAGGCGCTCTTCTATGTGGCGGGCGTTGCGGCGATCATCGTCTTCCTCTACGGCGTCTACCGCCATATCGACCGGATTCGCCAAGGCCAACCCGACCCGGTCTCCTGGCGCGAGGCGCTCGGCAACGCGTGGGCCCGGATTGCCGACCTCGCCACCAATCGGAGCATCTCGAAACGGCACGGGCTGGCCGGACTGATGCACCTGATGATTATGTGGGGCTTCATCGTGCTCTTTATCGGCACGGTGATCGTCACCATCGAATACGACATCTTCCAGAAGCTGCTCGGCATGGAGCGGGGCTTCTGGTTCGGGTCGTTCTTTCTCGGCTACGAGCTGATCCTCGACACGCTCGGTGCCCTGTTCGTCATCGGGTTGGTGGTCGCGCTCTGGCGGCGCTATGGCATGAAGCTGTCGCAGCTCAACTGGCGACCGCTCGATCTGGCGTTGCCCGTTTGGCTGCTCGTGATTGGCCTGACGGGCTTTGTCGTCGAGAGCTTCCGCATCGCCGCCACGTCGCAGGAATTGGCGTATGCGCCCGCCTGGTCGCCCGTGGCGTACGCGATGTCCCAGCTTTGGGCCGGCGCGGAGACCGCGACTTTGGAAGCGTGGCACCGTGGGATCTGGTGGTTCCACGGGCTGATCTCGGTCGGCTGGGTGGCCTACGTGCCGTTTGCGCCCAAGGTCATGCACATCTTGACCGCCGCGGTCAACACCGTCTTTCAGGACATGCGGCCACAGGGTCGTCTGCAACCGATCGACATCGAGGCCGCGTTCGAGAACGACGAGAACCTCGGCACCGAGACGGTGGCCGATCTGACGCGCAAGGACTTGCTCGATCTGGACAGTTGCACCGAATGCGGCCGGTGTGAAGACGCGTGCCCGGCGGATTACGCGGGCAAGCTTCTTTCGCCGCGCGAGATCGTGGTCAAGATGCGCGACCAGGCGGCCGCCGAGTCGCCGATCCTCGGCCAGGCGCAGGAAGGCCAGCGCGTTATGGGGCTGTCCATCGATCCGGAGGAGATCTGGGCCTGCACCTCGTGCATGGCCTGCGTGGAGGCCTGCCCCGTCTACATCGATCCCTTGGACAAGATACTCCAACTGCGCCGCAACGAGGTCATGATGCAGGACCAATATCCGGAGACGTTCACGGAAGTCTTCAAAGGGTATGATGGCCGCGGCAACCCGTGGAACATGACCCCCGATGCGCGGCTCGACTGGACGAAAAACTTGGATGTCCCGATCATGAGCGAGATCGTCGAGGGCGGCGGGGATCCCAGCGAGGTCGAGTATCTGTTCTTCGTCGGCTGCGCCACGGCGTTCGAGCCGCGCAACCACAGCACGGCCCAAGCCATGGTCAAGATCATGGACCACGCCGGCATCTCCTACGCCATTCTCGGCGAGGAGGAGACCTGCAACGGCGACGCCGCCCGGCGCATGGGCCACGAGTACCTGTTCCAGATCCAGGCCGAACAACTGATCTCGATTTTCGACCATTACGACGTCGGCAAGATTCTCACGCTGTGTCCGCACTGCTTCAACACGTTCAAGAACGAGTATCCCGAGATGGGCGGGCACTACGAGGTCGTCCACCACACCGAACTGATCGATCAGTTGATCCAAGAGGGCCGTCTGACCATGACCGAGGCGCTGGAGGAGACGATCACGTATCACGACTCCTGTTATCTGGGGCGCTACAACGACGTCTTCGACCCGCAGCGACGCGCGATCGACGCGATTCCGGGCGTCAACAGGGTTGAAATGGAGCGCAGCCGCGAGCAGGGCATGTGCTGTGGGGCCGGCGGCGGCATGATGTGGGTCGAGGAGGAGACGAGCAAGCGCGTCAACGACCGCCGGGTGCAACAGGCGATGGACGTCGATCCCAGCACCGTCGCCACGGCCTGTCCCTTCTGCATGACGATGATGGAGGACGGCATCAAGGGCAACGACGCGCCGGTCGAGGACCGGGACGTTGCCGAACTCGTCGCCGCGGCGATGGGCGAGAACGGCGCCTCGCGCGACGAATCCGACGGGTCCGACGGCAGCTCGTAACCGAGCTACTGGAGCTTGGCGCCGGGAGCCACATCCCGGTCAGGATGCAGCAGAACGGGGATGCCAGCCGAGTCAGACGGGCAGAGGATCATGCCCTGGCTCTGCACGCCGCGGATCGTCTTCGGCTCCAGATTGGTCAACACGGGGATCTGACGGCCAATGACCCCGTCTGCCCCGTAAGCTCCAGCGATGCCGGCCACGAGCTGGCGCAGTTCGGCATCGCCCGTGTCGACGGTCAGTTTGAGCAGCTTGTCCGTGCCTTCCACGGGCTCGGCGTTCGTGATCGTCCCGATCCGGATGTCGAGCTTGCCAAAATCGTCGAACGCGATGGTGTTCACGTTGCCCTCCGGATTCAGCTTTCCTCGGGGAAGAGTCCCCACAAGCCAGCCTCGGGCTGGCGATCCATCGCCATGCCCGGCAGCTCCTGGATGACGATCTCGTTCGTAACGTTGACCGTGGCATCCATCAGATGACCGCCCTCGACGCTGCCGTCCTCGTGGCCGAGCGTGACGTGGCAGTGGACGAACGACGCGCCCTCCTTCAGCGAGAAGTTGCCCTGCAGCGCCAGCAGCTCTGCGGGCGAATCGACCGTGTGCTGGACGTACTCCTCGCCGTTCCAGTAGGCCAGCGTCGCCTCGCGCAGCATGCCGATGCCCGACACCAACGTCCCGGCCTTGATGTCGAGCGATTCAAGCTGGGACTTGAAATCCTCGCCGTCCTCCAGGCGGACGACGAGCTGGCCTTGGTCGTTGCGTGCAACGTACATGGCGTCCTCCTTGTCGAGACACAACAAAGGGAGCGGAGATGCCGCTCCCTGTCATATGGGGCCATTCCGAGTGGTGCGCTATTCCTCGTCGTCCGACTCCTCGTCGCGCTCATCGCTGTCGGAACTCCGCTGGCCGGGGTTGGCCTTCTTGCGGAAGCCCTTCCCCTTGTAGACGACGCCGACGCCCTTGGGGGCCCGCCATCGCTTGCTCATGCCACATCTCCTCCTTTGCCGTCGGTTCGATTCGGTTCGGATATTAGCAGAGTCAATGCCGTTCTGCTATTATAACGCTCATGGCCGAGGCCGCAAGCCGGCGCGTCACCCGCCGTGCCGCAGCCGGTACTTCTGGATCTTGCCCGAGGCCGTCTTGGGCAGCTCGTCGACGAACTCGATCGTGCGCGGGTGCTTGTAGGGGGCGATCTCGCGCAGACAGTGGTTTTTCATCTCTTCCACGAGGTCGTCGGATCCCGGGTGTGCTCCGTTCAGGACGACGAACGCCTTGACCGTCTCCCCCTTGCGCTCGTCGGGGACGCCGATCACGGCGCACTCGGCCACCGCCTCGTGCTCGTAGAGCACCTGCTCGACTTCCTTGGGATAGACGTTGAAGCCGCCCGGGTTGATCATGTCCTTGACGCGGTCGACGATGTAGAAGTAGCCCTCCTCGTCCACCTGCGCCAGATCGCCGGTGTAGAAGAACCCCGCGTCGTCGAACGCGTTGGCGTTGGCCTTGGGCTGGTTGTGATAGCCTTTCATGACTTGCGGGCCGCGGATGCAGAGCTCGCCCGTCTCACCCGTCGGGACCTCCTGGCCCGTCTCGTCGACGATCTTGCACTCGGTGTCGGGAATGGCCCAGCCGATCGACCCGAGCACGCGCTCCGGGGCCGCCAGGTTCGTGTGGGTCACGGGCGAGGTCTCGGTGAGTCCGTAGCCCTCGTAGATGGGCACCCCCAACTGATCGAACTTCTGCATGACGGGGACGGGGGTCTTGGCGCCGCCGGAGATACAGACCTCCAGCGAGGAGAAGTCGGTCTCGCTGACCCGGGGATGGCGGAGCATGTCGATGTAGATCGTCGGCACGGCCAGAAAGTCGTTGATGCGATACTGCTCGATGATGCGCATCGCCTCCGCCGCGTCCCATTGCAGCATGGGGTAGACCGTCGCGCCGCGGGTCAATGGAGACAGCATCATGACCGTCATGCCCGTAATGTGGAACATGGGAATGGGGACCAGGACGCGATCGCGCTCCGGCGGCACCGGGTTGAGCTGGGTGATCGTGCGCGTGTTCGCGATCAGGTTGCCATGGGTCAACAGCACGCCCTTGGGCAACCCCGTGGTGCCGCTCGTGTAGGGCTGAAGCGCGATGTCGTCGTCGTCGCGGTCCACGACGATGGCCGGTGCCTCCAACAACTGGCGGAAGCGCGTGTGGCGGCTCTCGCCGCCCACGGTGACGAGCGGGATGCCGCCGACCTCCTCCGCGGCCGACTCGATCTCGTGGATGTACTGCACAAGCCCGATCAGGAGCTTGGCGTTGGCGTCGCGGAGCTGGTAGGCGATCTCTCGCCGACGGAGTTGGGGGTTCATCGGGGTCGGCACGGCGCCGGCCTTCATGATGCCCCAGATGGCGATGATGAACTGCGGCAGGTTGGGCAGATGGACGCCGACGCGGTCCCCCGGCTCGACGCCCATGCGCTGGAGCCCACCGGCAAATCGGCTCGAGGTCTCCGCCAGGTCGGCGTAGCTGAGCTCCTCGTTCTCGAAGACGATCGCCGGGCGTTCGGCGTATTGATCGGCCGCTCGGTCGAGCAGTTGCGCGAGGTTCATCCCCAACTCCCTCCTCGATGGCTGCACTGACGCTCATCATAAGGCGGCCCGTGAACGTCCGACAAGCCGTTCGCCCGAACGGGATCGATGGTGTATGCTGCCCCATGGGTCACGACCATGGCGACCGAAGCAACGTCAGAGACGGACGCCCCACGTCCCGATCCGGAACAGAGCGATGCCGGCGCGCGCTCGCCGGTGATGCTCGCCGTCCGCGGACTGTCCAAGGCCTTCGGCGGCCTCCAGGCCGTCAGCGAGCTGTCGTTCAACGTGGCCCCTGGCGAGATCCTCGGCTTCATCGGCCCCAACGGCGCGGGCAAGACGACCGTCTTCCGCCTCATCAGCGGCGCCCATCGCCCTGACGCGGGCCAGATCCACCTCGACGGCCGGAACATCACGGCCTGGCCCACATATCACGTCGTCGACGCCGGGATCACGCGGACGTTCCAGACGCCACGCCCGTTCCGTCACAAAAGCGTCGCGGAGAACGTGGAGATCGCGCTCTTGCCCAACGCGCTGTTCGGACGCCGGATTCGGCGCGAGCACGCCAAGGTCTCCGCGCTCTGTGCCCGCGTGGGGCTCTGCGAGGTGCTCGACCATGAGCCGGCCCCCCAAGGAGAGGGCTGTGCCTGCTGGGAGACGTCGCCGGACGTGCTCCCGCAAGCCGGCCTGCGCCAGCTTGAGGTCGCCCGCGCGCTGGCCTCCGATCCGAAGGTGCTCTTGCTCGACGAGCCGTTCGCCGGGTTGGCCAACGCGGAGGTCGAGCGACTGAGCGCACTGTTTGCCCAGCTGCGCGACGAGGGCCGCACGCTGGTGCTGGTCGATCACAACATGCAGGGGCTCATGAGGCTCGTCGACCGTGTGATCGTCATTCACTTCGGCCGCAAGATCGCCGAGGGCGATCCCCAGACGATCGCTGAGGATCCGCAAGTCCAAGAGGCCTATCTGGCCGGCAGCGAATCGGAGGACCCGTCATGAGCCTCCTCCGTGTCGAGGCCGTGAGCGTCGCATATGGCAAAGCTCAAGCGCTGCGCGAGGTGTCGTTCCGGATCGACCCCGGCGAGTCGGTGGCGGTCATCGGGCCGAACGGCGCGGGCAAGACGACCCTGTTGAACGCGCTGTCCGGGCTCGTGCCCTATCAAGGGCGCGTCCAATTTCTCGGCGCGCCGCTGCCGCATGCCTCGCACGAGATCGTCCAGGACGGCCTCGTCCACTGTCCCGAGGGCCGCAACCTCTTCCCCTATCTGAGCGTGCTCGACAACCTGCGCATCGGCGCCTACCTGCGACAGGATCACGAGATCGACTACGACTTGGACGCCATCCTGACGTTTTTCCCCCGTCTCAAGGAACGGGCGCATCAGTGGGTCCACACGCTCTCCGGGGGCGAACAACAGATGGTCGCCATCGGGCGGGCGCTCATGGGGCGCCCGCGGCTGCTGATGCTGGACGAGCCGACGCTCGGCCTCGCCCCCACCATCCGCGCCTACATCGCCAGCGCCTGCGAGCGGATCCGCGAGCGCTACGGGCTGACGATGCTGTTGGCCGAACAGAACGTTACGTTCGCCTTCGAGCAGGCCGATCGCATCTACCTGCTGGAGACGGGCGAGATCGTCCGCGAGGGCTCGCCCCCCGAGCTGCGCGAGGACGACCACGTCCGCCAGGTCTATCTCGGACGCTGACCCATCAACCGTCTTGAGCACAGCCATTGCCCTTCGTCAGTCCGTTCGCCTACCATAGTTCTACTTGAGATTCAGGCGATGGGAGGCTTGATGCGATGAGCTCAACGCCAATTCGCCGACGCCCGCTTGTCGCGTTCGCG
>JAHEOA010000029.1 GCA_018609825.1 Candidatus Bipolaricaulota bacterium | reverse complement strand
TTTTGTGACGATCTGCACGTGGGGTCGGGAACCTCTGTTTGGAGACGTGGTCGGTGGGGAAATGCGTGTCAATGATCTGGGGCGGATTGTCGAGGAATGTTGGCACGAGATTCCTGATCATTTCGCACATGCAGACCTGGATGAATTCGTGGTGATGCCGAACCACGTGCATGGGATCCTGATCATTGAACGACGTGTAGGGGCGACGCATGCGTCGCCCCTACATCAGTCACCGGGTCCAAAATCGCATTCATTGGGTTCGATGATTGGATCATTCAAATCCGCCACCACCAAACGCATCAACCACCACCGAGACACCCGGGGTATGCCCGTCTGGCAACGCAACTATTACGAACGCGTCATTCGGGGCACCGAAGAGTTGACCCGCATTCGCCAATACATCGCGGACAACCCCGCCCGTTGGGCCGAAGACGACGAAAACCCGGCCAACTGGATCGTCGATCGTCACTGACATGGCCCGATCGCTTGCCCACCTCGACCCCGTCTCCGGCATCGCCGGCGACATGTTCCTGGCGGCGTGTCTGGACACGGGCGTGATGGGCGCTGAGCGGCTGGCAGAGAGCTTTCAGTCGCTCAGGCTAGGATCGGTGCCAGTGTCCGCCGATCGAGTCAAGCGAGCCGGGCTCAGCGGCACGTTCGTCGGCTTCCATGTTGACGCCGCCGACGCGCCGTCGCGGGACTGGCGCGACATCCGGCAGCTCATCACAGCAAGCGGGCTGAAGGCGGCCGAGCGCGAACGCGCGCTCGACATCTTTCAGCGCTTGGCCAAAGCCGAGGCCAAGGTCCACGACGTGCCTATGGATGACGTCCACTTCCACGAGGTCGGCGCGCTCGACTCCATTCTGGATATCGTCGGCGCGGCCGTGGCGATCGAGGCGCTCCGTGTGGAACGGTGGTTCTGCGCGCCCATCAACGTCGGTTCCGGAACGGTCGAGACGCAACATGGAACGCTGCCCGTTCCAGCACCAGCGACACTCGAGCTGCTGACGGGCATGCCGACATACGCCTCTGGCCCATCAGTGGAACTGACGACGCCGACGGGCGCGGCCATCTTGCGCCATCTCGATCCGGAGTTTGCGCGGCCCTTGGCCCAATGGACGTCGATCGGCTACGGGGCCGGGCGTCGAGACTTGGCCGATCGGCCAAACTTCCTGCGCTTGAGCGTGGGCGAGGCCGTGGGCTCGACGGAGCCATCGAGGGAGTCGGCCGTGATGATCGAGACCGACATTGACGACATGACCCCGCAGTGGCTGCCGTATGTGCAGGATCAATTGGTTGCGCATGGCGCGCAGGACGTCACCTGGCATTCGATCCATATGAAGAAGGGGCGCCTCGGGATTCGACTGAATGTGCTCGCCGATAAAGCATTGGTCGATGCGCTCTGCGAGGTGCTCTTTGCGGAGACGACGACGATCGGGGTTCGAACCTACGAGCTGGGCAAGCGGCGTCTGGACCGAGAGACTCGCGAGATCGAGACCGCCTATGGGGCGATCCGGGTCAAGGTCGCCAGGTTGGGCGATTCGGTGGTCAACGTCCAGCCGGAGCACGACGATTGTGCGGCTGCGGCCCGAGAACACAACGTCCCCCTCAAGGTCATCGTGGATGAGGCGAAGCGATCGGCCTATGATGTTGGCCTGTAGGGGCGAGGCATGCCTCGCCCCTACATTCAGGAGGTACTCAAAGGGCTTTCCCCATGAAACTGGTCAAGATCGTCCAGCAACAGGCCGGGGTCTCGCGCCGCAAGGCCGAGGCTTATATCAACGACGGCCGCGTCGACGTCAACGACGAGACCGTCACGAACCCGTTCGAGGACTATCAGCTGGACGACATCGCCAAGCTCGCGCTGAAGGGCCAGTCGATCCCGCTCGAGCGTCCGGAGCGTGTCGTTAAAAAGTTCCATAAGCCGCGCGGGATGCTGTCCTCGCATCACGACCCCCATCACAAGAACACCGTTGGCCAGGTGCTCAAGCGGCACGGTCTGGACGACTGCGCCATCACGGGGCGCCTTGATCGAGACGCCGAAGGGCTCTTGATCGTCACCAACGACGGCGACCTCGTGAACGTGCTGACCCATCCCAGCTACGAGGTCAAGAAGACCTATCGCGTCACGGTGCCCCGGGCGTTGCCCAAGCGCCACACGGACGAGGTGCTCGGGCGCATGAAGGCGGGGGTCGAGGACGAGGGCGAGCGGCTCCACATTGAAGACGGCCGATTGGCCCCGGAGGAAGGCGATCCGGACGTGACCGAGTTCGAGCTGGAGCTGGGCGAGGGCCGCAAGCACGAGATCAAGCGGCTGTTCAGGCACTTCAAGCTGCCCGTCTCCCGCATTCTGCGGATCGCGATCGGGCCCGTTCAGTTGGGAGATCTCCGCCCCAATCGGTTGGCCGACGTCAGCGCGTCGGAACTGGAACAGCTGCGCCAACTGAAGCGCCGGCGCCCCTCGACCGACTGAGCTTTTCCCCGGGGAACGGATTTGCTAGGATGGCCGCCATGCGGCCCGAGTACCCCTCGTATGACGTCGTCGTGGTGGGCGCCGGCCCGGCCGGGGCCCGGGCGGCCCAGACGGCCGCCGAACACGACCTGCGCGTGCTGCTGTTGGAGTGGCGACCGCAGATCGGGCTCCCCGTGCAGTGCACGGGCCTGTTGAGCGTCCGCGGGTTCGAGTCCGCCGGCGTGGGCGACGACGTGAAGCTCGGCCCGATGCGGGGCGTCTACGCCTACGGACCCCAGGAGCAGTCGATTGCGCTGGAGAGCCCCCGTGTCCAAGCCTACGTCATGGATCGGGATCGCTTCGATTGTGAGATCGTGCGCAACGCCGAGGCCGCGGGCGCCGACGTCCACTCGCGCGCCCGGGCGATCGCGTATGAACCGGGCGATCCGGCTTCGCTGACGCTGCGGTTCGACGACCGCGAGGACGTGACGGTGGGGGCCCGAATCGTGATCGGCGGGGACGGGCCGAAGAGCGACGTGGCCCGTTGGGGAGGCTTGAAGCCCCCTCAGAAGCGCATCGTGGCCTCCCAAGTGACGATCCCCTACGAGCTGGAGCGCGACGACTACGTGGAGGTCCATCTGAACCGTCGGGTGGCCCCGAACTTCTTCGGCTGGGCCGTGCCCACGACGCCCGGCTTCGCGCGCGTCGGGTTGGGCACCGACGACGGCCAGCGGACGAACGCGCTCTTGGAGCGCTGGCTCTCGGAGCGCTTCGGCGATCCCGAGATCGTGGAGCGCTTCGGCGGCGAGATTCCCATCGGGCCGGCGGAGCGAACCGTCGCCGACGGGGTCATGTTGGTGGGCGACGCGGCCGGCCATGCCAAGCCGACCTCGGGGGGCGGCATCTACATCGGCACGAGCTGCGGGCAGATCGCCGGCGAGGTCGCGGCTGAAGCGATCGATGCCGACGACGTCTCGGCCCCTCAGTTGGAAGCCTATGAGCGCCGCTGGCGCGAGCGGTTCGAGCGCGAACTGAACTTCGGCATGTTGGCCCATCGGGCGCTGTGCCGACTGAGCGACGACGACCTCGATCGAGTCTTCGAGACCGTCCGTCATGACGACGAGCTATTGGACGTGTTGAGCGAGCACGGCGACATCGACTACACGAGCTGGGTGGCGGGGGCGCTGCTCAAGCGGCCCGATCTCTGGCGCAAGCTCTTGAGCGCGGTGCCGCGCAAGCGCGACTTTCTCATGGAGGCCGTCGGCCTCGTCCGCTGATTCCCATGGCCAAACGACGTCAAGCCCGCAAACGGTCCAAGCGCCCACGTCGCCAGCCTCCGTGGCAACGGTGGCGCGAGCGACTGTCGGGCTGGATGGCGAACGCCCGTCTCAAGGGCGGCATTATCGGGGGCATCGCGGCGATCGCCGCGGCGCTCATCGTCGTTCTGGCCTTTCGCGACCTGCAGACCGGCATCTACGTCACGATTCTTGTCGCGGGATCCTTGGGCCTGCTCGTCTGGACGCTGCCGCGCGGGCGCTTGGGGCTGGTCTCGGTGTTCCTCTTCCTGCAGCCGCTGGTGATCTATCTGCCCAACACGGAGTACGGCTACACCAAGGCCATCCTCTCGCTGCTCGCCATCTCGCTGTTGTGGGCCGTCTGGGCCGGGCGCTGGATCGCGCAGGGCGAGACAAGGCTGGGGCTGCCGTCGGCCGTCTGGCCGTTTCTGGGCGTGTTGGGGGCGGCGTTGCTGTCGCTCGCGAACGCCAACACGTTCTGGGGCGATCTGCCCTACGTCATCATGATGGTCTACTTCGCCGCGTTCGCGCTCTACGTGGGCAACCACGTCGAGCGGCGCGCGGACGTCGAGCTGGTGTTGGGGACGCTGTTAGGCGCGGCCGCGCTGGCGTCGATCTACGGCCTCTTGCAGTACTTCGGCGTCGTGCTCGGGGCACCCGGAGAGTCCGGCGATAGTGGAGCCATCATCTCCACCTTCGGCAACCGCAACTATCTCGGCGGCTTTCTCGCCTATCTCGTCGGGCCGGGGCTGTGGCTGCTTCTAAATGGACGCACGCCGTGGATGCGGGGCTACGCGCTCGGCGTGCTGGCGCTCGTGACGGCGACGCTCGTGACGGTCGACTCGGACTCGTCCTGGTTGGCGTTCGTGCTGGCGATCGCCACGGTTGTGGTCGGGCTGATGGCCACCAAGGACTGGGCCATCTTGAAACGGACCTGGCGCTGGAGCGTTGGGCTGGTCGCCGCGGCGTTCGGCCTGACGTTCCTGGTTCATGTGGGCACCGAGCTCTGGCTGGAGCACGACGCGATCGGGCTCGAGGGTTGGCAGGATCTGGCGCCCGTGGTCGGCTGGGCCGGGCTGTTGACGTTGGCGCTTGTGCCCGTGGTCGGGCTGCTTGAGCGCGTCTGGGAGGCGCCGCTACGGCAACGGTTGGGCGCCCTGGGCGGGGCAGCCGTCTTGGTGATTGCGTTCTTGATCAGTCCGCCCGGCCAGACGGCCGTGAGCGACATCCGGCAGGTGGCCACCAGCGGGTCGGCCCAGATCCGCGCCTGGGACTGGTGGGTCGGCTGGCACATGGTCGAGGACCATCCGATCATCGGGACCGGCATCGGCGACTACAA
>JAHEOA010000028.1 GCA_018609825.1 Candidatus Bipolaricaulota bacterium | reverse complement strand
TCGGGGCTGTCGACGGTCAAGCCCAGCTCGACCTCGTCCCCGGCCCGCGTCAGCAGGTAGACGGAGTCGATGTTGACCCCGGCCTTGCCCAGCTGCTGGGCCACCTCGTGGAGCTGGCCCGGCTCATCCTCCAACGTGACCGCCAGCATCTCCTTCTCGGTGAACTGGAACGCCAGCCCCTCGAGCACCGCGCGGGCCGGCTCTTCGCGATCGACGGCGAACGCGACGGCCGTGCCGATCGCGTCGACGCCGGCGATGGAGCGCAGGTTGACCCCCTGCTGTGCCAACGCCCCGGTGACGTCGGCGAGCTTTCCCGGTCGGTTGGGAACCTGGACCCGGAACTCCTTCATCCCGATCGCCTCCCTTTCCCAAGATGAGCGGAGATTATCGCCCGATGAGGATCGGATCAATTCCGGTCGGCCGATCGAGCGAGGACCCCCATGCCGATTCGATAGACGAGCATCACGCCGGCGCCGGCCACGGCCAATCCGACGACGTCCGTAAGGATCAGCGCGTCGCCCAGGGTCCCCCACGCCATCAGCATCGTGACGGGCGGGCTCAGATAGAACAGGCTGGCCACGCGCGTCGCCTCCTGGCGGGCAAGCAGACGCCACATGGCCCAGTAAGCGCCGAGCGAGACCGCGACCACCAGCCACGCCATCGTGCCGACAAACGGCGCCGCCCACTGCGTGGCGAAGCCCTCGAGCCACCAGGCGGGAACAACCAACGCGAGCGCGGTCGCGGCGCTCTGATAGAAGAGCGTCTGATCGAGAGGCAGGCGTTCAGCGGTGCCCTGCTGCGCCCAGCGCCGCTGCAAGAGACTGGCCACCGTGATGCCGACGGCCGAGCCGAAGGGAACCAGGTAGCCGAAGGTGGGCGTCGCGGCGTCCTGGGTAATCCGCGCGCTGACCGCGATCGCCACGCCGCCAAACCCGAGCGCCAAGCCGAGCCATTGGCCCGGGTCGGTCCGTTCGCCGAGCACAACGCCCGAGAGGGCGCCGGTCAATAGGGGCTGTAGGGAGGTCACCAGGGCCACGATGCCGGCCGGCACCCCCATGTCCAGCGCCACCAGCACGCACGACAGCCAGACGCCGTGGGCGAGAACGCCGACCAAGGCCGTCCGGCCGACCGGCCCCCGGCCCGGCCACGTGACCCGACCGGTCAGGGCCAGCCAAAGCGCGAGCACCCCGCTCAGCGCGGCATAACGCCAGAACAGCAGCGCCCAGGGGCCGGCGTAGGGCAGGCCGTACTCGGCCCCGATGAAGCCCGAGTTCCAGAGGAAGACGAACAGGAGTTCGAGGCCAAAGAGCTGGGCCAGCCACGGTTTTGCACGCATAAGATCCGTCGCATTATCGGGGTCCCAGTCGGGCCGGGCCAATCGCCCTTCAGGCGACGCCGGGCCGCATGCGCCGTCTAGGACGCGGGCTCGCAGGTGAAGCTGAACGGCTCGGCCGCGCTCGCGTTGCCCGCCTCGTCGACGAGCGTGACCGCGTAGGTCACCTCAAGTGGGTCGCCGCCTTGATGGTTGCAGCGGATGGCGAAGGGGAACGAGCCCCGGCTCTGGCCGCGCACCTCCGGGTCGAATCGGAAGGGCGCCCAGTCCCCGTCGGCCTCGACGACGTTGAACTCGGCCCAGGCGAGATCGCCGTCGGGGTCGCGGAAGCGGACCTCGCCCTGGTTGTCCTCCGCGTCGCCCGCGATCGTCTCCGGAAACTCGACCGACGCAACGTCGGGCCCCTGGGAGGCGGCCTGGGGGACGATGCGGACCTTGACCTCGTCGAAGACCTCGTACTGCTCGACGTCGCCCTCGCCCGCCGGGTTGGTCAGGTTTCCGATCCAGATCGTTGCCGAGGTGGGCGCGTCGACCTCCGGCGCGGTCCAGACGAAGGCCCCGGCGCCGGGCGCGCGCGCCTCCAGCTTCTGCCAGTCCCCGCCAGCGACGCGGGCCCAGACCTCGAACGTGCCGGCGCCGTCGAGGTGGGACGCGGCCCAGCCGACGTGGACGTCCCGCTCGGCCCCAATCCGGGCGCCGGGCCCCGGCGTGGCGATCTGGGCCCTGGGAGGCGGGCCGTCGGCCAGGATCCGGAGGCGGGTCTCGTGGAAGGCCTCATATTGGGCCTCCGTGGTCTCGCCATCCGGGTTGGTCAGGTTGCCGACCCAAAGGCGGCCGACGCCGTCGCGGTCGACGTGAGGCACCGTCCAGGCGAGCGACCCATCGCCGGGATTGCGCTCGGCCAACAGGCGCCAGTCGCCCTTCGGCGGGCGGAACCAGACCTCGATCGTGCCGTCGGGGTCGAGGCGGGCCGTGACCCACTCAATGACGAGCTCCTGGCCTCGGATGGCGGCGGCCAGGTCGGAGGGTTGGGTGATCCGGACGGTGGGCGGCTCGGCCTGCGACAACGCTCGGTCGCCGCCGACGGCGTCGGCGCGCCCGACGGCGTCGGCGCCGCCGACGAGCCCGACGATCAAGATGATCAGTGCCGCGAGGGGCAGCGCACGGACGCGCATCACGAACGACCTCCTCTCGCTCGGGGTTCAGTCGCCGTTCGTCGCGTTGATCTCAATCGGCGTCACCCAGCCTACCATACGGATTGCGGCCCGCTGCGCGCTCGGCGTCGGGGCTTCCGTGGCACGGTTGGGCGACCTTCCCCGTTCGCAAGCACTCGCTGGCGTTCTTTTGCGTGCGCGGGTTGGGGGCCGGGCGCATCCCTCCTGTTGCCGGAGGCTCAGGGAACCCGCCTCATGCGGATATCCCGAGCTCGGCGAGGGCCCGCGCCAGTGCCGCCCGGCTCCCCGCGGGCGTCTCGCCGGCCGTGTCGACGACGATCGCGGCCTCGGGCCAGGGCTCGTACTCGCGCTCAAGCACCTCCTGCCAGGCCGGCGGGCGCAGGCCGGGCACTGTCGACGCTCGCGACTCGACACGGCGCCGGTGTTCGGCCTCGTCGGAGCAGACCACCTCGATCTCACAACAGCGGACGCCGGCGTCGGCCGCGACCTCGCGCCACGCCCGGCGGGTGAGCGCGATCGGGTTGACCGCGTCGGCCACGACCGACAGCCCCAATCGGAGGTTGTCGCGGGCCAATCGGTAGGCGACGACGTAGCCCTCGGGCCCCGTCACAGTCTGTCCTTGGTCGCGCAGTGTCTGCTCGATGGTGTCGACCCTCAGATGGACGGCGCGCCGTCGCTGTGCGAGGTCCTGCGACAGCTCCGTCTTGCCCACCCCCGGCAGTCCTCCGAAGACGAACAGCATGGAGTCTTCCGTCCTGGAGCCGTCGCTCATCTCATCCGTCCTGTCCCGACCGCAGCGCCATGGGCATCGCTCAGACCGACCGGGTGAGGCCGCCGTCCAGGCGCAGGTTCTGGCCGGTCATGTAGGCGGCTTCCTCGGAGGCCAGCCACGAGATCAGCGACGAGACCTCGTCGGTCTTCCCGTAGCGGCCCATGGGGACCCGGGCGCGCAGCTCGTCCGACTCCGAGGACGTGGCGATGAAGCCCGGCAGCACGTTGTTCATCCGGACGTTGTCGGGGGCGTACTTGTCGGCGAAGAGCTTCGCAAAGCTGGCCAGCCCGGCGCGGAAGACCGACGACGTGGGAAATAGCGGGTCCGGCTCAAAGGCGGCGAAGGTCGAGACGTTGACGATCGCCCCGCCGCCCTGCGAGCGCATGATCGGCGTGACCAGCCGCGTGGGCCGAACCACGTTCAAGAGGTAGACGTCGAGCCCCGCGTGCCAGTCCTCGTCACTGAGCTCGAGCACCGGCCCGCGTGGCCCGTGCCCGGCCGAGTTGACCAGGACGTCGACCCGCCCCCAGCGGGCCATCGCCCCGTCGACGAGCCGCTGGAGGTCGTCGGTGGACTGATTCGAGCCGGTCACGCCGACGCCGTCCAGCTCGTTGGCCAGTTGCTCGCCCCTCCCGGACGGCGACAGGATCCCCACATGAAAGCCGTCGCGCGCCAGTCGTCGGGCCGCGTCGGCGCCCATGCCGCTGCCGCCCGCGGCGATCAGGGCAACCTTTCCCGTGGTCATGGTCATCTCCGTTCCCTTTGCGTCTGAGCGTGATCCCCTCAACCGATGAGGGAGGTCCAGCCGCGCTCGGCGCTCGTTGCGCCGCCGTCGTCCACCAATGTAACGAATGGGCCCGTGGGATGATGGTCATGTCCGTGCCTCGGCAAGGGGCCTCGGGAGCCATGACGGCGGCCGCGAGCGCCGGGCGACCCGGTGAGCGACCATCGGCCCGCCCCCCTCCCGGCGACTGCGCTCCTCTCGCGCCAGCGCCTCCCGATCAAACGCAATGTAGACGCAGCGACACAACCCCTCTTCACGGAACGCGATCGCCGCGTCGTCCCGGAACAGCTTTCGAGCAAGTCGCTCGCCGCAGCGCGGACAGGGGGCGCCGGCCTTCGCGAGCTCGCGGGCAATGTCGAGATAGCGCCGGCGCCCGCCGGGTCTCGAGAGGTCGTAGCCGCCGTTCCAGTTATTCTCCGATTTCCGACGCTTTGTGGGCGGATCCTGAATCGGCTCGCCCCTGAGCAGCCGGACGAGCGCCGCCCGGCAGGCCGCATACGCCGCCCGGCGGCCGCGACGCCAGGCCCGACGCACGCACTCGACCAGCTCGGCCCCGCGGCGATTCAGCTCCGCCGCGATTTTCCGATACTCGGCCAGCGGCCGGCCCGTCACCCGGGCACTCAATGCGCCGGCGATCACGTCGCTCGTCGCCCGGTCGGCGCCGAGCCGCCAGGCGCCCGTTCGGATCCGCTCCAGGCAATAGCGCCAGTAGCGGGCCCCTTTCACCAGCGTCACATGCCCTGGAAGTCGGTCGAGGATTGCCTGACGCCCCGCGAAGTCGGTCGGGCGTTGGTGTTGGAAGGCCTTTGGGGACACCGGGGTGTCCTTGAAGGCTGTGTTGCCGTTCGACGTCTCGTACTTATGGGGGTGACACTTCTGGCGGAGGCGCCCATCCCTTGGCTTCTGCCAGTTGAGTCGATAGCGGGAGTGTCGGCCACGGCCGGTCCGCCGCTCTTCCAGGAACAGCAGGTTGACCCGCTGCAGGAATTTAACAACTTGATAGACCGTCTTGCGGCTGAAGCCGGTTCGCTGAGCCACGTCGGCCGCGTCGAGCGCCAACCGCCCGTCCCGATCCGAATGGCGATAGAGGTCGAGGAAGACCTCCAGCGAGGATTTGCCCTTCTGACGCTGAATAACCCGGGGAATGTCGGATGGCGAGGAGTTGACACACTCCCCCCATCCGGTGTATGCTGGGAACTGCACTTGTTCCAGCACCACCGTCGGCGGGCTCCTGTTGCCGCAGGAGCTCTTTTCTTTTCTAAGGCTCTAAATCACGCGTTGACGCCGTTCGTGGTGCGTCTCACCTCCATGGTAAGCTCCGAGTGTAGCATGCGTCACCTTCGCGGCGGAATCCCATTCGTCACCCGCGGTCACAGCGTCGATGTGAGGCCTGTTCGCGACGGGGTCGCCCGACCGATGGGGAGGCAGGGCGCCGCCGGGAGGGGATAAGCCCACGACGTCCCGGGCAGTGCTCGGACAGGAGCGACGATGGGGGCATCGGAACGCCACTGGGTCGGGGTCGGCGAGCTCGTCGTGGACGTCGAGATCGCCGAGGATGCTGCGGGATATGCCAGCCCCACCCACATGGTCCGCGAGGTCGTGGCGGAACGACTGGATGCCGATCATCGCGAAAGCGCCGTCATCGTCGACGATCTGCCCACGTCCTCCGAGGCTCCCCAACGGACCCGCGACGGTCTGGCCTACACGGTCTCGCTTCGCGGCCGCGTGCGGACGACGCCGATCGCGGACGGTCGAGACCTCGACGAAGACGATGCCGCGCGACGGGCGCGGGCCCGATTCAAAGCGAGTGAATCGATCATGACGAGATGGCTCGAGGGGGATTCGCGGATCCGACGAGCCCGCGTGACGATCCGGCCGGGCGATGTGCGTAGGGAATCCCCGTGACGCTCGTCGTGCGCCTGATCGGGATAATGGCGCTCGTCGGGGCCGTCTCCGCGGTACCGGGACTGGCCAGGGACGTCCCCGCCTGCCCGACCGTGCCGTTGGCGCAGGCGGACCAGGAGACAGTGACGTCGACCTGTCGAGCCAAGTTTTACACGGAGGGCCGGGCGTCGACCGTCGACTACATCGTGATTCACACCATCCAGGGCTCGTTGCAGAGCGGGATCCGCACGATCGCCCGCGGCTCACGGGAAGTCAGTGCCCACTATCTGGTGGGTCGGGATGGGACGATCGTGCAGATGGTCCGCGAGGCGAACACCGCCTGGCACGCCGGAACCTGTCCCCTCGGAAGCGACCCGGCGGAGTGCGAGTGGCCCGCGAGTCGCGTCTTGAACGCCAACAGCATCGGGATCGAGCACGCGGGCCACACGGGCGATCCCGACTACCCATCTGAGGAGATGTACCGGGCGTCGGCGAAGCTCGTCCGCCGTTTGGCGGCGACCTATGACATTCCGATCGATCGCGCGCACGTCGTCGGGCACAGCGAGATCAAGCCGACCAAGCCCGACCCCGGCCCGCCCTGGAACTGGACCCGCTACATGCGACTGGTCCGCGGCGAGCCCGAGCCACGGGCGCCGAGCGTTCCGACGGGCGTCTTCCTCGGGGCGTTGGTTCTGGTCCTGGCCGCGGCGGCGGCGTTGATCGCGTTGAGGCTCTGAGGATGGACAGACGGATTTCCCGATCGGTCGCGGTTATTGGAGGGTTCACCGAAATTCCACTTCGCTTCCATGTTCTAGGCACTCGATTGGGGCGTAACATGAGGGCAACTTGCTAGACATCGAACCTCCTTTGCCTCAATCCGGTACCGCCGCGAGAGGATGAGACGCCAGGGGCTCACGGTCGAGCCCCTGGCGAATTCGCTGTTGTGGCCAATACCTGCCCGACTCGTTCAGTTTGAAGAACGCCGCTGCGCTGCATCCCCGGGCGACGAGAGGGTGTCCCGTCGTTGGGGTGCTCGGTCGCTAGCTGAGGACGACGAGGGCGAGGATCAGGCTGAGCAGGACGATCCCGAGGCTGCCCCACGGCGCGCGGTTGCGAGGACGATCCGGATAGTGCTGATAGCGTATCCATTCGCGGGTCATGGCGGCTCTCCTTTCTGTGCTGGAGGTCAAGGCCTCAGGGGTGTGGCGAGCTCTCCACACGACGACGCCCGTCGCTTGCGGCACTATCGAGGGGCGGTCGGGCTTGCCGGTTGTCCGGCCGAATCTCGTCTCCCCCATTGTCCGGGGACTCGGTCCGACGGGGAACCCCATGATTCTCCCGCGGCACAGACACGCGTGCGGCGTCCCGATAGCATGGTCCCGTGGACCCGGACCCCGGCCTGACCGAATCGGACGCCAAGCGCCACATGATCGCGGAGATGCACGAGGATCACGGCGCGACGATCGCCGCGTATCCGCTTTTGCGGTGGGAGTTCGGTCTATTGTACCGAGATATGGACGAGCTGCCCATGTCTGGGTTCCGGACCTGGCTGACGAGCATCGAACGGGTCGTTCGGGACATCGAGAGGGGCGGATCGCCCAAGCCCTGTTGGGCGTGCGGGCGGCGACATGCGGGCGTCGTCTGCCCGTGGGCGACCGGTTAGTTGGTCGGGCGGGGGTTAGCGTCCTTCCCTGGACGTCGGATCGATCTCCAGGATCCGGTCGACGCGGAAGACGCGCTCGGCCCGGCGCGCGTGGCAGTAGGCGCGCACGCCCGGGAACGTCCGGCCCTGATAGGCCATCTCGCCGACCTCCCGAATCGTCAGCCGCCGGCGCGAGCGCTCGTCGGAGGCCTTCAGATAGACGATCTCCACGTCTTGACCGCGTTCCGACGCCTCGCGCAGCCGGGCCAGCTTGTCGTCAAGCGGCATCGCCCGTTCGGAACGCGCGTATTGGTGCTCGGTCATGAAGCGGACCACGCGCTTATCCAGCCGAATGTGGCCCGGTTTGACCGGCTGCTTGAGCACGAGGCCCGCGAG
>JAHEOA010000027.1 GCA_018609825.1 Candidatus Bipolaricaulota bacterium | reverse complement strand
GCTTGGGCGTGTGAATCAAATTTTGGCCGAAACAGACGTTGCCCTGGCTATCGCCACGGAACGTGGCAAGGGTCGCGAGCGGTTCCTTGCCGCGCTCCCCCGTCGTCTGATCGGTTGTGGTCACGACACAACGGGCACACGGCTTGACGACGTGGAAGGTCACGTCGGCGATCTGAATAGTCCTCCACGTATCTTCCTCAAACGGCGCCGTCCCGGAGACCACAATGTTGGGCCGAAACCGATCCATGGGCACGGGACCATCCATCCGTCGATTCAGCTCGGCGAGGGAGGCCTGGCTCGTCAAGAGGAGCGGATAGCCGTCGGCGTAGCTGACGCGATCGGTCGGGGCCACGGCATGAGCCGCGTCCACCGGACGCGCGAAGCCGGGACCCATCTTGACGAACCGATAGGGCGATCCAAGATACCGGCTCACCCACGCCGCCGCATCGTCGCCCTGGTCAACGCCCTCGCAGCGGTCGTTCCAGACCTGCACCTCAAGGACCGGGCCCCGATCGTCTGCGGGAACCTCGATGGCGTCCATGCCGGGCGCCGACAGGGTTATCCCGTCCTCGTTCAGTGTCGGCTGGACGCACGCCAGCTCCGGGGCGTCCCGCTGGGTCACGAACCGCCCATTTGGCTGGACGATCAGCCAACGCCGATCACCGACGATGCCGAACGGGTCCAGCTCGGCACGATCGATCGCCTGCCCCGCGCACGACTTGACGGGATAACGAACGATGGCGCAGACCGACGCTTGCCCATGGGTCATCCGATCAGGTGTCCCACTCCGGCGCCAAGCCCGGTGGATTCACGTAACGTCCGTCGGGATGGGCCAGATCGTGGATTTGGGCCATCTCATCGTCTGACAACTCGAAGTCGAAGATTTGATAGTTGATCTCGACGCGTTCGGGGTTGGCCGTCTTCGGGATCGCGATGACTTGGTCCTGTTGAATCAGCCAACGGAGCGCGACTTGCGCCGGCGTCTTGCCATGCGTTTTCGCGATGCGTTGGAGCGCCTCGGTCTTGGCGACGTCGCCCTTGGCCAGCGGGCTGTAGGCCGTCAGTGACATGCCGTTGGCGCGCACCACGTCCAGCACGGGCGCCTGACTCAGGAATGGGTGGTACTCGACCTGGTCGGTCACCAGCGGCACGTCGCTGTGCGCCAGCGCCTCGTTCAGAAGCGCCACGGTGAAGTTGCTGACCCCAACATGATTGGCATGGCCGGCCTCGCGGACTTCCTGGAGCGCCTCCATCGTGTCGGCCAGGGGGACCTGGGGGTTGGGCCAGTGCAAGAGCACCAGGTCGACGTAGTCCGTGCCGAGCTGATCCAGGCTGCGCTCCATGGCCACGGGCAGATCGCGCCGGCCGAAGTCCTGCGGGAGGATCTTCGTGGTCAAAAAGATGTCCCCCCGAGCGACGTTCGATCGCTCCATGCCCCGGCCGACGTCGGCCTCGTTCTCATAGGCTTGGGCGGTGTCGATGTGTCGATACCCCGTATCCAGAGCGTGGTGGACCATTTCCTCGGCCTGAGTGCCGTGGATCTCAAAGGTGCCGAACCCGAGTGCGGGGATCTCGGCCCCGTTGGCGTGGACCGTCCTCATAGCGCCCTCCTTGTCATAGAGTCTGCAACGGTTGCTCAATATGAGCTTTCACCGAATTTCCACCTGGCATCCATTCTCTTTGGACCCTGGGCAAGGTAGAGTGGGGTCAGCTTGCTAGGCAACAACAGTAAATGGACATCGCTGGACATGTCGAGGCCTCCTGAACAACGGATCAACGGGTGAGAGGGGAGCCCAGATCCACCTCCTTACAGGTACACCCCGTGCGGCAGGCCGCCCAACCGAGCGTGGGCGGCCTCTGCCTTTGCATAGCCGTTCTCCATAACCCCATCACGGTTGCCCGTTCCGCCGGCACGCCGCGCATCGCCCCCAGATGATCAACTGGTGTCGGTGCGGTTGGAATCCGAGGTCGTCGCCGGCTTCCGCGAGACGGGCCTCGAGCTCAGGATCGCGGAACTCCAAAATGCGCCCGCATCGCTCGCAAACCAGATGCTCATGGCGGGGTCGACCCATAACGAGTTCGTATTGCGCCCCCTCCTCGAAGTCCAGTCGTCGCAACACGCCCGCATCGACCATCAGACTGAGCGAGCGATAGACGGTCGCCGGGGCCGTCGACGTCCAATCGCAGCGCAGTTCGGCCCAGAGATCGCCGGCATTGAAGTGGCCGTCCATGCCACAGGCCGCGCGCGCCACGCGTTCGCGGGCCGCCGTCACGTGGAGCCCGCGATGGCGCAGGTAGCGCAGAAAGGCCACGACGGCATCTTCGGGATCCATAGGAACCGAATTGTAGATGTCGCACCCGCGTTCGACAAACGAGGATCAGATCGTACAATGCAGGGGTATGGCGTTATCAGACGATCGGCAGCATACGTCGACCCGTCGCTGGACGACGGTCGGGGACACACTGGATGGGCCATCCATGGGCCTGGATCGCGCCGAATGGGAACGGCTCACCCAGCAGTCGGTCGACCCCAACCGTTGCCCAATCTGCGATGAGCCGTGGGATATCGTCGTCGGATGCCACAAGGTCTGCCGCTGCGGCAACATGGAAGGCTGCGGCGATTAACCGGCGATTGCCCCTCGCGAGCGGCGATGGGCGAGCTGGTGGAGACGACCGGACTCGAACCGGCGACCTCCGCGTTGCGAACGCGGCGCTCTCCCATCTGAGCTACGTCCCCAGCGTCGGGTGGCGGCGGTGGGAGTCGAACCCACTACCTCCCGCTTATGAGACGGGCGCTCTTAACCAAGTGAGCTACGCCGCCGAACCGCCACGATGGTAACGCATCCTCGGACGACGAGCAACGCCGTCCGCTCAACAGCCCTACCCGACAAGTCTAGATCCCTTCAGATTGCAACTCGCTGGCGGTGAGGGCACGCGGCGAGCGGGATGGGTTGGCGATACGCCCTCGCCGCGTGCCGATTGACTGAAAGATGACGAACGACTTAGCGCCCGTTCTGCAAGAGAATGACGGCAAAGCGTTTCTGGCCGTTGATGCGGTACGTTTCAATGTCGATCATCCGGGCCGCATGCTGGTTGGCTCGTTGGTTGACCTCGGCCTCGGTCAGGCCATGGTACCACCAGAACTTGCCCGCCTCGTTCGGCCCCTTGGGCCGCTCCATGACGGCGGAAAAGGTGTCGTTGCCACCGACCTCGATGTCGATCAGACGCGCCTGGTGCTGCTGCGTCTTGTCGTTGACCTCGGCATCGGTCAGACCCGAATAGAGCCACCAGCGCCTGTTGTTCGGGCCCGTGTTGCTGGTCATGACCGCGTCGAATCCGGACCCTCTGCCCGCGGAATGAGGCTCGACGTCGATGACCCGGGCGTTCTGGCTGGCCGCGGTGTCCAAAATCGACTGCAGCGATGCCTGCAGGTAGTAGAGCCAGTCGACCTGGCGCCGAACCATGATGGCCAAGTAACGCGTCTGATTTCCGGCCTGATAACGCTCGAGGTCGATGTAGCGCGCGTTGTTCTGGACCTCCTTGTCCTGAATGAAGTCGAGCGTGCCGTGGTACCACCAGAACGTTCGTTGATACGCCCCCTGATTGGCCACGAACGCTCCGCTGAAGCGGAAGGGGGTCGTTCGCTCGACCTCCAGATCGATCGGACGGAATCCTTGCGAAATCTGGGCGTTGACGTCCGAGACGGACATGTTGTGGAACCAGCGCCATTCCACGGCGGGCCGGGTCTGACTGTGGCCGCTGTCCCGAGCTTCGGCACTGATCGCCAAAGCCAGCGACAGGACCAGGGCCGTCAGCATCCATCGTGCGGCTTGTGATCGCGTCATGGCGAATGCCTCCCTTTTCGATGTCGATTCTTGCGTTCCGTCGTTCCCTGGTAACCGGCGGTCGAGGCGTCGTCCGACAGCCTTCCCTCGCTCTTCGGGCATCCCTGTCGCATCTCAACCCGAGAACCGACGTCTCAACGGGAACGGGCGCTCTGGACTCGACAGTCTCGACGTCCGCCAGCCGGCCTTCTGCCATCGGGCAATGGGCTCACGTTGACCTCAGGCGGTGAAGTCGGTGTCAGCATCAAAACCGGCGACCGTGTGGGCGATCAGTCGCGCGCTGTTCGTTAGGTCATCGGAATGGACGAACTCGCCCGGCGTGTGCATGTAGCGGTTCGGAATGCCGATCAGTTCGGTGGCCACGCCGGCCCTCGACAGTTGGATGGCATTGGCGTCGGTGCCCGTGCCGCGCGGCTCGCCGTTGGGCTGCCATGGAATGTCGTTGGCGGCGGCCGTGCGCACGAAGTGATCGTAGACGACCGGATTGATGTTCGGGCCGCGTGCGATCATCGGCCCCTCGCCCATCTTGACGTCGCCGACCTTCTTCTTCATCTCCTCCATGGTGGGAAAGTCCGAGGCGAAGCCGACGTCCACGGCCACGCCGACGTCCGGGTCGAGACCGAACGCGCTCGTCTGCGCACCCCGCAGTCCGATCTCCTCCTGAACGGTTCCCACAGCGACAACTTCAGCACTCGGGTTCATGTCCGCCAGCAGGCGCGCCGCCTCCAGCACGACGAATGCCCCGACGCGATCGTCGAAGCCCCGCGAGACGAGCAATCCATTGCGCAGCTCCTCGAAGCCGTACTGAATGACGGCCGGATCGCCGATCCGCACGAGACTTTCCGCGTCGTCCTTATCCTTGGCCCCGATGTCGATCCAGACGTCCTCGACCTTGACGGCCTTGTCGCGCTCGTCCTTCTCGATGAGGTGGATCGGCTTCTTGCCCAGCACGCCCGTGATGTCGCCGTCCTTCGTCCGGATATGGACGCGTTGGCCCGGCAATATTTGCGGATCCCAGCCGCCGACCATCTGGACATAGAGAAAGCCGTTCTCGTCGATGTGCGTCACCATCAGGCCGATCTCGTCGATGTGGCCCGCGAACATCACGCGCGGGCGCCCGCCCTCGTTGAGCATCGCGAAGCTGTTGCCGTGCGAGTCGCCCCAGACGCTTTCGGCAAACGTCTCGGCCTCTTGGCGCCAGACGCGCGCGCCCTCTTGCTCGTAGCCCGACGGGCTGATTGTCCCCATCAGGCGCTTCAGAAAGTCCATCGATCGGGCTTCCATACGTGCTTCCTCCTCGACGAGAGATTCAGGGGATGGATGGTCAACACTGCAGGTTACGGCACGCACAACTCGTCCGTCAATGAGCGACTGTTGCAGTGTCCTGAAAGCTCGCCTAGAATTGGTCCCATCCGGAAGCCTGAACGAGACAATGGCGTTAAGGCGTGTGGCCGTCCGCAAAGGGCGGCAAGCACACGACACATAAGACAGGTTCTCATCCAGTAGGTGGAAATCATGAAGGCCGCTGAGGTCCGACAAGCCTTTCTCGACTTCTTCGAGAGGAACGGCCACACCGTCGTGGAAAGCTCCCCACTCGTGCCCGACGACCCGTCCCTCTTGTTCGTCAACGCCGGGATGGTCCAGTTCAAAAACGTCTTCCTCGGGCTGGATAGGCGCTCGTACGCCCGGGCAGCCACATCACAGAAGTGTCTCCGGGTAAGCGGAAAACACAACGACATTGAAGAAGTCGGTCCGAGTCCACGCCATCACACGTTCTTTGAAATGCTCGGCAACTTCTCATTCGGGGATTATTTCAAAGAGGGCGCCATCGAGTACGCCTGGGACTTCCTCCTCAACTGGCTGACACTTGACCCGCAGCGCCTCTGGCCGACGGTCTACGAGGACGACGAGGAAGCGGCACGATTGTGGCACGAGATCACGGGTGTTCCTGACCAGCGGATCGGTCGCTTGCCTGCCAGCGAGAACTGGTGGTCCATGGGCGAGACGGGCCCCAACGGCCCTTCGTCGGAGATCTTCTACGATCGCGGCGTTGAACGATGCACGTGCGCCCACAACGGGACCTGTACCCCCTACACGGCCTCGGTTGAAGAGGACTGCGATCGCTTCTGGGAGATCTGGAACCTCGTCTTTATGCAGTACCACACGGACGACGACGGCAAGACGTCCGACCTCGCCGCGCCGTGCGTGGACACCGGCATGGGCTTCGAGCGCATCGCAGCCGTGTTACAGAACGGCGCCACCAACTACGACACCGACATTTTCCGACCACTGATGCAGGCAGTGCAAGACCTCACGGGTCATCGTGACGCCGAGATGAACGAGCAGCCCGTCCCGTATCGCGTCCTGGCCGATCATGGACGTGCAATGACGTTCTTGATCGCCGATGGCGTCGTCCCCGGCAACGAGGAGCGCAGCTACATTCTCCGCATGCTCATCCGTCGGGCCATTCGCTTCGGCAAACAGCTCGGCCTGGAAAGCCCGTTCCTCGGCGAGATCGTCGAGACCGTCGTCGACGAGATGGGCCACTTCTACGCGGAGCTGCCCGAGCGCCGCGACTTCATCCTCAAAGCCGTCGGCCAGGAGGAACAGCGCTTCGCGCGGACGTTCGAAGCGGGTATTCACTACATCGAGGACCTCATCGGCAAGAAGAAGGCCCAGGGCGAGAACACCATCGCCGGCAAGGAGGCCTTCTTCCTCCACGACACGCACGGCTTCCACATTCAGATCATCGAGGACATCGCCCAGGAGCACGGGTTTTCCGTCGATCGCCAAGGCTTTGAACAGGAGATGGAGCTCCAACGGGAGCGCTCGGCCGCGGGCGCCAAGAGCGACGGCGTTCCCCCGTTGTGGCTCGACGTGGCCCACTGTGAGTGCGAATCCGATCCCAACACGCCCGAGTGCCGCTCGGAGATCATCCACTTGGCGGACATGAACGGTCAAGCCATCGATCACGTCGAGCAGGGGCAGGACGCGATCCTCCTCGCGTCTCGATCGCCGTTCTATCCCGAAGGAGGCGGCCAAGTCGCCGACACGGGCCGCATCACCTCGGCGGGAGCCCAAGCCGAGGTGCTCGACGTGCAGCGGGCGCAGGACGGCACGCCCTATCATCGCGTCCGGGTCACGGACGGAAGCTTGGCCGTGGGCGATGAATGCACGCTGGCCATCGATCGCGAGCGGCGGGCGGCCACGCAGCGAAACCACACCGCGACCCACGTTCTGCATGCCGCGCTGCGCAAGGTTCTGGGCTACGTCGGCGGCATCCAAGCCGGCTCGCGGGTGGCGCCCGACGAACTCCGCTTCGACTTCACGCATCTTGACGCTCTGAACGACGATGAAATCCGACAGATTGAGGACATGGCCAACGAAGTCATCCTCGACGATCGGCCGGTGGAGATCTTCTACGACCCGCTGGAGGAGGCCAAAGCCAAGGGAGCCATGGCGCTCTTCCCCGAGGACTATCAAGGCAAGGAGGAGGTCCGGGTCGTGTCGATCCCGAGTGAGAACGGGAACGGATCGCCCTTCAGCGTCGAGCTGTGCGGCGGGACCCACGTCGAGCGGACGGGCGAGATCGGGCTGTTCAAGATCACGCGCGAAGAGGGCGTGTCCGCGGGCGTTCGGCGCGTCTATGTGGCCACCGGCCAGAACCTGTTCAACCACCTGCTGGAGAAGGAGCAGCGCCTCCAGAAGATCAGCGCCAAGCTCGACGCCACCGAGGGCGAGCTGGTCCGGAAAGTGGACGCGTTGCTACAGCAGAAGACGACGTTGGAGCAAGAGCTGAAGCGGCTCCAGCATCTCGAGCTTCAACAGACGCGGGATGAGCTCCTGAAACAGAGCGAGCAAGTGGGTGAGGTCAACGCGGTCACCGCGCGTGCCGATCTGGACGGCGACGCGCTCAAGGAGCTGGCCGATCTCATCGAGGACAAAATCCGGCCGGGCGTCGTGCTGCTCGGCAGTGGGCACAACGGCAAGGCCGTCGTCGTCTGCAAGGTGAGCGACACGCTGACCGAACAGATCCATGCGGGGGACCTGGTGCGCCAAGCCGCCGAACAGGTCGGCGGCAAAGGCGGGGGCCATCCGAAGTTCGCTCAAGGCGGCGGACCGAACCCTGACCATCTGGATCAGGCGTTCGACGCCGCCAAGGCGGCGATTCGCGAAACCGTGGCCGCCTAGTCCTCGCTCGTTCCCAGGACCGAATCAGGCAAAGCGCTCGATGAACTCATTTCTCGGGTTGACCGTGATGTCGTCGAAGACCATGCGCGCCGACGTGCTGGCTATGTAGGCCACCAACCCGGCGACGTCATCGGCCGTCAGGAAGTTGGACGTGTCCGGCGGATGGGGGACTTTCTCCCAGAACGGCGTGTCGATGCCGCCGGGACAGACGTTGTCCACGCGAACCCCATGGTGGATCGCTTCCTTTTTGAGGCTCTGCCCGAAGCCGACCATGGCGAACTTCGAGGCGTTGTAGGCGCTTTCCCCGGGCAGTCCCGTCTTGCCGGCAATCGACGCGACGTTGATGATGTGCCCGGAGCCCTGCTCGCGCATCTGATTGTAGGCGGCCTGAGCGCAGTACATCGCCCCGCGGAAGTTGACCGAGAGCGTCTTGTCCAGATCCTCCGGCAGAACGTCCTCGACGGGTTTGTAGAGCCCGATGCCGGCGTTGTTGACCAGACCATCGACGCGCCCGAAGCGCTCCATCGTCTGCTCAATCAGCGCAAAGCACTGCTCGCGGTCGCTGATGTCTGTGGGGACCGAGAGCGCTTCAACGCCCAGCTGTTCCACGGCCGACTGTGCCCGATCGAGATCTTCGGGAGATCGAGCCGCTAAGACAACATGACTCCCACCTTCCGCAAACCGTTTGGCCACCGCGAGCCCGACGCCGGTGCTGGCTCCCGTTACGATCGTCACTTTCCCGTCAAACGTCACGCGCATCCCTCCCAAGGATAGAGCGATTCCATGCTTGGTTCCGTCGACGAAGGTAGCATACACTCGGCACCCGAGCGCTGTCGACGATCAGACAGGGTGGATCCGGAAAGCGAGGGTTGCGAGTCATGACCGATCGGTCGGCGATTCCCCATATGGGTGTTGGCATGCTCGGCTACGCCTTCATGGGCAAGGCGCACACCAATGCGTTCAAGAAACTGGCTTATATGTGGGATCCGCCGCCGGCGTTTCCCAAGCTCGTCGCCATCGCAGGGCGAGACGAAGCGGCCGTTCAGCATGCCGCCGAACGCTACGGCTATGACCGAGCCTATACCGACTGGCGCGAGCTGCTGGCCCACGATGACGTCCAACTTCTCGACAACGGCGGCCCGAATCACCGGCATGCCGAGCCGTCCATCGCGGCCGCTGAAGCGGGCAAGCACGTGCTTTGCGAGAAGCCGTTGGCACGGGACGCCCGCGAAGCGAAGGCGATGTGGGACGCCGCCGAACGGGCCAACGTGAAGCACATGACGGGCTTCAATTACCGCTTCGTTCCCGCGTTGCGCCAAGCCCGCGAACTCATCCAGAGCGGAGCTTTGGGCCGTATCTATCACTTTCGGGCCCGCTATCTGCAGGAGTCATTGGTGGACCCGAACCATCCCATGACCTGGCGCCACCAGCGCGAGACCGCCGGCAGTGGGGCCCTCGGCGATCTCGGGGCTCATATCATCGATCTGGCTCGCTTCCTGGTCGGCGAGATCACGCGCGTCGGGGCGCTCGCGCAGACGTTCACCGCCGAGCGGCCTTGGGCCGACGGCTCCGGACCGGGCGGGGTCAGCGTCGACGATGCGTTCTCAGCCGCGATCGAGTTTGCTGGAGGCGCCATCGGAACGTTGGAGGCCAGTCGTGTCGCCTCGGGCCGCAAGAATCACCAGATAATCGAGATCAACGGCGAAAAGGGAAGCCTTCAGTTCAGCCTGGAACGGCTCAACGAGCTGAACGTCTACTGGGAAGGCGACACACCGCCCGAGACGCGCGGCTTCCACAACGTACTCGTCACCGAGGATGATCATCCCTGGCTGAAACACTGGTGGCCGCGCGGGCACATCCTCGGCTGGGAGCACACGTTCGTCCACGAGATCGCTCATCTGCTCGACTGCATCGTCAACGATCGCTCGATTGGGCCCGACGGCGCGACGTTCGAGGATGGCTATCGAGCGGCCGTCGTCTCGGACGCCATTCTGGCATCTGCCGAGGAGCGGACGTTCGTGGCGGTGCAGGAGCTGTCAGCGGACCGATAGCGGATGAAGCGATGGCGCCAACGGATCGTGGTTTGCCGCTTATCCGACACTCCCTTTACCGACCCGTTGACCAACCCCTCTAGCCAGCGAGGTCGACGGATTGTCCCGTCCGTGCCGACGTCAGCAGCGCCTCGATCGTGCGCATGTTGCCGACCGCCTGCTTGCCGTCGGTCTCGGGCGTTCGCCCCTCGCGAACGCACGCTGTGAAATGCTCGATTTGGCGGTGGAACCGATACCGCGGATCAAACGTCTCAGTGCGGACGTCGGTCCCTTCCGCGACCTGCAGATAGACGTTCGGGCTCTGGGGATTGAAAAGCCCGTTGGCCCGAATGAGGCCGTCGGATCCGCTGATCTCGGTCGTCTGTTGCGCGTTGAGCAGGAAGCTTGCATCGATCATCGCGATCCGATCCCCCGGAAACTGCAGAAGCCCTTGGAGTTGGGCGTCCACGGGTGGGAAGTCCGGATGTTGGAACGACCGAGCGAAGACGCGGAGGGGATCATCGTCAAACAGCCCCCTGGCGACGTTAACGCAGTAGCAGCCGACGTCCATGAGGCTGCCACCGCCCATGTCGGGCTGCCAGCGGATGTTCTCCGGTCGATTGAGGGACGCCAAGGGGAAACTGAACGACGCCCGCACGAGCGACGGCTCCCCGATGGCTCCGTGACGGACGAGCTCCCTCAACCGACGAAACTGGGCATGATAGCGATACATGAACGCTTCCATGAGCACGACGTCGTTGCGACGACAGGCCGCGATCATGTCGCGGCACTCGTCAGCGTCCAGCCCGAGCGGCTTCTCGCACAGCACGTGCTTGCCCGCCTCGGCCGCCTTGATCGTCCATTCCTTGTGGAGATGGTTCGGCAGCGGGTTGTAGACGGCGTCAATCTCGGCATCGTCCAACAATGCCTCGTAGCTGCCGTGGGCCCGAGCAATGCCGTGTGCGCCCGCCCATTGTCGGGCCTTCGCCTCGTCGCGGCTCGCCACGGCCGTCAGTTCGGCGACGTCGGTCTCGTGCAGCGCGGGCACGAGCGCCTTCGAGGCGATGTTGGCCGTGCTCAGAATGCCCCACGTCAGTGCTTCCGTCATTGCGAATCAACTCCTCAATCAAGGGGTTCAGCCTTGGCGCCCTCGCCGGGTCGCACCTGGAAGATCGTCGGGGTGTGCTGGAACCGTTCCCGGTAGCGCTCCGTCACGAACGCCTCGTATTCGTCGATCTCGTCGTCCCGAACCAGATGGATCGTCGCGCCACCGAAGCCGCCTCCGGTCATGCGTGCGCCGACGGCGTTGGCCTCCTGGGCCAAGTCAACCAGATGGTCGAGCTCGGGGGCACTGACCTCGTACAGGTCGCGCAGGCTCGCGTGTGAGGCGTAGAACAACTCGCCAACGCGCGCTCGGTCTCCGGCTCGCAGGGCGTCGACGGTCGCTTTCACGCGTCGGTTCTCCTCCACAATGTGGCGAACCCGTCGGTCCAACGGATCGGGCAGAGCACCGCGATGTGCGTCGAGAGACTCGGGCGTGACGTCGCGCAGCGCGCGGATCGACGGGTCGCGCTCTCGAAGCCGACGGACGCTTTCCTCGCACTCCTCGCGGCGCTTGTTGTACTCACCCGACGCCAGTTCATGCTGCACACCCGTGTCGACCACCAGCAATGACGTCCGAGGCATGTTGATCGGGATCAACTCGTGGTGCAACGTTCGCGCGTCCAAGTAGACCGCGTGGTCGATCTCGGCATGGCAGGCGACGTATTGATCCATGATTCCGCAGCGCGTGCCGACGAAGTCGTTCTCCGCGCGCTGGCAATGTCGGATCAGCTCAAGCGCCGATATCTCCAAGTTGAACAGCGCGACGAGCCCGCAGGCGACCGCCATCTCCAACGCCGCCGAACTCGACAAACCCGCACCAATGGGGACATCGCTGGCGACGAACGCCTCAAAGCCCGTGAGCGCATAGCCCGATTGATGGAGTTCGTGGACGACGCCGAGCGCGTAGTCGCTCCACTGGCCTTGCGGCGCCAACGGCGCAAGCGAGGCGTGATGCGTCGCATCGTAGCCGTCCGCATAGAGCTCGATCGTCGCGTCGGAACGGGCGTTCAGCAGACAGTGCGTCGTGCGGTCGATGCCGATGGGCAGCACGAGTCCGTCGTTGTAGTCGGTGTGTTCGCCGATCAGGTTGACGCGGCCCGGCGCTTGGGCATGGACGGTCGGGCATGCCCCGAACCGTCGCCCGAATCGCTCGATCAGATCAGGCGTTGATATCGACATCGATGGACCTCAGCTCGCGGGCCATGGTCTCGGGGGAGATGTCCACGGTAAATGTCCCGGCTCCGCTCTCCACCCCGGCTCGATACTTCAGCTTATCCGCGGCCCGTTGGAGCGGATAGAACTCGATATGGAAGCGGTAGTGATCGTAGTCGCCTCCGTCGACGGGCGCCTGATGGAGCACCATCATGTGCGGCAGCGGCGCGCCAAAGAGCGCGTCGTATTTGAGCCGAACCGTCTTGAGCGCGCGGGCCAGCGGTTGGTATTGCTCGGTTGCCAGCGCGCGCAAATCGGGCACGGGCGACGCGGCGTAGAGGTGCACTTCATACGGATAGCGGGCGAAGAACGGCACGAACGCGATGAAGTCCTCATCATCGAAGATGACGCGCTCCCCGCAAGCCCGTTCTCGCTCGAGCATGGCATCGAACAAACGGACGCCATGATCGGCGAAATAGGCCTGAGCGCTGTGAAGTTCGCGCTCGACGATCGGCGGCACGTAGGGGAACCCGTAGATCTGGCCGTGCGGATGGTGGAGCGTGACGCCGACGTCCTCGCCGCGATTCTCAAAGATGAAGACGCAGTCCACAAACGCGTATCGCGCCAGGTCACGCGTTCGATCGACCCAGACCTCGACCAAGTCTGTCAGTTGGGAGATGCCGAGCTGCGAGGGCTCGCGGTCGTGCTCTGAGCAATACACGAGCACCTCGCAGATGCCCTCGTTGGGTCGAACGCGGTAGAGCTCATCCCCATCGATGTCGGGCGATCGAGGGTCTGGACGCAAGGAGGGGAAACGGTTCTCGAAGCTGGCGATGTGATAATCTCGGGGAAGCTCGAGGACGCCGGGGCAGAGCGGGCAGCTCCCTTCGGGCAACACGGGCCGCGCTTGGCGTTCATCGGCGACGATCGTCCACTCGCGCAGGAGCGGATGCCAGCGCAGCTCAGCCATCGTCGTCCGTTTCTGTGGGGGAGTCGGCGGGGCGGTCGTAGTAGACGATCCGACGGCCGTCGTCCTTGGTTTCGACCGACTTGATCAGCCTTGGGTCGCGGCGTCGTTCCGGCCTCATCGCACCAGCAGATCCGGTCGAGCGATATCGACCCCGTCCACCGTGTGGACTCGGGTCGGCCAACCGGCGCCGGGGTCGGTGATACGCTCGATCCCTTCGGCGTCGCTCGCGAGGATCGTGTCCTCGGATTTGCTGCCCTGGATCGACGGATTCCACGCGAACGCTTGCCCGTCAAGAACCGTCTCCTCGGCCTCGGGCGTCGCGAGATATTCCCGCTCGGCGTAGCCCGTGGCGCCGCCCTGATGGTGAAGCTTCCACTCGCCGTCGAACCCGACGTCCCGATAGCCGTCCACGGCTTCCTGAAAGACCTCTGCAACGGGGACGCCCACCCGAGTGGCCCGGATCATGCGGGCGTCGACGTGCGTCGCGGCCTCGAAGCGCTCCCGCAGCTCGGACGGCGGCTCGCCGAAATGGACGCATCGCGTCAGGTTGGCAACCAGCCCGTGACGCCGAGCGCAAACGACGACCATGACATAACGATCGATCGGCTTGGCCTTGGGGATCGGGTGGCGGTAGCGGTAGGCCCGCTCGTCTGAGCCGACCAACAGGACGCTCGGGATCATGCCCTCGGCCACGAGCGCCCCTTCGACCTCACCCGCGACGTCATGCTCGGTCCATCCCGGCAGAACCTCGCCGCAGATCTCTTCGACGACGTCTCGGGCATCCGCGCCAAGTTGGCGATAGCGGGACCGTTCGTGCGGGGTCAACTGATAGCGCAGCCGGTCGAAGTCGCCCGACAGCGGGGCCACGCCGAAGGAGGGAATGTCGCTTCGCACCCGTTCCGGATCGAAGCCCAGGTTCTGAACGGTGGCCAGCACGTCCTCCGCGTGCCAAGGCATGGCGAGTGACTCGACGCTCAGTCCCGTCAACTCCTCGTCTTCGAGACGCGGCATCTCGATGTCGGTTGCGAGCAGATACGCCCGCTCGCGCGCGACGAGCAGTTGGGCGAATCCGTTCTCGCTTCCCTGGACGACGTGATTGTCGCGCCCGCCTGTGGCCCAAGCGAAGTGGGCCCGCGTCCCGAGCAGCACGGCGTCGAGACCATGCTGTTGCAGGAAAGACACGATCCGTTGGTGCTTGCGAGAGAACTCTTGGCGTGCGCCGTTGTTCATGCGTTATCCCTTCACGGATCCGGCCAACAGGCCGCGGATGAAGTAGCGGCCGAAGATGATGTAGATGATCACGGTCGGCAGCGCGGCCAGGATCGACCCGGCCATGGGCAAATTCCACGTGACCGCCTGGCCGCCGGCCATCT
>JAHEOA010000026.1 GCA_018609825.1 Candidatus Bipolaricaulota bacterium | reverse complement strand
TGTTCCACGCCGGCGTGGAACACGTCGACGGTGTGGTTGTCCGTCGTGCTGATGCCGCTCGTGTCGACGTCGACCGAATCGGTGGGGTAGTAGTCGTAGGAGCTGATGCTTTCCTTGTTGCCGCTGCCGGGCGAGTTGCCGTCGGGATAGACGAACGCCACAGCGGCAAAGTCGCTGTCCTGCCACGCGGCCACGCCGAACTGCGGGAAGTGGTTGTCGAGGTTGAGCGTGTAGGTTGAAGTGCCGGAGAGGTCCTGGCCGGTGTCCTGCGTTCGCATCTGCGGAACGACGAACGCCGGGAGATCGCTGAGGATGCGGAAGGCACGCCCTTTCAGCGCTTGCAGGGTAGCCCATGCTTCGGTTTCGTTGCCGTCCGTGTCTTGGAGCGTAAAGTCGCCGATGTCGAAAATCTGCATGGGTCCTCCTTACAGCGTCCGGCGCATCGCGTCGATGGTGATCTGGCTGTCCGCCGTGGCCATCGAGACGACGTTGCCGCCGGCGTCGCCTTCCGAGACCGCCACGATCAACTCCTGGCCCTCGCTGATGACGCGGAAGCCGGGCTCTTTGACGACTTCATCGGACCAGAACTGGAGACCGAGGGCGCGGTTCTTGTCCGCGTCGTCCATGTCGCCCCAGCTCTTGTTGTACCAGAAGGCGTACTTGAACTCGGCCAACTTGACGTCGTAGATCGCCTCGGAGTCCTCGCTGCGGACGCCGAGGATGATGTTGGCCGTCTCGCCCAGCTCGTTCGAGGCGCCGCTGTCGTTCAGGTCGAGCTTGACCAGCGCGCCGCCGACGAGGGCGATTCGCCGGGTCTGACCGACGGTGAACTCGGCGAGGACGTAGGTGTTGCCGCTCGTGGTCGCGGCCTGATCGCGCGTCGTGACGTTGGTGGACTCGTTCGTGTTCAGGATGATCGGGCTGTACCCTTTTTCGCTCAGGTTGTTGACCGCTGCCTGAATGGGCCTTCCACGGAGAGAGGCCATGGTGATTCACTCCTTACCGAACGCCGGCCGGAATGACCGGCTCGATCGTGGACTGGAAGCCGCCGCGCTGGCCGAGCAGCCAGATCAAGCGCCCGCCGCCCCACGCGATGCCGCCGAGACTCAACATGCGAACTTGGTCCGTGGTGAGCGGCGTCGCGTTGGCGAGCCCGCTGAGGTAGAGCGGATTCATGAGCGCCGCGAGCGTCGTCAGCTCCGGCACCCCGTTGACCGGGTTCACGGAGTCGATCTGCTCCACGACGAGCTTGAACCCCTGATACCCCAGCAACAGAAAGATCGCCTGCTGCAACCGAACGACGGATTGCTGAAATAGGTTGTTCAACATAGGAAAATCACTTCTTTCGCACCTGCTCGGGACGGACGTTGGCGATCATGCGCTTGTGGAACTTATGGAAAAGCGTGTAGCGAGGCGTGCCATCCCACGTCTCCTCGACGCGGACCACTTCGAGCTTGTGGCCCTCGTGCCGGTCGCCGCGTTTGACGTACTGCACCGTGTCGCCGGCTTCGATCGTGGACTGTGCCATCGTCAGTTACTCCCCTTCGGCTTGACCGTGGCGACCACGCGGTTGAGCACGGTGGACCCGGCCAACCCGGCCGCCGCCGCGCCGGCGAAGGTGACGTCCACGACGCCGAGGAACTTCGGGCCGAGGATGCCGGCGACAGCGCCGAGGCCGACGGCCAAGACGGCCTTTTCCGGTCTAAAGGTGGGGGATTCGTCGCCCTTGGCGGCCGCAAGCAGGGCTTGACCGAGGCCGCCCAAGGCGCCGCCCAAGATGAGTAGAAGTAGCTCTGGCATGTGATAAACTCCTCTACGGGTTCAGCGTATCCTTCATTCGACGCTTACCGAAGGGAGCCTACCACTGCTATGTGTCTTCTGCAAACACCTAACAGGTGTGACGAGAACACCGTTAGTCGGGGGAAGCGGTCGGGCGATCCGCGAGACCGTGACTGAACCCGTCCGGCCACACGACCTTTTCCGTGACGTGGCCGACCTCCGGCTCGTTCAACAGGGCGACGTCCCGGCCGCTGGCCACCACGTCGGCCCAAAAGTTCAGGTCCTCGCCCCGGCCGTCCGGGTCGGTGAACCACGGGAACTCCAGCGCGTCAAAGATCGCCATCGGGATCAAGGCGAAACCGAGACCGGCCGCATACGGGCCGCTCACCGTCCGGCCGATGGCGGGACGCCGGATCTCCACGTCGCCCTGCTCATCTTCGAGATGGCGAGCGCACAAGCGATGCGGCGGATGCCGCTCCGGGTACGGCACCGCGACCGGCTTGGGCGCGATCTCCCACTGCGCGAGCAACCGCATGACGGCCTCCGGCGTGAAGGCCATGTCGGCGTCGATGAACAGGACGCCGCCCGCCTTCGGCATTTGCTCGCGAACCGTTGAAACCAGATCGTTGCGCGCCTTGCAGATGTTCGCGTTGCCCGTGGTGCGGACAATGGGAATCTTCGTCTGTTGGTACAGGTGATCGAGGCTCTGTTGCGTGATCGGGTGGACGCCCTTGTAGGCCGGCAGCGCGATCGCGGGCAGCGGGACCTCGACCTGCTTGGCCTCCGGCGGCAGCTCTATGCGGCCCTTGCCGTTTGGTTGCTCCGGCATGTCGACTCCCTCCAGCGGCGCGTCGCCTCGGCCTTGCAGCGGCGACAGCGGAACTCGCCGTTGTGAACGATGAGGTTGTCGCCGGCCTTGAGATGGCCGTTGCGACAATAAAGCGACGGGTCATCGCTGCGAATATCAAAGGGGCCGGCCTCGATGACAGCGGCCAGCCGTGCGAGCCCTTCGCGATCGTACATACGGGACAGGCGGGGCAGCTTACCTATTTGAACCCCGTCTGCTCGCTCACCTCCTCGGAAATGATCTGCTCCTGCCCGATGCGCTCATAAAGAGCGGCCAGCGGCATCGAGCCGTCCACGCCCTGTTCGTCTGCCCCATGCGCTTGGAGCCAATGGATCGCCTCGTTGGGGGCGAACTCGCGGAACTCGATGATCGCCGCCGCGCGGCCCGGCCGCCGCAGCGCGGGGTCGATCTCGGCGATCGGTTCGTTGAACGTAATGAGAAACATATCGTTGCGGCCCGCCCCGGACAGGCCGTCCGTGACGTTGAGCAGCCGCGACATCTCGTCGCCGAGATCAAGGCGGTTCTCGCGCAAGAGATAGCGCGCCGCATCTTCGAGAATGATGAGCATCGGCTCGGCGTAACGGTCGCAGAGATCGGCGTAATAGCGCCCCTCGGCGAGAAAGGCGCGGACCTCATTGACGAGCACCGGCTGGTATCCCGCATCCGCGTAGGCCCGCGCGATCGAGCGTGCCGCGTAGGTTTTTCCGGTCCCGGTCGGGCCGTGCCAGATCATCAGCTTGCCCGACGCACGCCCCACGCTTTCGCTGACCTGGACCAGCGCTTCGCGGGTTTCGGCGGGGTAGTTCCGATAGATCGCTCCCAGCTCAGGGGCGAACACCTCGGTATGGTGGGTTCGCAGATCACCCTTCACATCATGGCAAAGGGCAAGCGAGATATGGTCGTTCGCGGCCCGCTCCTCCTCGCGGCGCCACTCCTGAATGACATCGTGGCACTCGCCGATCGTCTCCGACGACTGCGCCCACACCTTGACACTCGCCTCGCCGCCGTGGCGGTCCAGCTCGGCCAACACGGGGCCGCGAACGTGGTACGTCCAGTGGACGAGCTTCGTGCCCGACTGCCGAGCAACGTGCTCGTGAATCAGTTGCGGCCGAGCCCCGAGCATCGTGTTGAGCCCGGCGATCAAGTGCTCGATCGCGTCGCCCGCCTTCGCCGGCGAGGGGGTCAGCGCGTGGCCCGCGCAGGAGTAAGGCCAGTTCTCATCCAGCAGCGACGGATCGCCCTCGATCCAGCGGTGGCGCGCGTGCTGGACGATCTGCTCGCCCGTGGTATCCGCCATGCAGGACGTTGCCAGTTCCGCGCTCATCGCTTGGCCTCCCGGCTCGCCAGATCGGCCAACACGCCGGGGATCTCGCGGCCCTGTTCCCGTAGCCACCTGACGAACTTCTTTCCGTTCGGGACGTCCTGCATGCTGATCTGATACGCCCCCTTTCCGGGCGCGAACTCCGACGCTCGGACATGATGCCCCGCCCCGAGCGGCGGGACTTGCTCGGGATCGGGCTCGCGCACCCGCCCGCCAATGCGACCGTTCTTGTGAACGGTCAGATAGTACGGCGTGCCGCGCACGTCGACGTAGGGACGCCCCTGCCCATCGACCTGGGTTTGCAGATCCACGACGTCCCGCTCTTGCGGCTGCGCTTCCGCAACCTCCTGGGCCTGCGGGGCCTGCTCTTGCGCCCGAGGCTGTTGTTGCGGCTGCGGCTGTATCGGCTG
>JAHEOA010000025.1 GCA_018609825.1 Candidatus Bipolaricaulota bacterium | reverse complement strand
CGCGTCACCGCGGAGTACCAGTTGCGCCCGCACTGTTCGCAGACGTAGTGCACCATCTACATGCCCCCTTTGCGTCCGGTCCATTGTAATGGACGCGGGTTCACAGGGCGTTCAACATTCCCGTCCCGGCCGTCAGTCGGACGAAATCGCCCGTCGACGGCGGTTGATACGCCTCAGAGACGTCTTTGCTCACTCGGCGGCAAGGAGCGCGCGCATCTCGTCAAGGTCGGCGGTGGGTCGCTCGCACCGATGGCCTCGGCAGACGTAGATCGTCGGCTGCCCCTCCAGTGTCGCCATGTTGCGCGTAAACGGGGCAATCTCGACGACGGGCGAATCGCGCCGGTCGGGCGATTTGAGCACGATCACCGTGTTCGGGCGGAACGCGCCGCGGAGCAGCTCGAGGGCCGCTTGGGTCCCGCTGGCGTCCGGATCGCCGACGATGACCACTTCGTGGGTCGGCCCCAGCGCAAAGTCGAGGGCGGAGAGCAGATGCGTGAAGCCGATCGGGACCTGATTGACGCTCGTCGAGGCCGCTCGGCCCAGCCGATCGGCGCGGTCCTCGAGGTCGGTCCGTCCGGTCAGGCGCCCGAGGCGCACGAGGTTGAACATCGCCACGGAGTTGCCCGAGGGCATCGCGCCGTCCTCGAACGACTTGCGCCGGACGAGGACGTCGTCGGCACCCTCCGGCGTGAAGTAGCAGCCGCCGCGCTCGGTGTCCTCAAAGCGGGCGAGCATCTCGTCCGTCAACTCGACGGCATGCCGAAGATACGCGGGCTTGAACGTCGTTTCGTAGAGCTCGATCAAGCCCCAGACGAGGAACGCGTAGTCGTCGAGGAATCCAGAGACGCCGGCCTCGCCGTCGCGATAGCGATGGAACAGGCCGCCGTCGTCGGGGCGCATCGTCCCCAGCAGGAACCCCGCGGCCCGTTCGGCGGCGTCCGTGTAGGTGGCCTCACCCAGGACCGCCCCGCCGCGCGCCAGCGCGGCGATCATCAGCCCGTTCCAGTCGGTGAGAATCTTGTCGTCCAGATCGGGACGGGCGCGTCGTTCGCGGGCCGCATAGAGCTTCGCTCGCGCTTGATCCCAAAGCGCCTGCTCGGACGCGGACAGATCCCGCTGCAGATGCAACACGTTGCGCCCGGTCTCTTCGCCCGTGGCCTCCTCGCGGTAGTTGCCCTCGGGCTGGACGCCGAAGGCCTCGGCGACGAGCTCGGCCTCGTCGTCGTCGAGGACGCCTCGGATCTCCGCGTCGGTCCAGACGTAGAATTTCCCTTCCTCGCCCTCGCTGTCGGCGTCCTCGGCGGAGTGGAACGCGCCCTCGGGCGAGCGGAGATCGCGCAGCACGTAGCTGAAGATAGCCCGGGCGGTCGCGGCAAACGCCTGCCGATCGGTCGCTTGATGGCCCTCCAGATACGCCAGCGCCAGCGTCGCCTGATCGTAGAGCATCTTCTCGAAGTGCGGAAGATGCCATTGGCGATCGGTCGAGTAGCGGTGGAAGCCGAAGCCGACATGATCGTGGACGCCGCCGCGCCGCATCCCGTCCAGCGTCTGCTCGGCCATGATACGGGCCTCCTCGTCGCCCGTGCGACGTCCGTAGCGCAACAAGAAGCTGACGTTGTGCGGGCTCGGGAACTTCGGCGACGAGCCGAAGCCGCCGTGATCCGGGTCGAAGCGCTCACGGAGGTTCTCGTAGGCCGCTCGGAGATGGGCCTCGGTCAGCTCGTCCTGGACGCCGTGGCCGAGGGTCGTCTGCGTCAGCGCCTCGGTGATCCGCTCGGCGGACCCGAGCACGTCCTCGCGCGCCTGTTGCCAGAGCTCTTGGACGCGCGGCACGAGCTGGAGCATCCCCTTGCGACCGAAGCGAGCGTCTTTCGGGATGTAGGTCGCGGCAAAGAACGGGCGCCTGTCCGGGGTCAGGATCACGTTGAGCGGCCAGCCGCCGTGGCCCGTGAGCAGCTGACAGACGGTCATGTAGACCCCGTCGATGTCGGGCCGCTCCTCCCGGTCGACTTTGACGTTGACGAACGCCTCGTTCATGAGCCGGGCGACGTCCGGATCCTCGAAGGACTCGTGCGCCATGACGTGGCACCAGTGGCATGTGGCGTAGCCGATGGAGACGAACAGCGGCTTGTCCTCCTGTTCGGCTTTCGCCAGCGCCTCCTCGCCCCAGGGGAACCAGTCCACGGGGTTGTGGGCGTGCTGGCGCAGATAGGGGCTGGGTGCATCGATCAGGCGGTTCGGTTGGGGCGTTCGGTGTGGGGATTCCGGGGCGATCGCGACCACCTCAACGCGGCTGGATTTGGCCCCAGCTTATCGAAGGAGGACCCGCTCTTCAGTGATCTTGGCGACCGGACGGCTGGCGCGTATCCTAGGAGCGCTGAATCGACCGACATCCGCTCCACCAAGGAGGTTCCCATGGCGTTGCAGATCAACGACCGAGCCCCGGACTTCGCGGCCATGCGCGCCGACGGCGAGAACGTCGAGGAGTTCCGACTGAGCGAGGTGCTCGGGCAGGAGAACGTCGTTTTGGCGTTCTTCCCGCTGGCGTTCACGGGCGTGTGCACCGACGAGATGTGCACGTTCCGCGATCAGCTCGCGCAGTTCAACGACCTCCATGCCCAAGTCTACGGAATCAGCGTCGACAGCCCGTTTTCGCTCAACGTCTTCATCCAGCAGCACGAGCTGACGTTTCCCTTGTTGAGCGACTTCAACCGCGAGGTCAGCCGCTCGTTCGGGGTGCTGCACGAGGAACTGATGGGCCTGCGCGAGATCTCCAAGCGCAGCGTCTTCGTGCTGGACCCGACGGGCATTGTCCGCCATCGCTGGGTCTCCGACGATCCGGGCCAGATGCCGGACTTCGACGCGCTGCGCGACGCGCTCAGCCAGCTTCAGCTCTGAGCGTGACTCATTGCACCGTAGGCCATCGGCCCATGCGCTAGACTGAGCCCCGTGGCGTGACGCCAGAGCCGTGTGGCCTCCCGACGGGACGCGCGTCCCTGGCCCCGCACGCCAGACGTGCTATTCTGAGGACATGGGCGTGATTATGATGCGAACCAGTCTGATTGCCGGAATCATCGGCGTATGCGTGATTGGATTCGGGGCGATGGTCCAGGCGCAGCCCGGGCCCGCCATCCAGATTCAACAGGGCGAGTTCCAGAAGACCGTCTATCCGATCATGACCTCGGGCTCGGCGGCCGCGTTCTACAGCTACTCCGCGCTGGACTTCAACGCGTTGACCCGTGAGGGGCTGCCGCGCCACACGCTGCTGTTCGTCCATCGCAACGCGGAGACGAACGCGCTGTCGCTGGTCATCGTCCACAACGCCCCGGACGCCGGATCGGCCGGCCGGGCCGCGTTCCGGATCGACGGGCTTCCGTCCTCGGCCCGTCTGGCCTTGCGGGACGATCCGACCCGCGACACCTACGACCTGGCCAACGGGCGATTCGAGTGGGAATGGGCCTCGGGCCACACCGACGGCCTCGTCATTGAAGGGCTCCAGGCCCCGGTCACGCTGGACGTGACGCCGCAGTTCGACCGCGGCATCGTCGGCTGGAAGCTGCTGACCGCCCCATCCGACGGCGGCCCCCCTCAGCGCGTCCCGATGCCGAGCCTGTCCGAGCCGGTCACGCTCTCCATTGGCGAAGGCCTGCCCGCTCCCCCTGAGGAGGACGAGCAACCCGTCCAGACGGAGCCCGAGGACGCCGGGCCGACGCTGAGCGCCGACTTCAGCGTCTCGCCGCAGCCCGGCTGGGTCGGCTCGCCCGTCCACTTCGACGCGACGGGGTCAACGGGCCAGATCCAGCAATACGAATGGGACGTCGACGGCGACGGGTCGTTCGACGCCCGGACGAGCAAACCCCGATTCCAGCACGTCTATCGCCAGGCGGGCGACTATGACGTCACGCTGCGGCTCACCGACGCCGACGGCAACGCGGCAACGTTCACCGACACGGTCGAGATCCGCGAGGCCGAGACCCGCGCCACGCGGACGATCTCCACGCCGCAGGCCCAGCCCGACACGCTCTTCCGCGTGACGATCGATCTGAGCGTCGGCGTGCCGACCAACGGCTTGGGCATCGAGGAGACCCTGCCCAGCGACTGGGTGGTCGAGCCCGTGCAGAACGACGGTGCCGTCTTCAAGTTCACCGGCAACACGGCGCAGTGGGTCTTCCCCAAGCAGCTGTCGCTGGACGAGACCCGACGGATCATCTACGACGTCCGCGTGCCCAGCGCCGACGCAATCACGACGGCGTTGCCGCAGGAGCTCAGCATCTCGGGAACCGTTCAGAGCGTCTCCCCGTCGTTTACCGCACCGATCATGGGCGAGAGCGACGTGGAGATCGTCTCCTGCCTCAGCCCGGCGGTGGCCTACGCCCATCTCAACCTCGGCGACGACCGGATTGACCTTCGAACATCCGAAACGCTCTCGGGCGAGCAGATGCGCCGAGCCGTGACCGACTGGCAACGGGAGGCGCCGGCGCTCGGCACGTGCGCGAACACGCTCAGTGCCGATCAACTGACGTCAGTCGTGCGGCATCAGGTGCTGTCGATCCCGGTGGACGCGGCACTGCCGACGATTCCCGACGACAAGGGCCAAGTCGAGATCACGCGCACGATCGAGACCGACCTGACCGGCGATCGGCTCTACCTGCCGAAAGATCCCGGGCGCCAATTCCGGGTTGAGCTCACGGTCCGCGCCCATCGCGACGTGGTCGGACTCGTCGTCTCGGAGACGCTGCCCGATCAGTGGCAGGTGACCGCGCGCGGCGCCACGGGCGCCTACAAGGCCAACGCCCGAACCTGGGTGATGCCCGAACGGATCGCGAGCGGCCAGACGCGGACGCTCACCTACGACGTCGTCGTGCCCCCAGACGCCGCAACGGGGGTCGTGGAGATCTCCGGCGAGGGCGACCTGGGCGACGCGCCGTTCGTGGTCGGCGTCGGCGGCGAGGCCGCGGTCGAGGTGCTCAGCTGCCTGCCGATTCCGCTGGCCGCGGCCCATCTCGACGTCGACACGGGCGAGATCGACATCAACCTGGACAACACCCTGACGCGCGCCCAAGTCGACGCCGCCTTCGCCCTTTGGCTGGAGGACGAATCGCTGCCCGGCACCTGCGGCCAAGACCTCAGCCTGGCGATCCTTCAGGATCTCATCGACCTGATGCTGGCGGGCGAGCCGGCCGGCGCTCTGGACGAGGCCAACTAGACCCGACCGACATAGCGAACCGACGTTTGAAGCTGCGAAGCCGTCCGCTGCCCGCGGGCGGCTTCGGTCATGATCGCAGCGCATCGGCAGCGGTGACCGTACGGATGATGCCTCCATGGCCGCGAGTGAGCGCCCGACAAGCCGTGATCGATCCGTGGACAGGGTGGCGCAACGCGGGTAGGCCGATCGCACGGCAGAGAGGGAAACGTCGAGGGCCGTCCGTCAGAAGACGCTGCCGAACAGAAACGCGGCCGCGGCGAGGTCGCCGAGCCCGGCCAGCGCCATCCAGAACAGCTCGCGCGGACTGTAGGCCAGGTCCCGGCTCGGGTTGAGCAGCCCAAGCACGCCGAACAGCGTAAACATCAACCCGATCAGGCCGAACACGACCATCATCACGACGAATAGCGTGTCAATCATGCTCCATCCCCTCTCCTCGTCCCCCGGGACGCCTCAGTGTAGGACAAGCGACGAGCAACCGGCAAGCCCGGGCGCCCCTAACGTCGGGCCAGCTCGCGCGGGTATTGCGTGAGGCTCTCCGCGCCGTCGTCGGTGACGAGCATGTCGTCCTCGACGCGGGCGCCGCCGACGCCGGGCACATACACGCCGGGCTCCACCGTGAAGACCATGCCCGGCTCCAATACCTGGTCGTTGCCGGCCATGATGTCCGGGGGCTCGTGGACCTCCAGGCCCATCCCGTGGCCCGTGCGGTGCATGAAGCAGTCGCCGTACCCGGCGGCGTCAATGACAGACCGGGCGGCTCGGTCGACGCTCGCCGCCGTCGCCCCGGGTCGGCATGCCTCCCGACCGGCCGCGTTGGCCTCAAGCACGACCTGATGGATCCGCTCGCGCTCGGGGTCGAGCTCGCCCAGGGCGACGTTGCGGGTGACGTCGCCGGGATAGCCCTCGACCATGGCCCCGCAGTCGATCGTGACCATGTCGCCGCGCTGGAGCGCTCGATCGCCCGGATGGGCGTGCGGCGAGTCGGTATTCGGCCCCGATGCCACAATCGGCGAAAACGGCACGCCTTCGGCATCGCTGTCGATCCGGGCCCGCTCGTAGGCCCGAACCACGTCTCGTTCGGTCGCGCCCGGCTCGATCGCCTCGACCATGGCGCCCAGCAGCTCTTCGGTCAGCGCGACGGCGCGTCGCAGGGCGTCAATCTCGGTCGCGTCCTTGATCCGGCGCAGCGCCATCGCCGTCGGCCCGAGATCCCGGATGGCGTCGCGATCGACATGGGATTCCAGCGCGCGCAGCTCCCGAACGCGCATCCGTCCGTGTTCGACGCCCACCGTGGCCTGCGCGAGCCCCAGCTCGGCGGCCAGCTCGGTCAATGCGCCCGCCGGCCCGTCCTCGTCGCGATAGCCGACGAGGACCGCGTCGTCCGGAAGCGCGCGCGCCACCGCCGGCCGCTCCAGGGCCGGCACGAGCAACCGGGGCGGTCCCTGCTGGGGGACGAACGCCAGGAAGGGGCGTTCGCTGGGGCTCGTCGTCAAGCCGGTCAGATAACGGAGATTGGGCCCGGGCATCACGACGGCGACGTCAAGGCCGTCCGCGGCCATCCGCTGGCGGAAGCGCTCCAGTCGCTGGGCGTGCATCGCGTCGGGACCGTAGAGGATCGGACTGGCCGGCGTCAACCGAGGACGCGGCGCTCAGTTGGCGATGGCTTCAGCCCGGTCCAGCTGATGGGCCCGCAGGCAGATGATCGCCGCGTCGATGGCGCTGTAGCCGGCCCAGATGAGATGGGCCGGCACGGCCACGGGACCGTAGTCGCCCCAGAAGAAGGCGGCCAACACCGCGTTCACCGCGCCGATGCCGAACTGGACGCGGGCTTGCTCGGACTGACCGTTGAGCCACTGGCCCGCGCCGGGCAACAGCATCGACGCCAGGCTGCTTCCCAAGGGCTGGCACGTGACGTCGTCGTTGACTGGCTGCGCGCTGACACTCAGACCGACCCCGATCGCGAGTGCCAGCGCGACGATGAGAGCTCGGAACATGACATCCCCCTTTCCGTTCGCGTATTGTCCGCCCTTCGCGCCGTCAATGCAACTGGCGAGATCAGTTGTGTGCGAGGCCCGCATGCGGCATACTCCCGGCCAGGGAGGACGCGTCGTGATCACTCACCAAGCACCACTCACAGGCCGTGGCCGGATGCGACCATCCATGAGACGCCGGATCGGGTTGGGGGAGCCCTGGTCGAGATGAGCTCACTCCGCTCCGCCGCTCGGGACTACGTCACGCTCAATCGGTTCATCCTCGAACGTCAACAGGCCCATCCCGAAGCCACGGGCGAGTTCAGCATCCTCTTGGCCCAGATCGGATTGGCCGCCAAGTTCGTCGCGAGCGAGATGAACCAGGGCGCGCTGGCGGGCGTGCTCGGCGCCACCGACGACGTCAATGTCCAAGGCGAGGTGGTCAAGAAGCTGGACGCGCTCGCCAACGACACGTTCGTCGAGGTGTTCCGCTACATCGAGCTCGTCTCCACGGTCGGATCCGAGGAGATGGAGGCGCCCCTGCACGTCTCGGCGCACGGCCAGGGCGGGCAGTACTTCGTGCTCGTCGACCCGTTGGACGGGTCCTCCAACATCGACGCCAACGGCACCGTCGGCTCCATCTTCTCCATTCGGCGCCGGCACGCCTCCGACGGCGAGATCGAGGAATCGGATCTGTTGCGGCCTGGCTCCGAACAAGTGGCCGCGGGCTATGTCCTCTACGGGCCGAGCACGATGCTGGTCTATACGACGGGCGAGGGGACGCACGGGTTCACGCTCGACACCGGCATCGGGGAGTTTCTGCTCACTCATCGGGGCATCCGGATTCCGGATCCGGGCCGGTACTACAGCGCCAACGAGGCGCGCTACGGGCGCTGGGACGCCTCGGTCCAGGCGTTCGTCGAGGAGTTGCGCGCGGCCGAGTATTCCTCGCGTTACTCGGGGGCGCTGGTGCATGACCTCCATCGGATTCTGCTTGAGGGCGGGCTCTACTTCTATCCCCCATCGACCGCCAAGCCGGAGGGCAAGCTGCGGCTCATGTACGAGGCCGCCCCGTTGGCGTTCGTGGTTGAACAGGCCGGCGGGACGGCCAGCACGGGACACAAGCGCATTCGCGACGTCCCGCCCGACAGCCTCCATCAACGCGTGCCGCTGTTCATCGGCGGTCGTTCTGAGATCGAGCGGCTTGAGGCGCTCACCGCCGCAGCGACTTAGCCACGCGAAACGGATCAGCGGGCCACGAGGACGCGACCCGCTCGCGGTTCGACCTTGACGCGCAGCTCGCCCTGATTGACGGTGACCGTCGCATCCGACCAGACGTCGGTCAGTCGGCACCCATCCGGCAAGGATTCCCCCACATCGAGCGCCGGCGTTCGGGCGTCCGTCGCCGTGTTGGCGACGACCACGAGCGTCTCGTCGTTCAGTTGGCGCCCGTAGGCATAGACGCCCTCGTCAGAATAGAGGCAGCGGAGGTCGCCCCGACGGAGCGCGGGATGGGCATGGCGCAGCGCAATGCAGGCTTTGACGTAATCTCTCAGCTCGTGGTCCCAGCGGCTTTCGTCCCACGGGAACGCGCGGCGACAGTCGGGATCCCGACGTCCTTCCATGCCGATCTCGTCGCCATAATAGACGCACGGCGCCCCGGGCAGGGTCATCTGCAGGAGCGTCGCCAGCTTGAGGGCCGCGACGTCGCCGCCCGCCAGTGTCAAAAACCGAGCCGTGTCGTGGCTGTCGAGGAGGTTGAGCTGCGCCTGAGTGATTTCTGCTGAGTAGAGGCTCATCAGCTCGTCGACCTCGGCGGCAAACTCGCTCGCGTCGAACTGCGGAATGGGCGCGTAGCCGGTGCCGTCAACCAACGCGTCCTCAGGGGGCTCTTGGAGAACGAAGCCGATGAGCGCCCGCGTCAGCGGGTAGTTCATGACGGCGTCGAAGCGGTCCCCGGCGAGCCACTCGGGCGCGCGATCCCAGATCTCGCCCACCAGATACGCATCCGGATTGACCGCTCGGACCCGCCGCCGGAACTCGCGCCAGAACTCCGGATCGTCGATCTCGGCGGGGACGTCGAGGCGCCAGCCGTCGGCCCCGAACTCGATCCAGCGCTCGGCGATGCCCCACAGGTACTCGCGCACCTCCGGGTGCGCGACGTTGAACTCCGGCAGCGCCGCGAGCCCCCACCAAGCCTCGTAGTTGGGCGGCTGTCCGGAGGAATACGCGCGCAGCGGAAACCCGTTCACATGGAACCAGTCGAGGTACGGCGACTTCGCCTCGTTCTCCAGGATGTGATGGAACGCGAAGAACCCGCGGCTGGCGTGGTTGAAGACCCCATCCAGAATAAGCTTCATGCCCCGCTCGTGGGCGGCGTCCACGAGCGCCCGGAGGGCCTCGTTCCCGCCGAGCAGGGGATCGACGCGCTCGTAGTCGTACGTATGGTAGCGATGGTTGGCCGCCGAGGCGAAGACGGGGTTGAGATAGAGGGCCGTGATGCCCAAGTCTTGGAGATAGTCGAGTTTATCGATCACGCCATGGAGGTCGCCGCCCTTGAAGCCGTGATGCGATGGCGGCGCGTCCCAGGCCTCCAGGCGCGGCGGCTTGGCCAGTTGTTGGCTTTGCGCGAAGCGATCAGGAAAGATCTGATAGAAGACGGCGTCTTTGACCCACTCGGGAACGTTGTTCATAGCGGGGCATTGTAGCGGGTGACGAAGATCATATCGACGGGTGGGCGGCTAGAAACTGATCTCGGCCTGGACCGAGGCTTCCTTCAGGCCGGCCAGTTCGTGGGCGGTTCGCGCCTCCACGTCGATGGGGCCGAAGGAGCCTCGGGCCGAAAAGGCGAGCGTGGAAAACTCGGCCGCAGCGCTATCCGTGCCGGTGAAGCTCGCGATGACCGTAAAGGTGAAGGGATCGACGTTGCTTCGGACGCTGACCGCGCCCGCGTTCAGCCCATCGCCCGGTTTCCCACTCGCGAATACGTTCAGCTCGGTCGGGACGGGCTCGTCTTGCAGGACCGTCGTCGCCCGAAAGTTGAACCCGGAAAACGAGCCGTCGCCGCCGAACTGCAGCGTCAACGAGCCGAACTCGGCGGTCAGCTCGACGTTAAT
>JAHEOA010000024.1 GCA_018609825.1 Candidatus Bipolaricaulota bacterium | reverse complement strand
GGGGAGTTGGACGAGCACGGGGCCCAGCCGATCGCGGAGCGGCTCGAACCGTTCCATGAAGGTCTGGAGCGGCTCGAGGGGATCGTTCAACTTCTTCTGGTGGGTGAGGTAACGGCTCATCTTGGGGCAGAAGCGGAACGTCGCCGGCGTTCGCTCCCGCCAGCCGTGGACCATCTTGGCGGTCGGCAGCCGATAGAAGCTGGCGTTCAGCTCGGTGGCGTCGAACTGCGTCGCGTAATAGTCGAGAAAGCGCCGCTGGGCCACGTCGTCGGGGTAGAAGGTCCCCTTCCATTCCTTGTGGTTCCAGCCCGATGTGCCGACGTATAGAGCGCTCATGCCTCACCTCCACCTTTACCAAGGGCGCCGGGCGGTTGTCGATGCCCGTGCGGCGAGGTCGAGCGTTGCGGCCTGATCGCTCGCCACGACGCCACGGCGCGGGCCGTCCGGCGGTTGTTCGCTTGGGTCGGTCTACTGGGTCAAGGGCTCACTGCGACGGCGCATGCGAACGCCCGGCCAAGGCTGGGGCCACACGTTCCGCCCGACGATGTCGCTGTGGCCCAAGGCCGCCCTGCCACAGGCCGGTCGGGCGCCGATTGGGGCCATCGTCGGGGCCGCGTTCGTGAGGCGGCCGGCCGCAGCGCCGACGAACGGGGCGACGGCGTCCGGTCGTGTGTCCTTGCTCCAGGTCACGGATGACGGGCTTTGTCGATCGCACGGGATATGCTAGAAGGGAGAAGGTTTGAGGCAAAGATGCCCGCAGTGCCGCACGATGGGATCTCGTTTCTCCGAGCTGGGAACGGCAGAAGGGCCAGGTGCCGGTGCCATGGTGAGAGGGCATCGCCGCGTATACGCCTGGCCCTTTTGCCGATTATGGATACAGGTATCCTTTATCGGCCACCTCCGGCGGGGCGACAATCCCGACTGCGGTCCCCTGAGGTCCGCGATGGGGCAGAACGCCCATCATGCCGTCAATCGCCCGCGAGTCCAACGTTGCTGGGGGACGTCCGTCACCGTTGTGGCCATCGTGCATCCCGGGGACGAGCCCAGCCGTGCGCGGCGATGGGGCCATCGGTGAGAGCGGAAGGGAGGAGAAGCACCATGCCGGACTCGCTCGGCCAGCTCGTCTGCTTTGACGAGGCAACGCGTGACGCCGTCGACACCCATCTCGATTGGGACGACGTCGAGAAGGGCAAACACAAGGGGTGTGGCAACCCGGTGGCCGTCGACAGCGACTGCTTTGACGGCCACGACGTCAGGACCCAGCAGTCCATCTGCGACGGCGGCATCCGCTGGAAGTTCTTGCCGCCCGCCCAGGTGGACGGGGCGTTCCGCGTGAAGCGGTTGCCGCGCCCGTGGGCTGAGGGCGAAGTCCTCGGGATGATCAACCGGGCGGGCGGTTCGTGACGGGGATTTCCGATCCCGCCGCTGCCATGGGAACCGTCGGTTCCAGGGGGCGTCGTCCACGACCCCGGGCGACGGTCTAGGGCGCGGCGCTAGGCCATTGGGCCTCCGATGGCCAGCGTCTTGCCGACGATCCGTTCAGACGTTGTGGACCGCGTGGACGTCGATGCGCAGCGTCTCATCCTCGTTCCAGGTGATCGAGAGGTCCAGCTTCGCGCCCGGCACCGCCTGGCGCATCTGTTCCAGCACGATCGGGAACTCGCGCGGCGTCAGGCCGTCGACCGAGAACGGCACGTCGTCGCTCACCTCTCGGACGTAGCGCTCCAGATGCCGTTCCAGCGGGCGTTGCTCCAGGCGTTCGAGGATCTGGCCAATGCCGGCCCGGCAGAGGTCGGCCATGGACAGGTCGTCCCGGGCCCGGTGGACGTATTCCTTCAACCGTTGATGGTCCCTGGCATCGAGACGGACGCTCACCTGGCGATTCTTCATGGTCGTCTTCTGGCCCTCCTCAGTGACGTTGGCGTTGACGGTTGCTGGCCCCTTCTGGGGGTGCCCACGGGGGATGCTACCGGACGTCGGGGCCGCTGTGAAACAGAGGGGGCCGTCCCGCCCCTCCCCGGAACGGTGCCTGCATGGCCGACCATCGCTGGCGGACGAGGGCTGTCGGGACTCGGAGGAGAGGCGCCCGCGCGGGCACTTGCGGTGGGATCTGACGCAGGGCGAGCTTCGGGCGGTCTTTGAGGCCATCGACACCTCCACGGAGTTGGGCACGCGCCACATCCGCCGGCACATCACCCGTTACTTTGAGCAGGCCAGCGTCAAGTCCGATCGGACCTCGGTCCACTCACTGGGCCATAGCTTTGTCACGCTGGCGATCGAAGGGGGGCGCGACGCTCATGGAGGCTCAGGCGGCGGCTCGGCACCGCTCCATCCGGACGACATTGGTCCACTTCCACGAGCACGGCCGCCTCGACGACCCGTCGAAGACCGAATCGACATCTGAGCCTCCAGCGCGCGCTCGGGGCCGTCTCGGGCGTCAGGCGACGGCGTGCCCGCCGAGCTCAAGCGAGCGAAGCCGGGCCTTCAACTGGCCGATGTCGCTGCGGAAAAGCTCCGCCTTGAGCAGGGTCTCGGCTCGATGGCAGGCGTGCATGGCCGTGGAGTGATCGCGCCCGCCGAAGGCCTGCCCGATGGCGGGGTAGGAGCTGCCCGTGAGCTCCCGCGCCAGATACATGGCGATCTGTCGGACCTGGGTCGTCCGCTTGTCCCGCGCCTCGCCGTCGAGTCGGCCGGGATCCAGGCGGTAGTGCTTGGCCACCTCGGCCTTGATGAGGTCGAGGCTGAGCGGCTGCGGCGTATGGCCGTCGTCGGCGATGAGCGCTTCGACCCGATCGGCAGTGAGATGCTCGTCACAGAGGTCGGCGTAGGCCGCCACGCGCACGAGCGCCCCCTCCAGAACGCGGACGTTGGCGGTCACGCGGTGGGCGATCGTCTCCAGCACGCCGTCCGCCACCTCGACCCCGTTGGCTGCGGCTTTCGCCTGCAGGATGGCCAGGCGCACGTCGTAGGTCGGCGGCTGGATGTCCACGACCATCCCGCCTTGGAAGCGAGAGACCAGGCGGCTCTGCATGTTGTGCAGCTCCTCGGGCGGCCGATCGCTGGAGAGCACAATCTGTTTCCCCTGCTCGTAGAGCGCGTTGAAGGTGTGGACGAGCTCTTCCTCGATCCCGTCCTTGTTCTCCAGGAAGTGGACGTCGTCGATGAGCAGGATGCCGGCGTGACGATAGACCTGCCGAAACTCGGCGGTGCGACTCTGCCGAATGGCCTGCACCAGATCGATGGCGAATCGCTCCGAGGGGAGGTAGATCGCCCGGTTGGCTTGACCGGCCCGGGCGGCGTGCGCGATGGCGTGCAACAGGTGCGTCTTTCCCAAGCCGACGTGGCCATGGATGAAGAGCGGGTTGTAGGTGTCCCCGGGGCGATCGGCCACGGCCTTGCAGACGGAGCAGGCCAGTTGATTCCCCTCGCCCTTGATGAAGCGGTCAAACGTGAACGCCTCACGCTGATGCTGCGCGTTGCCCTGCGCTGCAGGTGTCGCCGTGGTCACCGGATGCTCCTTGCCAACGATCCGTGGGCTCTCCCTCTCACCCATGGCATCCCGGGAAAGCAGAAATGCACGTCCGCAAGTGGGTTTTCGCCACTTGAGGGGGCAAGCATAGGGCAAACGGATTCGCGGAATCAATGTGAGCTTCTCCGCATCCGGGGAGCAAACTCGCCTTTGTTGAGGGTTTCGCGAGGCGAGTACCCGTTGTCGTCCTGCTCAACCGGCCAATCGGGGCATCTGGCCCCATGGGAGGGAATAAGGGACGTACAGGACGGGCAGGGTGTCCATAAGGGAAATTCATCACCTCAGACGGCGTCGGTCACAACACGCCACGCGGAACTCTTCCGCCGATATCCTCGACGCAATCCGGAGGAAAATGTCCCTCAAGGGATAGATCCCGAGAAGGGCTCTGGGGGCTTGCCCGGTTCTCCGAGGTTGTCGCGGCCACGTCCGAGCGCAGCAAGGGCCCGGCGTCGCGACCGCCGATCGCGTGCCGAGTCGGGCTTTGCGCCGTCCCTATTGACGCCATGGGGCCGGCGCCCCTCCCCACTGGCGTGCGCTGACGGGCCTCGCCGTCCTATGATGAACTCAGCGGCGGGCCCCGATCACCCGCCAAGGAGGATCGATGGGCTGGGGCATCACCAAGACCATCCCGAAACAGGCCGGATGGAAGGCCGTGGAGTCGCTTTATGACGGCTCAGTGAGCGAATACGAGTTCCACATGGCCGGCACGCCCACCCGATTGGCCGAGGGGGATTACGTCTACACCATCTTCGACGACCAGCTGATCGGGCGGCTGCGGATCAAGCAACTGGTTCCCGGCGCCGCCCATCCCGAGTCGGGCAAGCCGCGCACGTTGGTGCTGGTCGAGGCCCCCGGCGAGCGACTCGTCACGCCCATCCCGCGCAAGGGCCATCAAGGCACCCGTTACTACGACGGGGCCGACTGGCCCGCGGGCTGAGCCGCGGCGCGCGCCCTCGGGTCGTCGCGTTGCCCGGCTACGTGGGATGAAGCTCTTCGGCAAGGCCGGGGTGATCGCCGTAGACGTCCATGCTCGGCATCCTTTCGGTGGCCTCAAGTTCCGCTTGGGTCATGTCGAGCGCTTGACTGCCTGAGTGCCTGACTCGATACGATCAGGATGCCCTGTTGGTCCAGGGCAGCCGTGATCATTGGGGCGCCCCATCTCATCCAACATACGGTCGCATTCATCGTCCGTATTCATCGTCGGATAGCGCATACTTGAAACGGGCATCCATGTTCTGGCGTTCTCCTCAACATCACATGCTGAATTCGTTGCATCCTTCACACAGTCGGCATTCCGTATGCACATACACGTTCGCGTTGCGTTCGTTCGGCACCCTCGTTTCGGCTAAGTCGGGTGACGGTTGGCGCTGCCCGTCATCGGACGTGCCTCCTTCCTTCGTCAAAACCGTTGAGGTCGTCCGTCGTCGCTTGTCGGCTCAGCTGCCTCCAGGCTGTCTGGGGCCCCATGCGACCATGGGTGACCTCCTTCCCTCGCGGGTCGTTGCTTGCTCGGCCTGATGGATCGGCGGTGCCTCCTCAGTCGGGAACCGCGTGAGCCCGTTCGACAACTCCCATGCCGAGGCCCTCCGGCCGTTCATCGCCCCTGCCATGGAGGCGGAACGGGGGAGCCGGCATGGCTGGGCCCGCCGGCCGGGTGAGCCGGGGGCAATCGTCACGACTTTGCCAACGTTGGCGTCGAGCGTTGCCTCGGCAACGGTCACGGCGAAGCGCGCGGCTTGATCGCGTAAGTTGGCGTGTTCATAGTGATTAAACCCTAAAGGAGAACGGAAAACCCGACGATGCCTCCAACGACGTCGACAGGGGTCGTTTGACACCTGAGGAGTGGACGGGAGAGGTTGCGGAACCGACGTTCGGGAGCACGACTCAGATCCCGTCGTCAGGAGCCCCTCCGTGGCGCCTGATGGGGCCTATTCTCCATCGCGATCGGGCCGGCCCGAAAGGAGACCGGGCCCTTGCTCGATAGCGTCCGAGGATGGGGATCTTGCGCGGGACAAGCCCCCTTCCTGCAGGCCCAGCAAGGAGCGCAGAGGCTCCGAATGGGGCTTTGCCCTGCGCTTCTTCTACGTCAATCCCGATGGGATGATGTAGGGGAAGCGTGGAAACGGTTGAGATGTGACACGCCCCAGGCTTCAGATCCAGCTCTGCTGGAGGGTTGGGACATCCGATGTTCGAGAAGCGGGAGTGAAGGGCGGCCTATGCCGGCTGTCGGTTGGGGCATAGGCCGCCCCGATCACGGCGGTTGGCAAGACCTGCTGGATTCATTCCCTTGTGAAGATGCCACAGACCCTGCAGGTTCGTCCGATCCGGATCGTGTCACGAGAACATGCGGCTGATCAGTTGGGGGACGTTGGCCAAGGCTTGACGCCAACGTGGGAGGTTTCCGTCGACGGCGACTTCGACGGGAACGTCCTGCGCGGGGGAGCCGTGCTCGGACGTGTGGCCGTCCGCATCGTGCGCGTTCCGCTCGGCGGTTGAGTCGATACCCATGCGGCCCTGATCCGCATGCCGCCCGTCGGTCTGTGCTTCCTGCGACCCCGTCTCTTCCTTGGGGGCTTCAAGCATGTATTGGACCTGTTCTTCCACTTCCGCCAAGCGCCCGTCGTGCTTGGAGATCGTTCGTTGCAGATCCGCTAGTCGCTTCTCATAGGTTTCTGACTGTTCCTCGAGTTCGGTCTCCAGTTCCTGAATCCGGTCCAAGAGGTCCTCGTCCACCTGGCCGTTTGATCCGGGGACATGGGACTGGAACTCCTCTTTGACCTGGTCGCCGGCCGCCTTGATCGTGACGCTGTTCTCGCGTTCGACCTGGAGCAGGCGATCGAGCATCGCCCGTCCCTGTTCCGTGTACCGGGTCGCGTTCTCCTTGCCGTCATGCGTGTAGGCATCGATCAGCGGTTTCAACGCGGTCACGCGATCCCGGGCCTGCTTCGGGCTCAATCCGTACATCTTCGCAAGGGCTTTGATTGTGTACATGGTAACGACAGAGTAATCGGCCGGTCACGACGTCGTAGAGGGGAGGCGTCCAGCCCGGCCTGGAAGTATGTCTTGCGACGTTGTGAACGGTGTGTCGACGTGAGCTCTCGGCGTGATGTACGCTACGCTTGCCGCGTGGTTCAGATCACGTTGGCATCCTTGATTCTCCAGGAGGACCATCGGTGCAGACCTCACTGACGATCGAGGATCCGGATCACGTTCGGGCCCTCTACGATCATCTCAACAGCTGCTGGTGGAACGGCGAACTCCCCGAGCGACCGGTCCGGTGGAGCCGGCGCATGCACGCCGTGGCCGGCAAGTACTGGCGCTCGCGCGTGCGGGGCTGGGAGATCGTGCTCTCCGTGCCCTATCACCGGCACTTCCCGGATGAGGCGCTTGACACGCTCAAACACGAGATGGTCCACGTCTGGCAGCACATCCACGGACGACTGCGGCCGGGCGGGCCGCACCACGGCCCCGAGTTTCGGCGCGAGGCCGAGCGCGTGGGCGCTCCACGCCACTGCAGGCGCTATCCCGGCATGCACCGGCCCCTCAAGTACGAGTGGGCGTGCCCCCACTGCGGCCGCCGCACGCGGACGCGGATTCGGGGATCCTGGGCCTGTCGGGTCTGCTGCGATCGGCACAACGGGGGACGTCCCAGCCGTCGGTTCCGGCTGCGGCGGGTGCGGACGCTGGCGTGACTCATCGGGACTCGGGGGCGACGCGGATCACGCGCTCCGGCGTCACGACCAGTGACACGCGGCGATCGTGGGGCTCAGTGGGCACCGCGTCGACCAGTTGGAGCTCGTGGATCGTGGTGACGATCGGGGTCGCGGCGCCGAGCAGCCCGCGGCTGGCCAGCAGCTCCAGCTCCCGGTCGCCGTAGCCGTGCCCCTTGCCGAGCCGACCGCCCCACTCATCGACCGCCACCGAGCCCTTGATCACCAGATCGGCTGCCGGCAGGTCGCCGGCGTCGACGGGCTGACCGAACCGGGACATCCCCTTGATCGTCGTCGCCTCGCGCGCGTGGCCCTTGAGGCGGGCGGGATCGAGCCGCAGGAACGTGTCGGGTTGGCGCGGGGCGGCCATGAGGAGCACCTTGCCGTCCTCCAGCGCGTACTGGCGCGCCCGCCGTTGGGCGTAGTCCGGGTTGGCGTAGGCGACGCGAGCGCTCTGCCATTCGGGGGTGGTGCGGAGCCGATCCGCGGCCGCGTCGGAGCCGACGAAGTTGGGGATGAAGTCGCGCTCCTTGAACGGGAACGCCTGCTGGCCTTGGTCCCGGAGGCTCTGCCAAACGTGCTCGCGGATCGCCTGCTTGGCCGAGAGCGCACTCATGGGGATGGCCTCGCTTTCGGGCGGCACCCGCCCCCAGGATACCTTGCCCGACCTCGCGGACAAGCGACGGGCCTACGCAGTCCGACGGGATGCGTCCGTCCGGGCGCTGTCGTCTTGGGGCCCCGCGGGCGGGGCGTGCCCCATGCCATTGGGGCCCCCGAGAGAGATCGGGACCTCTCTCGGGGGAAGCCAGGGGGAACACGCCCGTGCTTGATGCGCTGTCTCGGTCGTTGCTCAGGCGACCGCCGTGGTCGCCTCTTCGGGCAAATCTTCCGTCGGATGGGCGGGGTCGACCCGGGTATGGGAGTTCAACAAGGCTCGACTGATGTCGTGCAGCGCTTCGTGTTGGGCTGAGATCTCGGCCATCAGACGGTCGAAGACGTCGGCCGTTGTCGCGTCGTAGATCAATTCGTCGGCGGTCTCCGGATCGTTGAGCTCGCGGTTCAGCTCTTGGAGGAAGAGCTGGTAGATGGAGCGCTTGGCGGCCACGACCTCCTCGGCGTGTCGGCCGCGAACGTGCTCCGGTCGAATGTTGCGTGCAAAGCCGTTTATTTTGTTGTAGGCAGCCAAGATGACCGTCCGGCGTTCCAGCATCCCTCTCACTCCTCTCACTCACTTAGGCACGTCGGCTGGTAAAGGGCCCCATCGTAAAACATGGTGCTCTGAAACGCGGTGATGACATCTGCGACCTCCCCAGCCCTGACGACGGTTGTGCGGCACCGGATCCGAGAAATCTCGATTTGGGGGAGGCGGCCGCCGATGGACAACGCAGCATGGGCCCAATCGATGCGATTTATCGCGATTGAGCGGGTGCCGTTGACGGAGGTGGAGGGGTGGGGCCAGTGGGCGTTGAGGCATGGGTTCCGGCGTGCGGCGCTGAGGTCATATTGATCACCTGGCCAGATGCCGGCCGCGATCACTCGAGAGCTGGGCAGGCTCGGCGTTCAGTCGTGGGGCCAACCGTAGAGAATGCCGGATCGGTTACGGCTCAATGCGTCAATGGCCCCGCATTCACGCATCACGTAAGCCATCTTTTGAGCCAGCCCTCGGGAAACGGCCAGGCCACTGGCCAGATCGGCCGTCGTGAACCGGCGGGGCAGCGTCTCGGGGAGCAGCTCGCGCAAGGAAGCGAGCGTGTCGATGGGATGGCGCTCCCGAACGCCCAACAGCCGACGCTCCTCGATCACCCAGCCTCGGCGGCGCCAGCCACGCCGCCCGTCGAAGCGGCGGACTTCCTCTTCCTGGATCAACAGGATGTCCAGGCTGAGGTTCGGGTGGCCGATCAGGGGGGCGATGCTGACCCACTCGCGGAACGCGTCGATGCGCGTGCCCCGCTTGGGCGACTTCCGGCGTTTCTGCGGGGGGCCGTTGCGCGGGGCCAGCTTCACCAGCCATTTCTCCGCGGGGATCGGCGTGACCACGCGGACGGAATGGTGGGCCAACAGGCGCTCCAGCTTGGGCCGGATGGTGCCGAGCCGTCCGGTCTGGATCTCGATGAGCAGGGCATCGGAGGAGGGTTCGGGCCGGGGCCGGAGGAGGTCGACGACGAAGCCGTCGACGCGCGCTTCCGGGCGATCGCCGTCTCGGGCGTACCAGGCCTTCAGGGCCGCGTGGAGCGGCTTCTCGTTCAGCGTGCCGATGCGGGGGTCGGCCTCGGATGGGGGCTCGGGGGCCATGGTGGGGAGCGGGGCGCCTCCATTCTCCGCGGTGCAACGGCGGCAGCGACGACCCCAAGCGTAGGTCCAGTCTGGATGTGACGTCAAATACCCGGTGTTGGGGTTGGCAAGCGTCCGGGCGGGGCGCGGAGGAGGGCAATCATGCAGGGGCCGGGATGGCCATCCGGGCCCGCTTGGGGTCGGCGATCGACGTATGGCGCTGGAGGGCAAGGTAGGCGGCAGGCGGGGTGCCTACCCCGCCTGCCGGGGAATGTTTGGCGTCTTCCTGGGCGATCATTCCGGGTTCGGGTTAGCCAGCGGCGTCCGGCCGTGGGAGCTTGCAACCTCGCAGCCGTGTCGGCCTCGCTGGACGGACCCCGGGTCATGGGACATGATCGCCCGGGCGCGATCAGCGTCTTCTACGGTACGGCCACATGGGGGCTTGCCCGAGGACGGGTGTCCGATATGAACGGCCCGCTACGTCCGGCTGTGAGGTGTCGGACGTCGTCACCATGCCCGTGGCCCTCTTCGGGAACGCTTGACAGAAGCGAAGTGGGCTCGTCAGGCGGGCTGCAGGTCGCGGTACATCCCGCGGTTGGCCGCGTGCACCGTCACCTTCCGTTGTCCCTCGTGGAGCCCGCCGAAATAGACCGACAGGTCGCCGAAGCGATCGTTGATCGTGTCCATGGCGTCGATGAGCCGGTGGCGGGCCCGGCTCTGCTCAAACAAGGGCAACGGCTGGCGGGACCGATCATACAACTTGGAGACGGAGACCCCGATGTACTGGATCTCCTGGGGCAGTCGAGCTTGCCGATCGAGCGCCTCGGCGATCCGCCGGCAGGCCTCGAAGACGACCTTCTCGTCGTCCGTGGCGACGGGGAGACAACGCTGTTTGGAGCTGCCCCAGCCGTCGGCGGATTCGACGCTCAGGTGGACGACCCGGGCCGCGTTGCCGTGCGAGCGCATGCGGCGCGTGACCATGTGGCACAGGACCTGGAGCCAATCTTGGGCCCCCGCGAAGTCGGGCCACGGCCAGGGCAGGACGCGGCCGTGGTCGAATCCCTGCCGCGGAGGGGCGCCGCCCGCCTGGAACGGCACGGGATCTTTCCCTTGGCCGATCAGGTGGAGGAAGTAGCCGTTGATCCCGAAGGCCTGCCGGAGCTTCATGACGTCGGCACGGCCCAGGTCGGCCAGGGTTCGGATGCCCATCGCCGCAAGCCGGGCCTTGGTCCGCCCCGCGATGCCGCACGCCTCGTCGACCGCCAGCGTCTCCAACCAGTCCTGGAGCTCATGATTACGAATCTGAACGAGGCCATCGGGTTTCTTTTGTTCGCCGGCCAGCTTGGCGATGACTTTGCTGGGGCCGACCCCGATCGAGACCGTCATCCATACCCCCAGGCGTTCACGAACCTCTCGCTTGATGCGTTCCGCCGCCCAGATGGGATCGCCCAACTGGCGGAGCAGGTACGCGAGGTCGACGAAGCCCTCGTCGACGCTGAAGGTCTCCACGGCGCCGGTGAGATCATGGAGCAGCTCGAAGAAGCGCTCGCTGGCGGCCAGGTACTTGGTCGGGTCCTCCAAGAGCACGCGGAGCTCCGGGCAGTGGCGCTTCGCCTCGGGCGTGGTCATCCCGGTCTGGACGCCGCGGCGCTTGGCTTCGTAGCTGGGCGCGCTGATGACGCTCACCCGCTGGGCCTTGCGGACGACGGCCGTCGGCCGCCCCCGCAACCGCGGGTTGCTCTGTTGCTCCAGGGAGGCGAAGCAGGCGTTCAGGTCGACGTGCGCGATCGTCCTCGCCATGGGGCACTCCAAGGGTCACTCCGAGCCGTCGTCGACGCCGATCAGCTTCCAGATGAGGCTCTCCGAGTCGAACTCCAGTCGGTAGTACGTCGAGCCGTCGTAGGCCGAGATGCAGTGGATCCGTCGATCGCCCCGATCGGCCTGGTGGTGGAAGGTGACCTCCAGCCGGCGCCACTCGTCCCGCCAATGGATCTTCAGCCAGGGCAGGCGCTTCTCCAACGGCTTCTCCGGCACGAACCAGGCGGCGATGGACAGCGGGTCGTCGCGATCGGGCGTCCAGACGTCCATGGGGGGTCAGAGCTCCCGAATCACGCGGATGACGCGGCCGACGATGCGGCCGCCGTTGAGGGGGATCGGCTCGTAGCCGGGGTTGGCGGGGTCGAGATAGACCGTCCCGTCCCGCTTGGCCAGCTTCTTGACCGTGGCCTCCTCGTCGTAGTCCGCCACCAGGGCGACCACGACGTCGCCGATCTTGGGTTCGACGTCCTCGCGGACGATGACGAGGTCGCCCGGCCGGATGCCCTCGCCGAGCATGCTGTCGCCGTGGACCTCCAGCGCAAAGAGGCCTTCGCCCGTGGGGTAGACGTCGTCGGGGGCGAGCGTGCCGCGGAACTCCGCCTCGGCCAGACGCGGCGTGCCGGCCGGCACGCGGCCGAGCAGCGGGATGCCGAGCAGGCTCCAGACGCGGTCCCAGTTGAGGCGGAGGCCAAGGGGAGCCCCCTGGCGTTCCACGTAGCCTTTGCGCTCGAGCCCCTCGAGATGGGCGGTCACGGCATTGGGCGAGGCGAACCCGAACTTGGCGCAGATCTCCTTGGCCGTCGGCGCCCGGCCCCGTTGCCGCACGCCCTCGACGATGTAGCGCAGGATGCGCAATTGCTGCTGAGTAAGGTCACCGGCGTTCATGCTGTCCCTCCTCGGCCGAGCGTCTACTGTATATATATACAGTCATCCGGGAATCGTCAAGCCGCTGTGCCGGGTTAGGGAGAGGGGGGTCGGCATGCAGTCGGCGAGAGATCCGCGTTGTGGCGATTTCTCATGGATCCCGACGCGGGATTGAGCCCCCCTTGGCCCACGATCGTCGCCACGCGTCGATCGGTTGCCCAAGGGGGCCGCGAACGTGCGATGCCGGCGACAGGCCGGCGTCCCCTCCCGACGATAACTGGGAGATCGGCTATCTTGGCGGACGCGACGACCCCTTCCGACGTGTGGTCGGTCAAGGCCTCCATTGAGGGCGGTCCACGGCGCTCAACGCCTGCCCCGCTCCGCCGTGAGCCGAGCGAGCGGGCCGACGATCCATCGGGCCGATCTGGCCCTCCGGCCTCCCACGCCGGAGCTCGGGATTTGACGAGTTCTTCCCCACGCTCCGCGCGGGGAATCTTTGGGAATTCAGTCGCGTATGGTTTGGGCCGAGAGGACGGTGGGTGGAATCCGCTCGGGCGGATCCCGGTCGACGGTCCCCGAGTGGAAGTCGTCGTCGTCCGTCCACAGCCGGCTGAGCATGTCTTGGCAGGCCATCAGACAGGCGGCGTGGACCACGTACGTGGTCCCCTCAGTATGGACGACGATGCCGCCGCGGTCGGGATCGCCGCTCGGCCCAAGTTGGCGGACGGGGTTTGCGCAAACCGGGCACGTCTTCATGGTTCAAGTCTGCCGGAATTCGGCGGGAT
>JAHEOA010000023.1 GCA_018609825.1 Candidatus Bipolaricaulota bacterium | reverse complement strand
TTGAGGTAGAGCTCGTCGGAGATACGCAGATACAGCGTCTGATCCAGTTCGTTGTGATACGTCGTGAACGGCCGCGCGAACGCGCCGCCGTAGAGCGGCTGCAGCTCGGGCGTCTCCACTTCCAGAAAGCCGTTCTCGTCGAGATAATCCCGCATCGCGCGGATCATCCGGGACCGCGTCCGGAAGACTTCTCGGGTCTCCGGGTTGGCGATGAGATCCAGATACCGGCGTCGATAGCGGGCCTCCACGTTCTTGAGCCCGTGCCACTTCTCCGGCAACGGGCGCAACGCCTTGGCCAAGAGCGTGATGCCCTGGACACGAACGGACAGTTCCCCGCGCTTGGTGCGGAAGACCGTCCCTTCTGCGCCGACGATGTCCCCGATCTCGATCTCGGTGAAGAGTTCGTAGAGGTCTTCCGATAAGGCGTTCTTCGCGGCAAAGAGCTGGATCTGGGCGCGCTCATCCAGAAGATCGAGGAACGAGAGCCCGCCCATGACGCGCCGACCGACCACGCGGCCGGCGATCGCGACGCGATGATCCGTCTCGTCGCCGGACTCCAAGTGCTCAAACTCCGCGTGGATCGCGGCGATCGCCGTATTGCGCTCGTAGCGCGTCTCGTCGAACGGATCGATGCCGCGCTCGCGAAGCGACCGGAGCTTCTGGCGTCGTTCGTCGCGCAGGGTCTCCGACACGTCAGTTTCTCCGGCGGATCCCGACGACCTTGTAGCGGCTGGTGCCGCCCGGCGTCTCCAACTCGACCTCGGCGCCGCGCTTCTGGCCCTTGAGGGCCTTGCCCAACGGCGACTGCGTGGAGATCTTGTTGGCCTCCAAGTCGGCCTCGGCGGGGTCGACAAGCTCGAAGATGATCTCCTCCTCGGTGTCGAGGTTCTTCAACGTGACCCAGTTGCCGATGCTGACTTCCTTGTTGCTGATGCTGTCCTCGGCGATGATCTGCGCGCGATCGAGGAGCTCTTCCAGGCGCCGAACCTCGGTCTCGTAGAACTCCTTCTCGTTCTGCAGGTCGATGAATTCCTTGTTCTCGCGGAGCTCGCCGCCGTGCTCCTTGGCGGTCTTGAGCCGCTTGGGCAGCTCCTCGTAGAGCTTGTGGCGGTACTCCTCGAGTTGCTTCTTCTTCAGGTCATAGCCCTCTTGCGTCAACAGGATCTCTTCGTGCTCGCCGATCAGTTCTGCCACTGTGAGTCTCCTCCTTCTTCATGCGCCATTCCCCAACGCGGCACGCCGTCCGACAAAGCGATAAGGGAGATGCGAGGTCGGTCGAAGTGGTCCGAGTATAGCATCAGGCCCGGTTGATTGCAACAGAAACTCGCGGTTTTCTTCCCACCCGGCGCGGATTCGTGCTCGCTTCGAACAACGGGCGACGACCGTGTCGGCCGCGTCGGCCGCGTTGGCGCGTCACGCTCCGGGGTTCAGTTGGAATCGTCGCGCGAGATGGCGTTGAAGCGTGCGCTCTGGAAGTACTGGCCGTTCAGATGGACGCGGAACTCGTACTTGCCGGGCTCGGGAATCTCCACGCTGGGGAGATTGATGGCGAACTCCACGGTCTGGTCGCGCTCGGCCACGTGGATGTTGCCCGAGGCGTCGCCGAGCACGCTCTGATCGTCCACCTTCAGATACTCAACCCGGACGTCGTAATCGCCCTGAGCGTCGTAGAATCTCGCGTAGAGCGCGATCGGGCCGTGCTGCGTGGGAAACTCGTTCACCCAGATGTGGTCGAAGACGCCGATCAACGACTTCTTCTTGGTGTTCTCGTCGGTCAGGACCTGATCGCAGATCAGGCAAGCCAACGGGACCGGCGGGAGCGCGTCACTCATGCGGTTGACTCCTTTCTGCCATTCGCTCGCGCAGCGTGGCGGTCAGTTCATCCAGTTGATGGGCCAGTTGCCCGTAGTCCAGCTCGGCTGCAGACGGCTTCGCCTGGACGACGACGTCCCAGCCCCAGACGGCCCGTCTGTGCGTGCGGAACCACTCGCGGATCCGCCGCTTCAGTCGGTTGCGAACGACCGCCGTGCCGACTTTGGTCCCGACGGACAAGCCGAGTCGCGGCACGTCCGTTCCGTCACGGTCATCAGATTGCCGCGGCCGCACAAAGACCCGCAAGCTGGGCGTCTTGGCCATCCAGCCGTGGCGATAGACGCGCTCGAAGTCCGTCCGATGCTGCAAGCGGTGTTCCGGCCGGAAGCGCTCGTCCATCGCCGCGCGTATCATGGCCCACCCGGGCTGCCCATGCAACGTCGTCGATCACGTCGAGGCCGGTTGTGCGCTCCCCTTGCCGTCCGGCGCCACGCCTCGCTACAATGGCGCATTTGTCGGCCACGGCACGCGACATCCGTCAAGCCCGTCGCATGCGATGCTCACGAGGTTCGACAGCCCGGACGGGCGCGACCGTGGCCAATCCATCGACGGACACAGGGGGACCGCCCATGCTGGATTTGAGAGCCATCCGCGCGAACCCGGACGAGGTCGAACGGCGCCTCCAGACGCGGGATCCGGACATTGAGCTGGGTGAGATCGTGCGCCAGGACGAGCGCCGGCGCGAGATCATCCACGAAGTGGAGCAGCTGAAGCACCGGCGCAATGAGGCGTCCGACGAGATCGCCCAGTTGAAGCGGGACGGAGACGAGGAGACCGCCCAGAACCGCATTGCGGAGATGAAGGAGATCTCTGACCGGATCAAGTCGATCGACCAGGAGCAGCGCGAGATCGAGGCCGACCTCAACGATCGGTTGGCACGGTTGCCCAACATCCCGCATGAGGACGTCCCCATCAGTCTGGACGAGGCCGACAAGCAGATCGTTCGCGAGCGCGGCGAGCCGCCGGATCTCGGGTTCGAGCCCGAGCACCATCTCGACCTCGGCGAGCGGCTTGGGCTGCTGGACTTCCCACGGGCCGCCCGAATCGCGGGATCGCGCTTCCCCATGTACGTCGGCTGGGGCGCGCGGCTGGAGATGGGGCTGATCCAGTTCTTCTGGGATTACGATTTCCAAACCCTGGGCTATCAACCCGTCTTCCCGCCGTTCTTGGGAAACGCCGAGTCGATGTACACGGCGTCCCAGTTGCCCAAGTTCGCCGACGACGTCTACGTCATCGAGAAGGACGATCTCTACCTCAACCCGACCTCGGAGACCATCCTCTGCAACCTCCATCGCGGCGAGATCCTCGACGCCGACCAGCTGCCGCTCAAGTATGCCGCGTACACGACCTGCTTCCGCCGTGAGGCGGGGGCGGCCGGCGAGGAGGAGCGCGGCCTGATCCGCATGCACCAGTTCAACAAGGTCGAGCTCTTCAAATTCACCGACGCCATGAGCTCCTACGATGAGTTGGAAAGCTTGGTGGCGGACGCCGAGGCCGTGCTCCAGCAGCTCGGGATGCACTATCGGGTCGCGTTGCTGCCGACCGGCGACATGGCCGGCCAGTCGGCCATGACCTACGACGTCGAGGTCTGGGTCCCCTCCACCGGTCGTTACCATGAGGTCTCCTCCGTCAGCAACTGCACCGACTATCAGGCCCGGCGCGGCGACATCCGCTATCGCCCGGAACGCGACGCCAAGCCAGAATTCGTCCACACGCTGAACGGCTCCGGGCTCGCGACGTCGCGACTGATGGCGGCGATCCTGGAGACGAACCAGCAGTCGGACGGCTCGGTGGTCGTGCCGGAGGTGCTTCGGGACTACGTGGGCATCGACACCATTCGCCCCCCGGAGTGAGCCCCATGCACACCGTCAGCCTGCCAGTCGCGTTGCTCCTTGTCGTTGCCCCCATCGTCGCCCCGACGGCGGGGGCGCAACAGACGCCGTCCCAGTCGAAGCCGGACTTGGTGCCGGTGTCGATTGACGTCGAGCCCTCGGACGCTCAACCGGGGGACTCGGCGCAGATCGTCGCCGTCGTGGCCAACCGGGGGCAAGTTGATTCAGAGGGCTTCTGGCTGCGACTGCGCGTAGATGGCTCCATTCAGAACGCGCAGCTGGTGTCGGGGCTGGCGGCGGGTGAGCGTTTCACGTGGCGGACGTCGTGGGTTGTCGATGCCGAGGCCGCGGAGCTCGGGCTGCGCGTGGACGCGACCGATCGCGTGACGGAAGCCGACGAGACGAACAATGAGCTCACCACCGAGATCGGCTTTGCCGCTGACCTGACGATCTCGGAGCTGGACGTGGAGCCCCGTTTCCCCCAGCCGGGCGAGGACGTTCGGATTCGGATGACCGTGGCGAATCCCAGCCGCCGTGACGTCACCCCGGCGTTCGCCGTCGAGGTTCAAGTCGAGCGCAGCACGATCGCCACGCGCTTCGTGCAGGGATTGCA
>JAHEOA010000022.1 GCA_018609825.1 Candidatus Bipolaricaulota bacterium | reverse complement strand
CACAGCAGGCCCAAGAGACGCTCCGGCAAACCCAAGAAGCGGAGGCCGAAGCCGAGACGCAAGCCGAGCAGACTGCCGCGACCGCGCCTGTGCAGGCGGACATTCGTTCGAAGCAGGTGATCCAGCAGGACAAGCAGCAGGCACAAGAGACGCTTGAGCAGCGCCGACAACAGCAACAGCAAGCGCTCCAAAACAGTCTTGACCGGATCGATCAGGCGCGGCGGAACGCGGTTGATCGGCAGTCGCGGCGCAACCTTGCCGAGCAGCGCCATCAGAATAAGATGGAGCAACTCCGCTTCCAAGCGAATAAGCGCATGGACCGCCTGATGCGAGAGCTAGGCGTTGAAAACGCGCAGGAAGTTACCGGGCAGCAGCAAGAACAGGTCAACAAAGTCCTTAATTTTGCAAGCGCAGTCGACCTTGCAAAGTCTGAGGTTGATCAGATCTTAGAGGAGTTCGACCCGGAGCGGGGGACGCTCGGCTCTACCCAAGACGTTCAGCGCCGGATGAGAGCGGTCTCCAATACGCTTTCGGACCTGAAGGTTGGAAGGGGCGACACGCCGGGTGTGCTGCCGACGTTTAGCGAGCTCCCGGCATCAATTAAGGAACAGCTTCCGGCTGACTTCCAGCAAAAGTTCAACCGGCTCCGGACGATCATGAATACGTTTGCGGGGTCGGAAAAGAATACTACCCCCAGTGGTTATGCGAGGAACCTCCGGGGGGTCTTTGGGGAGGGAGAAGAGGCGGCGAAAGCCGTCGAGGAGTTTCGGCAGTGGAACCCTGACGTGCAGGTTTTAGGCTCAGAAGCTTTTAGGGAGGCGTCGGGCATTGGTACTGGTCAGCAAAGCGAAGGTCAGCAGGGCGCGTCTGGTACAAGCGACACTGGCGACCAAGTCGGTCAAAACAACATACAGAACCTGAACGATCTTGTGGAAGGAAGACAGCCGCAGTTAGATCAGGGGAGTCAGCAGAAGGTCCGTGGCGGCCAACAGAACGGTGAGGGCAGGTCTGTGGAGACGGACCGTTCTGAGCCGACCGTGGATGGCGCTGGCCGTGCAGGTGGCGGGAGCACGGCTGTCAGCACGGGCGGTTCGGGGTCGAATACTCTCTTAGACCGCGCACGATCGCTTCAGGAGAGTGGAGATCTCTCAAGCGAAGGGGAAACTCTCTTAGAAGAAATTGAAACGCTCGAAGACGCTCCTGAGAATGACGTGATAAACAGATCGCTACAAGAGAAGCGGGATAGCCTCAGAAGCATTGTTGAAGAGCAAGAGACCACGGGTGGCCTTGCGGAACAGGCCGAGCGGACGGAAGCCAGAGCGTCTCGGGACCGACAGAAGATCATCGACCAGAACATCAAAGAGCAGGAGCAAATTGCGCAAAATGCTGAAGATACCTTAGAGAGAGCAGGCGACGTGCTCAGCGAGGAGCGACGGCGACAGCTAGAACGGAAGGCCGAGCGAGCGCGGCGAAGAATCGAGAACATAAGAGAAAACCCTGAAGAGTTTATCCCCGAATTGCCCGTCGAGTAAGCATGGCAAACGGAGACGATCCACTGAAAAGTCTCCCGGTAATCCGTCACGTCACTGGTGACGATAGTAGCGACGCCGAGAGCCTCCTCGAAGACTTCCGTCAGTCGAAGTTGGCAGAAGGCATACAGGCCGAAGACGAGCGGGAGTTTGCCCGAAGAGCGCAAGAGAGGACGCTTGAGGCGATCCAGTCGAACAGGAATACCGACATGCCTTCCGTTCGCGTTGCGGCGGGTATCCGAGGCGACGTTCCGGACGATGACGTGTGGAACGTCTTTCAAAAGTCGAAGGCGTTTGAGCAGGAAAATATATCCAGCAAGGAAGAGGCGGAGCAGTGGGCGCGGGAGAAGCTAATGTCAAACACTGGTGTGACTTCTCCGCCACCGCAGCGCGAGGCGCGAACAACCGAAGACGGGGAGACAGACTTTCCGAAGTTGAGGCGGCTTCTGGGTGATCGGTCAACGCCGGACGACCGGCTTCTCAACCAGTTTCGGCAGTCGAAGGCATACGACCCGAACAGCAACGTTCCGGTCGAGGCACAAGCGGAGACGTTTGCGGGAAAAAAGCTCTACACGAAGGTCAACGCGGAAATCCAGAGGGACACGGGCGGGAAGCAGCAGGGCCTTGACTTCTCTGAAGACCCGGAGGATAAGGAGAAGTCGTGGACGCAGTGGATGCTTGAGACGTTTACGGTTCCGGACGAGGAGGAGCAGGGGCCGGTCTCACGCATTGCAGAGGCGCTTGGCAACGAAGACGTAGAGACAGGTAGAGGCGTCCTTGACTTTACGGCCCGCACGCTCGACGTGCCCGCAGCGGCCATTGAGTTTGGCGGCGAGCTTGCAGCGCGCGGCGTTGGGAGCGTACTGGACCTAGGGGAGCTTATACTCGAAGAGGGGCAGGACGTTTTTGAGGAAGAGCCGCCGAAAGAGTCGTTTCACGGTACTGACCTTCCGGACGTGCCGGGCCTGCATGAAACAGGCGCGGCGAAAGAGGTGCTAGACGAGGACGGCAACGTTCGGCCCGCCGACGACCTTATCATCGAGGCCCACGACGCGACCGACCCCGAAAAGAAGAAGGCGCTCTTTAAGGCGGCGACGATGAAGCGCCGCAAGGACCGCTTCGACGACATGTCGCTTGCGGAGAAGTTTGCTCGGGGCGGGAAGCTGTTTGGGCACGGACTGGCAGACGCCGTGCTCGGTTTCCCCCGACAAGTTTCGGCCTTCCGGAATAAGATCGAGGAACAGATTGCCCCGGAGCAGGCCAACATCCGGCTCGACGACAACCTGTTGGCTCGCATCTCTGACAAGGCCGAACGGTTTACCAAGCGCAACTTTCCGGTAGACCGAAACGTAGAGCAGACGTTTCTTTGGGACGTGCTTCCGCAGGCGCTCGGGTCGATGACAGGGTTTATGGCAACCGGTGCGGTGGCCGGGTCGGTTGCGCGCGGGTCGGCGGCGCTCCGGTCGCGGGCGCTCGGCACGGCGGGGCGGACGCAGCTTCAAGTTAGCCGCGCAGGCCGGGCCGCAGAAGGCGCGGAGGACTTCGGCCAGTTCATCCGGCGCGCCGACACTGAGGACGTGCAAAAGACCCTTGGCGACCTCTCTCCGACCGGCCAGCGCCTTCGGAGCTTAGATGAGATTACAGGCGCGCGCGTAGGGGCGGGTGTTCGCGCATCAGACGAGGGGCGCAAGGTTATCGCCCGCAACGCAGACGACGTAGAGGAGGCGCTCACCGTTGGTGGCAACCCTCGCTTCAGCGCGCCCGGAGAGCTTTCGGCGCAGGACCGGGCTACGCGCATCGCAAGCCGCGTCGTTCCGGGCATTCAGGGTGGTGGTATGACCGGCTTTCACGCCTACGAGCGGTTTAAGAACAACCCGGACCCGCGTCTTCTGGGTACCGAGGCGCGCGAGCTTCTTGAGCGGCAGCGTGCAGGGGAGCAGCTAACGCCAAGGGAGCAGCGCACGCTAGAGGATGCAATCGAAGAGCAGGCGATGAACGCCTTCTGGACCTCTGCGCCCGGTGGCATGACGGAGGCGGTCGTGGGCCGGTTTGCCGACACGATGCTCGATGCCGGAAAAGGATTAGGGCCGGGCATCGGTGTCGCTTCGTTGAAAGGTGCAGGCGTTGAGTTTACGCAGGAGACGTTTCAGTCTGCCTACGACGACGCGGCTCGCCAGTTTGCGACGAACCCGGATCTGAAGCCGTTCGAAAATCTTTTGGAAGAGGGGCTTGCCGGGGCGATCTCTGGTGGCGTGATGGGCGGCATTTCTGCGGGCATCCGAGACATGCGATCAAGCGCGGCGGAGCTAGAGCGGCTCAATGCCAACGAGAACACCGTACCGACCGAAAACCTCGGCGTCGCGCGGGGACAGATCCATCAGAAGCGGCGCGCGAAAGAAGCCGCAGAAGGGGAGGTCTCGATTGATGGCAAGTCGTACGCCCGCTCTCTGTTCGACATCGAGAACGAGCGGGGGGCGAGCCAAGTGTTTCCCTTCGACCACCGTAGCTCAGAGACGGTCAAGCGCCTCGTCCGCTTTCAGGACATCGAAGACGGAAACCTCGCTGAGTACGCCGAAGAGCCGGAGTTGCGTAGGCAAGAGCGTGTCGGGAAGGCTATCGGCGCGGTCATTGATCGGCAAAACGATCTTTCTGAGGAGGACAAGACCAATCTCAAGAGCCGGTTCTTCTTCCACGACGTAAACAGCAGGCCGCTTACCGGGGACGAGGTGAAGCGCGTTGAGGTCTTCGAGGAGGGCGACAACTTCGTCGGGGCTACCAAATCGGATGTGTTTAACCGCCGTCGGTTCGGGGATGCTCACATTTTTGCCGACGCCTCACAGACTGATGCTTTTGAGGAGCTTTTTCACTCCCTCTACGAGTTTGGCGGCGAGGAGGCCCGACAGCGAGCGCTAGAGGCGTACAACGAGGTTGAGGGCGAGAGCCTAGAGAGCTACGACGAGAACCAAGAGAAGATTGCCCGCCGTTTTGCAGAAGAGATGGAGCGGCAGGCGGACATCGAGCCCGGATCGACGACCGAGCAGATTCGGCAGGCGTTCTCCTCTCTTGCCGACACGTTTAGCCCCGACAACGCAATCGAGCGGGAGGTGCGCGATGTGATAAGCGGGGAGGCGTCTTTCCAGTGGGACGGCCCAGTAAGTCAACGAGACCCCGAGACCGGAGAAATTAGCGCCCCGAACCACACGCAGGTCGTAGTCACACAAAACAGCACGCATGTCAATCCTGCGGAGGGAAGCCCGAAGTCATTCAACATGGGGCTCTACCAGATGGACGAGCCGGGGCGGGAGAGCATCCAAGAGTGGATCGACCAAACAGAAGAAAGCGACGATGCGGGCGTTGCCTACATCGTCCGTCCCGACCCGGCACGGGCGGCCTCTTCCGGCGAGAGCCTTGATGGGCTTGTCGCGGACTTAGAGCAGTTCCATTCGGAGTTTCGCGCGCAAAGAGAGGTCATCGAGCAGCAGCTTCAGGAAGAGTTTGAAGGCGT
>JAHEOA010000021.1 GCA_018609825.1 Candidatus Bipolaricaulota bacterium | reverse complement strand
TGGAGGACCGGCCTTTCGATCCCATTCGAATCCAACGAGGAGCGCCGGAGCAGATCGGGCGGGTGGAACGCTTCCACGAAAGCCTCAAGTACGAGGAGATCTACCGCCATGAGTACGCCGATCCGATCGAGGCCCGGGATGGCATCGCGGGGTACCGGGCGTGGTACAATTGGGAACGGCCCCATCAAGCCCTGGATTACGGGGTTCCTGGGGAGGCCTATCCCAGACGGAGCGAGGCGAGTCCTCTCACGTCAGCGGCTTGATCGTGTCTCATTTTGCGGGAGCACCACATTCCGGAGGATCTTCTCACGCTTCGAGAAGCTGGATGTGATGTTCCTCCGTTTCATCCACTTCGCCCTCATTGTTGAGGCACTTCGATAGTGTTAACAGGCCCTAGTCGCAGTTTTCCTGCAGTGGAGCCGCCGTTGTTTCTGATGCGAACCGGCGTTCTCGCCACGCGAGCCCAAAGATGGCGACGCTCGACGCGTATCAAACTGGGGAGGTTGAAAACCCCCTCGCCCCTTTGGTAAATATCCAATGGAAGCCGGGACCCACTCCTGGCGACGCGACATGAGCACCATCTCGAAGCGGAGGTGATGTTGATGGCGCGGATGATGACCCCCATGAGCGGCGGCAGCCGCACCCCCATGGTCGGCGGCAGCCGCACCCCCATGGTCGGCGATCGCATCTCCAGCCTCGTCGACGATCTGTTCAGCGACTTCTTCGATCGCGGCCCGTGGAGCCGTCCCGATCTCGGCGCGACCGACATCTACGAGGCCGACGGCAAGCTGTGGATCGAGACGGCGTTGCCCGGCCTGCGCCGCGAGGACATCGACGTGCGCCTTAAGGACGATCGGCTGATTGTGCGCGGCACGTACGGGCACGACCGCGATCAGCACGTCCCGGAGGAGAACTACCTCCACAAGGGCCGTCCCAGTGGCCAGTTCGAGACGGCGTTCCCGCTGCCCGAGCAGGCGGCCACGGACGCCCAAGAGGTCGAGGCCACGTTCACCGACGGCATCCTCAAGGTCGGCGTCCCGCTGGAGGCGTCGATCGTCGACACGGGCGTCGAAATCGACGTCCAGTAATTCGCGTCAAGGCACACCTCTCTATCGAGATGGGGCCTGGTCGATGGTTTCGGCCAGGCCCGTTTCCTTTTGTCATCCTCGGCGCATGCCGCCAGAATGATCTCCGATGGCATCCACGAACCGGCTCCGATTGGCTCTGGCCGGCGACCTCATGCTGGGCCGCGGGATCGACCAGGCGTTTCCCACATCCTGCGATCCGCGTATCTATGAGCGCTTCGTCGGCGACGCGCGCGACTACATCGCGCTGGCCGAAGAGCGCAACGGGCCCATATCCAAACCGATCTCGCCCGCCCATCTGTGGGGCGACGCGGCCGCCGCCCGCGAGCGCCACGCGCCCGATCTCGCCTTCGCCAACTTGGAGACGGCGGTGACGACTTACCCCGATCCCTGGCCGGGCAAGGCGATCCACTATCGTATGCATCCGGACAACCTCGCCTGTCTGACCGCGTTCGGCTGGGACGGCGTCTCGCTGGCGAACAACCACGTGCTCGACTGGGACGTGGCCGGCCTCGAGGAGACGCTGAGGCGCCTGGACGAGGCCGGCCTGCCGTATGTCGGCGCGGGCCGCACCGCCGAAGGAGCCGCCGAGCCGTGGCGCGCCGAACTCAAGGATCGATCCGTCGCCGTCCTGGCCTACGGATCGCCGGACAGCGGGGTTCCCGACGACTGGGCGGCGGGCGCGCGCTCGCCCGGCGTGAGTCTGCTTCCGGATTTCGCCGAGACTACGGTCGACTCGCTTATCGACGACATTGAGGAGCGGACGGAGCCGGACGAAGTTGTGACCGTCTCCGTCCATTGGGGGGCGAACTGGGGCTGGGAGGTGCCCGCGGCGCATCGCCGGGTCGCGCACCGACTGATCGACGAGGCCGGCGTGGACGTCGTGCACGGGCATTCCGCGCACCATCCGCGCCCGTTGGAGCTCTATCGGGGGAAGTTGATTCTGTACGGTTGCGGCGACTTCGTCAATGACTATGAAGGCATCGGCGCCCACGAGGCCTATCGCGGCGACCTCGCGGTTCTCTACCTCGCCGATCTGGACGCCGGCGAGGGGACGGTGGACCGGCTGGTCATGGAGGTCTTCCAGATCCATCGCTTCGGGCTACGGGCGGCGTCCGAGGCCGACGCCGCCTGGCTGGCGGAGACGCTCAATGGCGAAGCGCCGGTCGGGCCGGGCGAGATCGAGCTGGCTGGCGAGCATCGATTGGTCGTGGGGCCGACGTGATCCGAGCCGTCCCTTGACAGGGCGTCCCGTCTTCGGCTAGCAACGACGGGTGGAGAGGGAGTCCGACCGCCCGACCGCTGCCTCTCGGGGGAGAGCTGCTAGGGAAAAGTCCCGCAGGTAAGGAGGCGGAAACCCTGCGGGCAAACCCTGGCAGCCGGTCGCGGACCGCAGCGGGCCGAGCAGTCGGGCCCATGGGAGGCGATTGCCGTATCCGTCGGACCATGACGGTCAATTCCCCTGATCCTCCCCGTTCATGTTAACGCCCGACGGCGAGAGTTCAACGCACGATTCCGGCTGCGCAAGCCGAATCGCGAGATTGCCGGGTGGCGATCGGGGCGCGGTCAGCCGGACCCGCGATCCTGCAGCGCTCGGAGCTGGTGAAGCGCGTCGTCGGCCCGGTCGGCGGGGACAAACCGGTGGTCGTGATGCGCCGCCGCCACGACGTTGCAGCTGATGCCGGCTTCGGCGAGCGCTCGCGCCACCGCGGCGGTCAGCCCGACCGACGCTAGATCGGATTGGACCCTCAGTTCAATCCACGCTGCCCGGAACAACACGGGCAGCTCCGCCGCGTCCGCCTCGGCTTCGGCAACGATGACCGTGACGCCCTCGGCCTTACGGAACGTGGCGACCGGCGAGAGGCGCCCGAGGGCCATGCCTGGCGGGGCCGTCGAGAATACGTAGACCCCATCATTCAGGACCGGATCCAGGTTGCGGAGCAACGCGGCGAGATCGGGTGCGGCTGGCCCCATGGCGCCTCCCGATAGCGTCAGCCGTTGAAGCGGTTCATCGCCTCGTTGATGTCGCCGGTGACGAAGCAGTCGATGGCTTCCGCGGCGCGGCCGACGAAGTCGCCGAGGTGCTCCCGCTCCTCGGGCGCGAACGTGCTGAGGACAAAGCCGACCAGATCAGCAGGCATGGGCTCGGACGCAATGCCCAAACGGATCCTTGGAAAACCCTTCGTCTGAGCCACGTCGACCACCGACTTCATGCCGTTATGGCTCCCGGGTCCCCCCTTTGGGCGTACCCGGAGCTTGCCAAAGGGAAGATCCACATCGTCGTAGACGATGAGGCAGTCCTCGGGCAGGACCTGAAAACGCTCCATGAGCTCCAGCACGGCGTGGCCGCTGCGGTTCATGTAGGTCGTCGGCTTCGCGATGATCGCTCGGCTCGTTTTGACAGCCTCGGCGTCGGCACACGCCACGCGCTGGGCGGGGTCGGCAAAGTCGCTCAGATAGCGATCGACGGCCATGAACCCGAGGTTGTGGCGGGTCTCGGCGTAGCGCCGACCCGGATTGCCCAAGCCGACGACGGCCTTCCGAACGGCCATCTCAGGAGCGGAACGCGGTGCCGCGGAAGCGGCCGATGCGGCCGATGCCGGCGCCGGATCCGATCGCGAGGCGGACTACTCGTCCTCGTCCTCGCCCTCGGCTTCCTCGTCGCCGCCCTCGCCGGCTTCGCCTTCGACCTCCTCGAGGCCTTCGACCTCCTCGCCCTCTTCGGGCTCGAGGCCGGCGGCTTCGGCCGTGGTCTCGGCGGCCTCTTCCTCGGCGCGCGAGCGCGGGGCAAAGACGGTCACGATCAGCGACTCCGCGGGCGTGATCAGTTCCGCGCCCTCGGGCAACTCGATCTCGCTGGCGTAGATGGAGTCGTGGATGTCGAGGTCGCTGATGTCGAGGTCGATCCGCTCGGGAATGCGGTCGGTGGACCCGTAGACCTCCACCTGCTCGCTGATCTGGTTGACGATGCCGCCGTTCTTGCGGCCCTTGGCGTCGCCGTAGAGGTGGACCGGCACGTCGAGGGTGATGGCCTCATCGGCAGGCGGATGGTAGAAGTCGAGATGGAGCAGCTCGTCGGTCAACGGGTGATACTGCATGTCGCGGATGAACGTCCCCATGGCCTCGCCGTTGACCTTGATGTCGATGCGCGAGCTGCGCGTGGCCCGGTCCAGCACCTTCTCGATGACCTTGCGGTCCAGCGCGATCAGCTCGTGGGTGCTCGGCCCGTAGACGACGGCCGGCACCTTGCCCTCGCGGCGCATCGCTCGCGGATTGCTCTTCTCTCGAACCGTCGCTTCAAGTGTGTATGCCATACCGATGAACCTCCGGAAAGTGCTACATTTTAGCAAACGCCCCGCGGGCATGCCAGTGCCCCGTCCGGCGTGCCGTCGGTCAATAGTGCGGGAAGAGCTCGCTGACCGAGCGCCCCTCGTGGATCCGGTTGATCGTCTCCGCGAACGACTGCGCCACCGACAGCGTCGTGACCTTGTCGCTGGCCGGCACGGGGATCGTGTTGGTGACGATGACCTCCTCCAGCGAGGAGTTCTCCAGTTTCCGCAGGCAGTCGCCGGCGAAGATGCCGTGGCTGAACGCGGCGTCGACCTCGCGCGCCCCGTTCTTGACCAACATCTCCGTGGCCGCCACGACCGTGCCGCCCGTGGCCAGGATGTCGTCGACGATCACCGCTCGCTTGCCCTCGACGTCGCCGATGATGTGCCGGGCCTCCACCTCGCCGGTCTGCTCGCTCATGCGGGCCTTCTCCACGATCGCGTACGGCAGCCCCAGGCGTTCGGAGACCGCACTGGCCCGCTTGGCCGCGCCGACGTCGGGGGCGACGATCACCGTGTCCCCCTCGTCCGTGTACTCCACCCGGTCGAAGTAGTCGGCCAGGATGGGATCGATGCGCAGGTTGTCGGCCGGGATGTCGAAGAAGCCCTGGATCTGGCCCGCCGGCAAATCGAGCGTCAACACGCGGTCGGCCCCGGCCGTCTCCAGGAAGTTGGCGACGAGCTTGGCGCTGATGGGCACGCGGCCGATGAACTTGCGATCTTGGCGCGCGTAGCCGAAGTAGGGCATGACGACCGTGACCCGCTTGGCCGACGCCCGTCGCAGGGCGTCGATGATGAGGAAGAGCTCCATGTAGTGCTCGTTCGCCGGCGGTCCCGTCGACTGGATGACGAAGACGTCCTCGCCGCGGACCGTCTCCCGGATGTGGACGCTGGTCTCGCCGTCCGGAAAGTGATCGATCGCGGCCTCACAGAGCGGAATGTCGAGGTAGTCGCTGATCTCCTGCGCAAGCCCGAGGTTGCTGTTGCCCGCCACGAGCTTGAGATGCTCTCCCATGGCCCGCCTCCTTACCTGGCGTCAAGGTTATCCGTCGTCCGTCGGGGCGACCCCCGTCAACTCCTCATTGCCGCGTTATTCATGGCGCAGTGCCTCGACCGGCGGCAGCGACGCCGCGCGCCGCGCGGGCCACCAGCCGGCCAGCCCGCCCAGCACGACCGACCCGAGCACCGCCAGCCCGATCGTCGGGCCGTGGACGGGCGAGCCCAATGCCAGGCTGCCGCCGAGGCCGCCGATGGCACGGGTCAGGCTGAGCGCCAAGCCGATCCCGACCGCCACGCCGACGAGGCCGCCGATGAGGCCGAGCAGGCCCGCCTCGAGAATATACAACAACGCGATCTGCCGGCGCCGGGCGCCGACCGAGAGAAAGACCCCGATCTCCCGGGTGCGCTCCACCACCGCCGTGGCCATGGTGTTGGCGAGCCCGACGGCCCCGACCAAGAGCGCCAATCCCGCGATGGCGGTCAGCGCGGTCGTCAGCGCGCGCAACACCGTGTCGACGACTTGACTGATGCGGGCGGACGTCTGGACTTGGATGGACGATCCCTGCCCCTGAAGCGCTTGCTCGACGCGCTCGGCCACGGCCTGGACCTCGGCGTCTCCTTTGGCCCGGGCCCAAGCGAGCGACATGGTAGACGACGCGTCCGTGGCTGTCCAGAGGCTGGCCAACGGGATGAGCAACGCCCCTTGCACCTCGTCGCTGTCCGAAGGTTCCAAAACGCCGCTGACGCGGAACGCTTGATTCCGAATGGTGATCTCGTCGTCGACGCCCAAGCCCAGATCCTCGGCTGCGCCGTCGGAGAGCAGCGTCTCGTCCGAGGTCTGGGGAAGCCTGCCCGTCGCCAACGCGAAGTCGCCGAAGAAGCGATCGGCCTCCCGGAACGACGCGGGGCTCATGCCGATGACCATGAGAAACCCCTGGCGATCCCCGGTCGACACGGGCAAGGAGCGCCGCCAGAGCGCCCCGTACTGCCGCACGCCCTCGACGCCCGCAAGCGCGCTGAGATCGAGCGACATGGTCGACTCCGGCGACAGATCGGACGCCCCGCCCGGCAGCACCAGGACGAGATCGTGGCCGAGACGGGAGAGCTGGGCCTCGATCCCGCGGCGGGCGGCCTGGCTCAGCCCGAGCATGCCCACCACCGCCGTCATGCCGACCGCGATCCCGACGATCGTCAAGAGCGCCCGCCCGGGGCGCCGGACGACGTTGAGCCAGGCGAGCCGCGTGAGGTCCCAGAGCGTCCGCATAAGCTAGGGGGCCGGCTGATGATCGTAGGACGTCATGAGCAACTGGAAGGGCACGGAGAAGCGCGCCAGCGAGATGCCCAACACGCCCTTGATGGACTCGCAGGCGGGCAGCGGGTCGATGCCGATGCCGGATTCCTCGCGCCGTTCTTGGCGAATAAAGGGCGGAAACGGCAATGTAGCATCGTCGGCGACGCCGATCATGATCCGCTCGCCCTCCGCCTCCGGCTGGGTGAGCAGCCCGCAGATCACCGACACGCCCTGGATCGTCTCGCGGCGGGCCGCCTTGAACTGGGCGTTGTTGGGCAGAAAGAACGTCGCGTTCGGTTCGAGGTTGCCGCTGTTCTCCAGCAGCGCCTGGACGGCGTCGTTGTTCTGGATGACGTTGCTGACCTGGGCGACGCCGTTGGCGACCCCGGTGCTGAGCGCGTCGCGCGAGGCCGTCACCCGATTGGTCGTGACGACGTTGAAGCCATCTCCGGAGGCCGGCTCCACGCGCCAGCCCAGCGATATCGGATTGGCGAGTTCGGCGGTCTGGATCTCGTAGGTGACGTCGGTCCGCCCGCCCGGGTAGCTTTCGAAGTAGTCGCCCGTCTGGGCGAACGCGGCCAAGCCTAACACAACGATCGTCAGCGCGACTCCGATTGAGCGTCGGCGCATCGGCCCTCCTTCCATCGCCTCCGTTGAGTGTAACTCATACTACAGACGTCGCCGTGTCGGGATGATAGCCTCAATTGTCCCTCTACCCCGAACCTCTCACCACCGCAAGTGGAGGACGAGCCCCTGCCCGTCATCTGCCGGCGGGGGCTTTTCTATGTGTGCTCATCGCTCCCTTCTCACGGTGCCTCGCGATGGTCTCATACGATCCCCTGCTGTTTGCGCTCCATGAAGCGCAACACCTCGGCGTCGAGCTGAGTAGGGTGCTCCAAGCGGCGCATCTCCAGGTTCTCCATGTTGTGGAAGTTCTCCAAAGCTTGCAGCGTGGCCTCGTTCAGCTCGCCGGTCGCCTCGCCGGCGTAATAGCCGAGCGTGCTCAGCATGTGCTGGATCGACTCGACGGTTTCCGCGTTCTCGGCGTCCAGATCGATCGCCTCCTGGGGCTGGCCGAAGTAGAGCTGATGGAGCTCGTAGAGCCGTTCGAGCTCGTCAATAGGGCGATGGTGATCGTCGACGCGCAGGTCGACCAGCTTGTCGGAGATGCCGCCGTAGCCGGCCTTCTGTTGGACCACCAGGATCGCCGCCGACTGCTGGCCCCGCTTGTCGCCGCCCGCTTTCTGGGCCGCCTGGAGCGCGGCCAAGAGCCGATCGGGCAGCGCCCCCTCGGTGCCCTCGAACGTCTCGGCCATGTCGCCCACGACCGCCTCGCCCGCGAGGATGTTGCCCTGGCACGCGTAGCCGTCCCCGACGTGATGCCCTGCCCAGTCGTAGCATTCGGGCCCCGTGTAGGCGGCCGCGCGCCCCTGGGCATCGACGACGCCCGCCTGTCGGTGGGCCCGCTCATCGTCCTGCTCGACCAGTTGATCGAGGGCCTCCTGGGCGCTCTTGCCCGAACGGAGGAGTTCGAGGCCCTGGGGGCCGTAGTCCGGGTTGGCCATGGCCTGGGTGGCGACCGCCCCGACGTTCGGCTCGGCCCAGGGAACGAGGGGCCCGACGGCCATGAACTTGGACTGGACCGCCACGCCCCACTGGCCAGCGTCGAGGTCGCACGCCACGATGGAAAACGTCGATAGCTTCATGGAGATCCTCCTTCGACTCGGTTCTCGGCTCGCCGGATGAGCTCATCCAGCTTGGTCCGCAGCAGGCCGGGCAGGCTCTCGCGAAACTCGGGGTTGAGCTGCGAGGGCTCGCCCACCACGATCAGCCCGAGCATCCCGGCGTCCTCGTGGATGCGGCAGTAATAGGGATAGCTCCCGACCGGCGCGTCCTCGGGGAACGCCACCTCCACAACCTGGCCGGGCTCGCGCAAGACGCCGGTGTCCCAGGCCGTGGCGCCCTCGGGCAGGCCCGCCTCGTAGGCCGTGCTGGAATGGCGGCCCGTGGCCGTCGTCCAGCGGACCGTGTCGCCCGGTTCGATGACCAGCACCGCCGGATCAAAATACGTGCGGCCCTCCGCGGCCGTCACCATACGGACTTCCCAAATGAGCCCAGACGGGCGGTCGCTGCGTTGGCGGGTCACTTGGATCGTCGCCGTCGCGCTCGCTTCGGCGCCGTCGGCGTCCCGAACCGTCAGCGTCACGTCGTAGCTGCCGGCCTGCGCGTACGTGTGCGCAATCTCGCGTCCCGTGCGCCTCGTCCCGTCGCCGAGCTCCCAGCGGAGGTCGGCCAACGAGCCATCGGGATCGGCACTGTCATGGGCGTTGAAGCTGACCTCCAAGGGCGCTTCGCCCGCCGTCGGCGCGGCCTCGATCTCGGCGCTCGGCGGCGCGTTCTGCACGTCAATCGTCAACTCGGTTGCCACGCCCGTGCGGTCTTGGGTGTCCACGACCACGACGGAGACGCTGTAGCGGCCCGGCCTGTCATAGACATGGGTGACCTCGGGCCCGGTCGCCGTCTCGCCGTCGCCGAAGGACCAGCGCAGCGTCAGGCCGTCCGGGGTTCGGTCGTCGGCCACGTCGGGCTCCGCGCGGAACGTCACGCGTTGGCCGGCCAACGTCGCGCCGTCGTCCGGTTGGAGCACGCGCACCCCCGGCGGCGGGCGATCGTCGCCACAGCCCGTCAGGAGGCCGCCCACAACGACCGAGAGCGTCAGGACACACAGCGCGCGCGCACTCATGGCCATGGACGGATCGCCCGTGAGGTTGAGCCTCCGTCAGGAATGGGAGCCCCGTTCCTCCTCGACCCAGCCCTGCTCGCCGACCAACGGCAGGAAGCTGCAGTCGCAGAGCTTGTGCTTGCGTCGGTGATCGGGATACTGTTCCAACAGCACCAACTGTTGGACGCGTCGGTCGCCGACCGGCAACACCAGGCGGGCCTCGTCCGCCAGTTGGTCCAGCAGCGCCTCCGGCAGCGACGGGACCGCGCCCGTGCCGATGACGGCGTCGTACGGGGCGTGCTCCGGCCATCCGAGCGTCCCGTCCCGCACCGTGAGCCGGACGTTGGCGTAGCCCAGGTCCGCCAGGCGATCTCGGGCGTGCTCGTGGAGCTCGTCCGATCGCTCGATGCTGTAGACCTCCTCGGCGAGTTCCGCGAGGATGGCGGTCTGATAGCCCGATCCCGTGCCGATCTCCAGGACGCGGTCGGTGTCCGTGAGCTGCAAGGCCTCGGTCATGAGGGCGACGATGTAGGGCTGGGAGATCGTCTGGCCCGCGGCGATGGGCAGCGGGCGGTTGATGTAGGCGCGCTCCCAGTCGGCCTTGTGGACGAAGCGATGCCGCGGCACCCGGGCCATGACGTCGAGGACGCGCTCGTCCCGGATGCCGAGCTGCCGCAGCTTCTCCACCATCAGTTGGCGGTCCTTCTGCGGCGACCCGCTCACGCGGCCCTCGTCGGAGAAGAACGCCGACCAGTCCATCAGGCCACCCCGCTTTCGCGGCCCGGAGGGCGGGCTGGGGCGTTGGCGGCATGCCGTGGTCGATCCCAACATTGAGGTCTCATCACGAGAATCTGGAGGAATTGTAGGTCGGGTCGCGCTGCCCGTTCAAGGGGTCGCGCCGGCTCGGGACGTCCGTATGCCGCGCGGCAACACGTGCCGGGTGGTCTTCGGCGGCAGCAGTCGGCCGCGCCGGGCGCGTCCCACGACGTCGGCCTTGGTGACGATCAGGTCCGTCCGACGCGGCTCCAGCCGAATCATGGGCGAGCGGTAGTCCACCACGAGACAGGGGAGGCGACGGTAGCCGAGACGGCGGTGGGCCTCGTGGCGGTGGTGCCCGTCCAGGATGGTCCAGGACCCGTCGTCGACGATCACGGGCGGGAGCTCATCCGGGCAACGGAGCAGGGCGTCGCGGATGGACGCGAGGAGGGCGTCGTCGATGCGCTCATGCGGGCGAAGCATGGCCACGGGCAGTCGCTCCAGCCGCCAGATCAATCGCCCAGCTCCTCGCGCATCTTCAGCTTGTACTCGCGGCGCCGCTTGGCCTCCTCGTAGCGCTTGGTCTCCTGCTCGGTCTCGGGCAGCACGGGCGGCACGGAGGTCGGACGGCCGCCCTCGTCCAGGGCCACGAACGTGAGGTAGCCGTGGGTCGTCTCGCGCCGCTCGCCCGTCTGCGGCACTTCCGACTCGATCCAGACGCCGACCTCCATGGAGGTCTTGTGGGTGTAGTTGACCGAGGCGCGCACGATGGCGAGCTCCCCGATCTGGATGGGGGAGTGGAAGCTGAGCTGATCGATGGAGGCGGTCACGACGGGGCAACGGGCGTGGCGCATGGCCGCAATGCCGGCGGCCGTGTCCATCCAAGCCACGACGGTGCCGCCGAAGACCGTTCCGATGGTGTTGGCGTCCTGCGGCCGGACGATGTGGACGTATTCGACGTAGGACGCCTGGACGGGCTTGCCCTCGTGCTCGCTCATGACGACGCCAGCGTACGCGAGCCCCCGCAACGATGCAACTGCACACGCGTCGCTGGCGATGGGCCGAACCGATCCCTATGCTGGCGACCATGGCCGCCACGATCGTCTGGCTCCACCGCGATCTTCGTCTCGAGGACAACCCCGCGCTCAGCGCGGCCGTCGAGCGCGGCCATCCCGTCGTGCCCGTCGTGGTCTGGTCGCCCGAGGACGAGGCGCCGTGGGCCCCCGGGCGCGCCTCGCGGTGGTGGCGCCATCGTTCGCTCGACCAGCTCGCGACGAGCCTCCAGGAGCGGGGCTCTCGATTGGTCTTGCGGACGGGTCCGACGCTGGAGGCGCTGCGGGCGCTCGTCCGAGAGACGGGTGCGGATGCCGTCTACTGGAACCGACGCTACGAGCCCGCGCTGGTCGAGCGGGACGCGGGGATCCGGCAGTCACTGGAGCACGACGGCCTCCAGGTCGAGACGTTCAACGCGTCGCTCTTGTTCGAGCCTCCGGACGTGGCCACCCGGCAGGGCAAGCCATACCAGGTCTTTACGCCGTTTTGGCGGCGCTGTCGCGAGATGGGCCTCCCGATGGAGACGACGCCGGCGCCGGCCGACCTTCCGGCGCCCGAGCGTTGGCCGAACGCCGAGGCTCTCGCCGATCTCGAGCTCTTGCCGAGCGGCGACGAGGCGACCGGATGGCGCGACGCCTGGACGCCCGGTGAGGCCGGCGCCCAGGCGCGCCTGGAGGCGTTCATTGACCAAGCCCTCCGCGACTACGACGCCTCGCGCGATGACTTGACCCAAATGGGCACGTCGCGGCTGTCGCCCCACCTGCACTTCGGCGAGATCGGCCCGCGCCAGATCGTCCGATCGATCGACGAGGACGCCCCCTTGGCCGATCGATCGTCAGGTGACAGCTATTTGAGCGAGCTCGGCTGGCGCGAGTTCGCCCACCACGTCCTCTATCATTTCCCGTCCACGCCGGACCGGCCACTCAAGCCCAAGTTTGAGCGGTTCCCCTGGCGCGAGGACGCCGAGGGCCTCGCCGCCTGGCAGCGGGGCGAGACGGGCTACCCCCTCGTGGATGCCGGCATGCGCGAGCTGTTGGACACGGGCTGGATGCACAATCGCCTCCGGATGGTCGTCGCGTCGTTCCTGACGAAGGACCTGTTGATTCCGTGGCAGGACGGCGCACGATGGTTCTGGGAGGCGCTCGTGGACGCCGACTTGGCCAACAACACGCTCGGGTGGCAGTGGGCGGCCGGCTGCGGCGCCGATGCCGCGCCCTATTTTCGAATCTTCAATCCGGTGCGCCAAGGGGAGCGGTTCGATCCCCATGGGGCCTACGTTCGTCGCTGGGTGCCCGAGCTGGCTGAGCTCGGCGATGACGACATCCAAGCCCCATGGCAAGCGACGCGGCTCGAGCTAAGCGCCGCGGGCGTGACCCTCGGGGAGACGTATCCGGAGCCCATCGTCGACCACAAGGTCGCCCGCGAACGGGCCCTCGCGGCCTACGAACGGATCAAGGGCACCGGCTCGTGACGCTCAATCGACGGCGCGACGATCCAACTCGTTGTGGGCGATGGCGATGCAGTGGTCAGCTTGCAGGATCGCCGGACCCAGGCTGAGGCGTGGACACTCCGCGAGCAGGTCCGCTTCCCCGGATGAGTAATCCTGATGGTCGCTCAGGACGAACGCGATGGGGGGTGCCAAGGCCGCCTCGCGAACGTCCGGACCGCCCTCCTCAAGCACGTAGAGCGTGAAGCCGGCGTTGGCCAGCTCGGCGAGCACGTCGTCGAGGCCGCGGCGCGCGACCGTAACGCCCGGGGTACTGCGATTTCGGTCCTCCTCAAGCGCCTTCAGAGCATGCTTCACCAGCGCCCCGGTGCTGCGCTCGTCGGGATTGACCCGCTTGACGTGAGCGCCCGCGAACCGAACCGTGATCCGGTCTTGGAGCACGAGATAGACGTCGGTGTCGGCCCGCATCCCGTGGGAGAGACAGAGCGCGCTCGTCACGCAGCGTGCCAGGATGTCGAGCCGCCCGCCCGCCCCGGGCAGGTCGTTCAGGGTGAAGTCCGAGGTGAGCGCCGCCTTGTGGCCGAGGACGACGAACGCGCGCTGGGCGTCGCACTCCATCATGTCCCTCGCCAGTAGCTCTTGGTCAACAGCACGATGATGGGAAAGATCTCCAGTCGACCGATCCACATGAGCGCGGCCAAGAGCAGCTTGGAGGTCTCCGGCAACGGCGCGTAGGAGTTCATCGGCCCAAAGAACCCGAAGCCAGGGCCAACGTTGCCGATCGATGCCGCCACGGCGCTGACCGCGTCCAGCACGGGCAGCGTCTGGCCGTTGGCGAGGCCCGCCCGCTCGACGTCGAGCATCAGCAGGATACAGCCGACCGCAAACAGCGTCACGTAGATGATGGCGAAGACGAGGATGCCGCGCAGGGCCGTCTCGCTCACGACCCGGTCGCCGAGTCGCAGGGGAATGACGGCCTTCGGGTGCAGGATCCGCCGGATCTCGCGGAAGACCATCTTCAGGATCAAGAGCGTCCGGACGACCTTGACCGAGCCGCCCGTGCTGCCGGCGCTGCCGCCGATGAACATGAGCGCCAACAGCAACAGCTTGGCCGCGGAGTCCCACTGGTTGAAGTCGGTGCTGGCGTAGCCCGTGGTGGTCATGATGCTGGCGGCCTGGAACGCCCCGTGGCGAAGCGTCTCCGCCGCGAGCGCGTAGAAGCCCAGGATGCTGAGCGACAACAGCGCGGCAAACGTCAGAAACGCCGTGCTGTAGAAGCGCCATTCGCGATTCTGCCAGAGCAGGCGCGGCATACGCCTCGGCCCCCGCAGCCCGCGATAGAGCAGCGCGAAGTTGCTTCCCCCGAGCAGGATGAAGACGATCACGATCCACTGGACGGTGCCCGCATACGCCTCGATGCCGCGGGCCTTCGGACTGAACCCGCCCGTCGACACGGTCGTGAGCGCGTGCGTGACCGCCTCGTAGAGCGAGAGCCCCGCGATCGCCAACGCGACGACCTCGGCGACCGTGAGGCCGAGGTAGACCTGCCACAGCGCCCGCGCCGTCTGGCGGATGTGCGGGAAAAGCCGCTCGACTTCCGGGCCGGGCGCCTCGGCCTCCAGAAGCTGCCGGCCGCCGATGCCGAGTCGCGGCAGCACGGCCCCCGCCAAGACGATGATCCCCATGCCGCCCAGCCATTGGGACAGCGACCGCCACAGCAGCAGGCCCCGCGACTGGCCCTCGATGTCGG
>JAHEOA010000020.1 GCA_018609825.1 Candidatus Bipolaricaulota bacterium | reverse complement strand
GTCAGGTCGGTGACGCCCTCGGGAACGACGACCGCGTGGTTGTCGGTCAAATCGAAGAGGAAGAACGGGTTCCGCTCGGCCAGCTGGAACGTTACCTCGCGTTCGCCCGTGGCTTCGACGGCCTCGACGTTGCTGTAGAGGTCGGTGGTGGCGCCGCCGACCTCCGGATCGCGCAGCCGGTTGAACGTCCAGACGACGTCGGCGGGGGTCAGCGGGCTGCCGTCGTGGAACGTGACGCCCTCGGCCAGCAGGAATCGCCAGGTGCGGCCATCGTCACTCGCCACCCAGTCCTGGGCAAGGCGCGGCTGAACCCGGTTGTCGGCGTCGACGTCCACCAAATAGTCGTAGACCGCGTTGGCGAAGGCGATCTCGCTGTCGGCGGACATGAACGCGGGGTCGGTCTGCTGGATCGGCTGGAGCGCGGCGCGGAGCACGTTGCTCGAGGCTTGTCGCGTCCGGATCGAGGCCTGGCCCGTGAGGGACCGCGGGGCGAACGGGCCCACGATCAGCGTGGATCCCAGGGCGCGAAGCGCCGCACGTCGGGTCAGTCGCATGGTTCCTCCTTATGGAACGACCTCAGCGGTTGGGTGAGTCAGGCTGGAGCGGCGGTCGTCTCCAGGCGTGTCGTAAGCGGCGGGCGCGAAGCCCGTGATCGTCGGTCGGCTGGCGTGGCACGAGGGCCACTGGACACGTTGCCCACCCTTGCATGTCGATGCATTCTAGGCGGCTCCCGGGGAGGGTTCAAACGGGCGTCGTCACGTCGACGATGGCGCGAACGCGCGGAGGACGCCGACAATGCGCTCGGCGGCCCGGCCATCCCCGAACGGATTCGCGGCGCCGGCCAGGCGGGCGTGGTCCGCGTCGTCGTCCAGCACGCGGTTGGCCTCGGCGACGATGCCCTCGGCCTCCGTGCCGACCAGACGCCCTGCGCCGTGGGCGATCAGCTCGGGCCGCTCGGTCGTCCGGCGCATCACCAGCACCGGCACGCCGAGCGCGGGCGCTTCCTCCTGGATGCCGCCGGAGTCGGTCAGGACCAGATGCGCGCGGCTCAGCAGCTTGACGAACTCCAAATAGGGAACGGGATCGATCAGATGGAGGCGCTCCATGCCGTCGAGGCGCTCGCACACGGGCGTCCGGACGCGGGGATTCAGGTGGAGGGGATAGACGATCTCCACGTCGTCGCGCTCGATGGCCAGACGACGCAGCGCATGGCAGATGCTGTCGAGGTCCGCGCCAAAGCTCTCGCGGCGATGGGCGGTGGCGACGATGAGCCTTCGGGAGGTGGCCCACTCCACGGGCAGCTCGACCTCGTCGACCCGCGGGTGGTGGGCCGTGGCCACCACGGCATCCACGGCCGTGTTGCCCGTGACCCAGATGCGCGAGTCGGGCCGCCCTTCGGCGATCAGATGGGCGCGCGCGTCGTCGGTCGGCGCGAACAGATACGCGGCCATCGCGTCGATCAGCCGGCGATGGATCTCCTCGGGGAAGGGGTTGTATCGGTCCCCGGAGCGCAGGCCGGCTTCGACGTGGGCAATCGGAAGCTGGCGATAGGAGGCGGCCAGCGTCGCCGCAAACGCCGTCGTCGTGTCCCCTTGAACGACCACGAGATCCGGGTTCGTCTCTGCCAGCACGGGTTGGAGCCGGCTCAGCACGGTGGATGTGAGCTCCGGCAGCGACTGATCCGGGGTCATGACGTCGAGGTTCCAGTCGGCCTCGATGCCGAAGAACCCCAGGAACGGCGCGATCAGCTCGCGGTGCTGGCCCGTGATGCAGACCCGAGAGGCGAACGCGTCGGCGGCCTGTAGCTCGCGCAGCACCGCCGTCAGCTTCACCGCCTCCGGCCGGGTCCCCAGGATCGTCAGGACGTTGATCGTGCCCATCGGGCGCCAGTCTAGCGCAACGACGGCAAGTCCCCAAGCGTCGGTGTTTGTGACGTATGGCGCTTGTTTATAATGGCGATCCATGCTATAAAGGGGTAACGGAGGTGAAATCGGCCTCGACAAGGCAAACCCGTTGAAAGGCGGGGACGCAAAGCCACGGGTCCTTCCGGGACAGCCGGGTTGCCGAAGGGCGATGAAACCACGAACGGTCGGCCTGATCCTTGTTGCGCTGTTGCTCGCTGCCTTCCCGGGCGGCGCGGTCACCCCGTCCGTGACGAACATCGACTTCCCCTCGATCGTCCCGAACGACACCACGGCCCAAGGCCAGATCAGCTTCCGCGGCTTCAGTGCCGACATCGCCAAGGCGGAGTTCTTCGTGGCGGACGGGCGCTACGAGCCCGTGACGATGACGGTTGATGAGGCCAACACGAGGAACGAACGGCTCCGCTTCGAGCTGCCGTGCACGGACTACGCTCAGCAGATCACGCTGGCGGTGCGCCTTGTCGATGAGGCCGGCATGCGCAACGCGCCGCGCGAGTTCAGCTTCACCTGCGGCGAGCCGCCGCGCTACAACCTCCAGTCTGAGCTCTCGGAAGAGCTTCCCGTTCGCCAGCGGGTTCCGGTCAACGTCTTCATCCTGGATGACGGCGCCACCACGGTGAGCGAGGGCGCCATCTATGGGGAGCGTTCGCCCCTCGGCATGCCGCGCCAGGCGGTCGTCCAGGCGATCTACAACCGCGTCGCGCCGGCATTGAGCGGGGTCTGGGACCAGTGCGGCCTCGGGCTCGAGCTGAACGGGGCTTGGGTGGTCCAGCCCGAGGAGATTCAAGTCTCCGGCCGGCCGCTGAGCGAGCAGATCTACGACCGAGGTGAAGACGGCAACCGCGTCATCCGCTATTCGGGCCAGACGGACGAGCTCATGCGCAAGGCGACGTTCGAGCTCTGGCAAGCGGCTCAGCGGCAGACGCAGTCCGCCTTCCGCGGATACAACGTCGTCCTCGTCGGCACGCCCATCGAGGCGCGTTGGCAGGGCGAATGGAGCGCGATCGAGGGCTTCAGTGGGGGCACCTGGCCCAAGTTTGCGGTGGCCCGTTGGGGCGCGCTCCTGGAGGGCGTGAGGCCCAAGCAGATGCTGGCCACGCTGGCGCATGAATTGGGCCACAACTTCGGCCTCGAGCACCCGGGGAACTCGTCGGTTGCCGCTGTTGCTGAGGACGACAACAACTTGATGAAGGGATCCGGCGTCGCGCCCGAGCCACGGGCCAACCTGCTGCCCGGCCAGTGTGATCGCGTCCACCAGACCCTCACCAAGCTCCAAGAGCAGTTGGCCAACGCTCAGTAACTGAATTCTTTAACGAGATTTGACAAAGAAGCGACGGATGCCGTCGTCGACATTCGACGACGGCATCCGCTCAATTGACGGTTCGGGGTTGGCGATAGTCAGGATCAGTTGCAGTCGTAACTGATCTCCTCGGACCAGATCTCTCGCTGACCTGGGTGTCCGACAGGCTGGATCGCCTTGAAGATGTAGGATCCGTTCCCTTCGGACGCGGCTTCCACCATCGTGAACGACTCGCCTGGACCCAGCTTCGGGATGGTCCCGGAGGCGACGGTGGTGCCGTTCTTCGGGTTGCCGTTCTCCGTATACAAGAGTTCATAGGTCGTCGTTCGCTCCATCGCGCCGCTGTCGTCGCCGTTCTTGATGGTGGCAAAGACATCCCCGGAAGAGCAGCTGTTCCCTTGACCGGTGAAGACCAACGATGCCTTGCTCCACTCGCCATCGTCGAGGACGACACTCGACGTGTCGGAACCGCTCGCCGCGTTGCCGTCGTCGTCACGGACGTCGACGGTCACCGTGTTCGTCTCATCACTGTCGACGGTTCCGCTGAACGTGCACGTGACGGACCCGTTGCCAGACACCGTCGAGCTCTCGCAGTCGGTCACGCTGACATTGTGGTGGCTGTCGCTGATCGCATCGATCGTCACGGCCTCGGCCGTCTGGTTCGTGATCACGATGCGGAATTTGACGGTTGTTCCGCTCGACGGGGCGGTCTCGGAATCCGAGAACGAGCCGTCGCCGTCTGCGTCGTTCGTCTTGTCGACCGTGATGCTCGGCTGGATGTCGGTCGTGGTGACGGTCTCCGTGTCCGACTCGCTCGTCGAGTTGCCGTCGTCGTCCTCCG
>JAHEOA010000019.1 GCA_018609825.1 Candidatus Bipolaricaulota bacterium | reverse complement strand
GACGTTACCCTGGAGATTGCCAGCCTCGCCTCGCGGTGCGGCCAGACAGTTTTCTCGGACAGCTTCATCGACCCGGAAAGCGGATGGACGGTCGACGACTTCCGCGGCGCGTTGTGGGGCTATACCCGCGACGGCCAATACCGGGTGTTGACCAAGACGGACCACAGCATCGCCTGGAGCTGGGCGCCCACGGATCACCCGTCGGGGGATTTCTGCCTGGAGGTGGAGACCAAACAGCACGTGGCAGGGTCGCTGAGCGACCATGGCGAGCTTGGCCTGATCTTCACCGGCTCCGGCCGCAGCTTCAAGCTGTTCGGCATTCAACACCCGCAAGACCGCTACCACATCGCCAGCTTTTCGCCGGGATCCTGGATCGAGGACATCGCGGAACCGCGCTCGGCCGCGGCGGTCGAGCCCGTCAACGAGTTCAATCGGCTGTTGCTCATCGCCCGCGACGAGACGGCGCATTTCTATGTCAATGGGACATTGGTTCGGACGCTATCCCTGGAGGCCAGCGGCGATGTGGGCGTGTTTGTGCGCACGTTCGGCGATCCCAACGTCAACGGCCGCTTCGACAACTTCCGCATTCGCCAGTTCCGTTGAGCGGGCCGTTGGGAAAGAGGAATTACGCGCGGAAAAGGGAAAGGAGAGACGCGATGCGACGGACGGCCGGCCGGCTCGGCGTGAGCGGCTGCTTGGCGGTGATGGGCCTGCTCGCCCTCGCAGCCCTGCCCCAGTCACGCACCGAGATGCCCTCGACCCATGCGCGTGCAGCGGGCCACGTTGCCGCGCCCGGGACCCAGCTCTACGTCAGCTCCAACGGTGCCAGCTTCAGCGATTGGGGCCACGGCAAGGTCACCGAGTACGACCTAGACACCTTCCTCTCCGCCTACATCACCGTGAAGCAACCGGTCGTGGAGCGCTTGGACAACCCCCGAGACGGGGCGTGCGGCCCGGACGGCGACGTCTATTTCGTGGACCGCAAGCGCGGGACGGTCTTCCGCGCGCACGGGCGACGCCCAGAGGTGATCGCCGAAGTGCCCAGCCCGGAGGCGGTGACCTTCGACGCCAACGGGGACCTCTATGTGAGCGCCGCGGACGGCATCTACCGCGTGCCGGACGGCGAGCGGACGGATCGGGCAGAGCAGGTGATCGAGCACGGCTTCGGCCAGCCGGGCGGGCTCGGCTTCCTGACCGACGGGCCCTATGACGGCGACCTGCTCGCCGTGGACATCGCCGACGACGTGGTGTGGCGCTTCCCCCGGTCCTCAACGTATTCGGCGAGCTTCGGCGAGGCCCAACGCTTCATCGACCGCGGCCTGGACGCGCCGACGGGGATCGCCCTGGACAGCCACGGCGACGTCTACGTGGCCAACTTCGACAGCAAGCGAATCCTGCGTTTCGAGCCCAACGGGCGGAGCGTCGGCATGGTGGGGGCTGACGTCGATCTGCGGCTGTTGCGCCCTATCCACCTGGAGTTCGACCGGAACGATAATCTGTTCGTGGCCGAGTGGGGCGACTACGTCGGCGAGGGCTGGGTGGCAATGTTCTCGCTGGCCAGCGGCGAGTTCCGCTTCATGGGCCCCTTGGTGGATGCGTGGGGCGTGGCGCTGTGTCCGGCGCGCTGAGCCGGCCCACGACCCTTCGGCGCCCCATATGCATCCTCATTGCGATGCTGCTTGTGGGCGGGGTCATGCTGAGCGGTTGCCAGCAGGCCGCGGAGGAGACGACCCCGGACACGGAGGAGACAACCCTCCGCCGTGAGGATTACCCCAAGCTGGAATCTCAGCTGTTCGACCTGGCCACCGCGGCCGACCCGGCCGCCTACGCCGATCGGCACAACCTCACCTACGAGGCGGGCAAGGCGCAAGCCACCCTTGTGCTGCGCGACCCGCAGTGGACGGGCGACCTCAAGTGGGCGGTCCGGGCGCTGGACGGCGAGGTGGCCATGAGCTCCGCGCAGTTCATCGAGGTCCGGGTGCCCATTCCGGCCCTCCTGGATCTCGCCCAACACCCCCGAATCCAGGCCGTGCGGGGGCCGATGCAGAAATGGCCGGAGTGAACCCGGCCGCACGGAAGGAGGCAGAGAGATGATGACGCGGCAGCGGCGTCGACGACTGCTCCTCTTAGCGCTCGTGGGGCTGGCGTTGGCCTTGAGTCTGCCCGGCGTTTCGGGGGCGCAGCGGGCGTCGGTCCGGGCCTATCCCAAGTTGGAGTCGTCCTTGGCCCGGACCTTGATCGCCTCGGACGCGACCTTCGACCCCCATGGCAATGGGACGTGGACGGAGGTTCTGGACCATCTCCCGTCCGGGTTCCGCCTGCGGACGACGGCAGACGAGGAGCTGCGACGCGGGCTCGTGCGCGTCGTGATCCGAGCGGAGACGTCCGGGGACGCCGAGCGGGTCCGCGGAGACATCCAGCGCTGGGGCGGAACCGTGGAAGCGCATTATCAGGCGCTTGTCCAGGCGCTCGTGCCCGTCCCGGCGCTCGCCCCGCTCTCTCGCCCCGCGTATGTCCGCTTGGTGCGCGCGCCCTGGCCCAAGATCCCTGCCCAGGGCTCGATCGTCAGCGAGGGCGTGGAGGAGATCGGGGCCCACGCCTGGCAACAGGCCGGGTTCTCGGGGCAAGGGATCAAGATCGGCATAGAGGACCGCGGCTTCAAGGGCTACCGCGATCTCACCGGGAGTGAGTTGCCGCCGTCCAGCCGCATCACCACGCGTTCCTTCCAAGGGGACGGCGACCTCGAAGCTGACAAGCACGGCACCGCAGTAGCTGAGATCATTCATGACATCGCGCCGGAGGCCCGCTTCTATCTTTCCACCTCCGACACGATGACCGGAGTGCTGGAGTCGATCGAGTGGCAGATCGAGCAGGACGTCGACGTCCTGAACACGTCTTGGGGGGCGCCGACGGGCTGTCGTGATCCCGAAGACGGGCACTTCGGCGACCTCATCCGACAGGCACGCAAAGCGGGCGTCCTCTGGGTGACGGCCGCCGGCAACGAGGCGCAACGACACTGGTCGGGCGAGTGGCACGACGCCGAGGGGGATGAGCGGCTCAACTTCACGGACGAAGACAACGGGAATGACCTTCGTTTGGATGAGGGCGATGACATCTCCGTGATCCTCCAATGGGGCGACGGATGTACGCCCACCGCCAACGATTACGACCTCTATTTGATCGACGACGAGGGAGGCGAGGTCGTCTCCAGCAAGAACGTGAACGAGAGCATCGGCCCATTCGAGGCGTTCAGTTGGAAGGCTCCAGAAGCGGGCGTCTATGGCGTTCAAGTGCGGCGACGGTCGGATGCCGAGCCCGTGCGCTTTCACCTCACGGTACTGGGCGCCGCGCTCGAGCACCGCGTCCCACAGGGCAGCATCGGCTTCTTCGAACCGGCCAACTCGCCGCATGCCCTGACCGTGGGCGCCGTGATCAGCGGCAACTTGCGCTTGGCCCGCTACAGCAGTCGCGGCCCCACTCCCGATGGGCGCATCAAGCCCGACGTGTGCGCGCCGACTCACGTGGCCACGGACACCTACGGGGCATTGCCGTCCCTCCGCAACCCCGGCTTCACCGGGACGTCGGCGGCGGCCCCGCACACCGCAGGAGCAGCAGCGTTGGTGGCCCAGGCCTTTCCTGACGACGGCCCGGATGAAATTCAAGGGTTCCTCGAGCGCCGGGCGGAGGATAAGGGGCCAGCGGGGGAGGACAACGAGTGCGGAGCCGGGCTGCTGGCCATGGGCCCGCCTCCGTCCCGTCAGGCGATCGCCCAATCGATCGTGCTCCGCTTTGAGGAGCTGACCTTCGCGAACCCGACAGATTGGCAGCGGCACTTCACGACCGAATGCTTCGTCTATACCAACGTCAGCGACGCGCCAAGTGAGCTGACCGTGACTCGGCCAGATGGGACACAACGGGCATTCACGGTTGCCCCTGAGCATGCGGTCACGGTCTGCGGGGCCGTGGTCCATATCGAGGCAGTGCCGTGAGGGAAGTTGCAGGCGATGCGGACCGAGTGGGGTTGCCCCGGTTCAGCGGACAGTCGAAGGCTTAACATCTTGGGCGTCTAGATCGCTCCATCACCCCCTTCTGTTGTTGGATCACGCTGGTTTCATCAAGTTCTGCCTCAAGGAGAGCGGAGCGTATGTTACCATACTCCCTCATCGAAGAAGAAAAGGGCCAGGCCCTGCCATGGTGAGAGGGTGATCGCGTTGGCCCTGGCCCTCATTCCTCCCTGCCGATGCGAGGATACGCCATCTCAACGCTCGCGACCATCCCCGCCGCTGTCCCCTCGGCCATGCGGATGCGGGCAAATCCGGATGCAGGCGCCGAGACGCGTCATGTAAGATGGCGGCGTCCGGTTATGACATGGTCGCTTGTCGGGCTAAGTCGAATATCTTACCCTGCCCTTACTCGTCATGAACGACAGGAGTGTGACCGCGGTGGACAAGCTGAGCATCTACGTGCCTCAAGATAAACGAGATCAGCAGCCGATCGAACGACTGGAGCAACTGGCCAAAGACCAGGACCGATCGGTGAACTACCTCGTCAGCCGGGCGCTCGTCGAGTTCGTCGAGCGCGAGGAAGAGACGGACAACCCAGGATAGGGGAGGGTCTATGAGCAACGGACTCTTGAACGTCGGCCTGGACAACATGATCAGCACGGACGAGGTCGTGGCGCTCGCGCGGCCGGACTCGCTGCCGATCAAGCAGCTGGTGGGCGCCGCCCAGGAGAACGGCAACCTCATCGACTTGACGCGCGGGCGGAAGCGGCGCTCGGTGATCGT
>JAHEOA010000018.1 GCA_018609825.1 Candidatus Bipolaricaulota bacterium | reverse complement strand
GTTACGGTGAAGATGCACGTGCCCGTGAATCCGCTACATACCGTTCCAAGATCCGGGTTATCAACAATCAGGTCCCCGCTGGGAGTTGTTCCCGTTCCCCGGTTGTCCGCTGTCTCCTGAACGGTTGCCGTACAGGTTGAATTGACCGATTGGGTACAGGACACGATGATCTCCGTCTCTCGTCGTTGGACGGCCTGGGCCCAGCCGCCTTCGCTAGCCGAGTGCACTTGGGTCGCCGTGTTATCCACATAGGAGGCCACGATGAGGTCCCGGATCGCATCGACCTGGGCCAAGGTGATCCGCGTGTAAGTGACGTCACAGACCGCGTGACCTATACCCAAGGGTGTCAGCGTACAGCTGCTTGGCAGGACCGCACCTGCGGGGCGGGCCGTCTCCAAGGTGAGGTTGAGTTGGCCCTGGGGGTTGGCCTTTGTGCCCTGGCCCAGATCGGTGACGGTCACCGTACAGGTGGCATCCTCGAGGACGAAGATGGGTTCCTCAGCGCCGTTGGAGCTGACGCATCGGACCGCGGTGCTCGTGGGGCGCAGGTTGATGACTAGGGCGATCGTGTCCGACGCGTCGTCGTAAATGATCGGACTGGACGGGTTCGTGTACGTCGCGGTGATCTCGAAGTTCCCGGTGTCGCCTCCTTGGGGCGTGTAGGTAAACGAGCAGCCGCCGCCTTTGCACATGTCCGCCGCGATCGAGGTGCTGGAGAACGCGGCGCTGTCCGTGCTGGGCGCGTTGTCGGTCAGGGCGATGTCCCCCGGAATCGTGGCCGGGGCACTGCCGTCGGTCGAGTTGTCCTCGAACAACAGGGTGCAGGTGGTTGTCTGGTTGATAAGGATCGTCGTCTGCTCGCAGCTTAGGGTGAGGAGGCTTCGGCGCTTTTCAATGGCCTGACTGAAGGCATCCGAGCTTCCGGCAAATGTCGGATCGCCAGCGTAGGCACCCGTGATCGTGTGCGGGTTAAGGTCGGCATTCGCGGGCGTGTAGCTCACACTGCACTGACCGACCGTGTCGAGTGTGCATGTGCCGGTTAACGGATCGAAAGCCCCGCTGCCCGTGTGCGTGAACGTGACTTCTCCGGTCGGCAAGGATGGCTCGCCGGGGGAGATGTCGCTGACGGTGGCAATACATTCCGTTGGTGCGTTGACGACCAGCGGCGTCGGGGAACACTCGACGATCGTCTGTGATTGTCGCTTGGTAACTTCGGTATTTTCGTCGTCAGAGTTGTTAGTGTTATCAGGGTCCGACGTCGAGCTTGTCACACTGGCCGAGTTGGTGATTGTACCAGCCGAGTCGGGATTGACCTTGATGGTAATCGTGGCGCTCGTGCTAGGATCCACGGTTCCCAGATCGCAGATCACGGGGTCGTTTCCGGTGCACGTTCCCTGCGTCGACGTGGCGGACTTCAACGTGACCGTGTCGGGAAGGTCGTCCGTGACGACGACCGATTCCGAGGGCGTTTGGTCGCTCTGGTTCGTGACCGTCACCATGTAGGTCAACTCCTGGTTGACCGCGACGGGATCGGGATCGTCGCTCTTGGTGAGAGCCAAATCCGCTTGGGCCCATCCGACCGCGGAAGTAATCCCCAAGCTGGCTAGAGCGATGCCCAGCGCCAAGGGAAGCACCCGGGAAATATTCATCATGTGCCCCTTTCTTCCGGTTTTATTCGCGAACCTCAGAAGTTGTCCTACATTCTCATCGTTTTTCGTTCCATAGGGTGAGGGAGTTCGGCTTCCGAGGTCTCAGAACACCATCCCCACGCTGACGGCGCTGCGCGAGAGCCCCATCTGCCCGAACGTGGCCTGGATGGTGATCCTTGTCGGGGCGATGTTGAGCCCCATTTGGATGCCGAAGCTGCCGAACTGGAGCCCGGGCTCCTGGGGATTGCGGATGAGGCTGAGCGTGTGCGTGGCGTTGAAGGTGCCGCTGACGACGCTCAGGTTGAGCCTCGCGCCCGTGATGCCGATCCCCTTGGATATGCTGATGTTCCCGCCCAGTCCGGCCGTCACGTTGCGGCCGTCGAGCGTGGACGCATAGTTGAGCGTGACGCCCGAGAACTGGAAGCTCGAGAAGCTGAAGGCAATCCGGACAGGGCCGCTGTTCAGGACGAGCGAGATGCTGTTGCTGAACTTGAAGCTGAACAGGTCCGTGATGGTGAAGCTCGTGGAGATCGGGATCGGCAGCCCACTGCTCATGGAGAGCGTGTTGGTGAGCGAGCACTGGCTGATCTTGACGCAGCTGATCTGGGCATTGGACACCACACCCGCTGCGATCGGGATCCCGGCGATGTTGAGAGACGTGTAGTCGAAGAGCAGATCCGGCTTCGGCTGCGAGTGGCACTCCGGGTTGACGCTGCCGACCGCGGAGAACTTTTTGACGGCGTTGGACGCCCGCGTGGCACACACCCCGATCTCACTCGTGACGGTGATGCCACTGGCCGTCTGGCCCGTCAGGTTGATGAGGTCGCCGAAGGCAAAGCTTTGGGTTTGATATTGCGTGGCGGGGTTGGTCTCGGCGCCCTTGACGCACGTGCCTTCTGGATCTCCGTCCCCGTCACAGTCCGATGTGCCGTAGTCGCGGAACGGGTTGGGGAACGTGACGTCCTCGAACATGGCCAGGTTGCGTAGCGTCACGCCGCCCAGCGTCATGATCGTCGTGAGGCGTTTCTTGACGAACAGGATCTCCCCCGGCGGGATCATGGCGATGTTGGGGTGGTTGTTGACGTCGACGACGGCCTCGAACGGCGTGGCAAACCAGACCTCCGAGATGAGGTCGATCGACCCGATCGTGGCGTCGAGCGTCAGAATCGTGTGCTCCAAGCCCGCGATCCCGACCGCGAAGTTGGTCGTCAGGCTCAGGTGGTCGGTGACGAGCGTGACGTCGATGATCGATTCGATGTCGAACATCAGAAGCGTCTTCTCGCACGGCGTGTCGAGCTTGATCTCGTCGATGAGCGTGCAGGGGATCGGTTCCATCACCACGTCGACGCGCGAGTTGCCGACGATCTTGGCCTGGACGGTTCCCCATCCGCCCAGGGCCAGTGCGACGACGACGATCGGTATCAGTGCGGATCGCTTGCTAGACATTCCGCAACCTCCTTGCAGGGTGCGCGGCCTCCCGGTGGCGCTTGGCGTTCTCAAACGGCCGGCGACGTCGGCGCCGAGGGTGCATCAATTGCCGGCCAGCGTGGTCTCCTTGCTTGAGCACAGTCGTCGGACAGGAATGCTCATGAAGGCTCACAGACTGTAATCCAGGGCACATGAATAAACAAGCGCATATATGAGGCTCATTCTTATGCGTGACGCCCAATTGGGGCACCCCAAACGGGGTCGCTCGTTCGGGGTATTGACGACGAGGGACCTCGCCGCTATGATACAGCCAGATGTATGAAGACTGATTCGATATTAGGGCCTGCTTATGTGAAATCGTTCGGACACGTTGGGAGGGGCACCAGCGGTTCGGGGTGAGGAGACACCCTCACGAAGACCGTGGTCCACACCACCAAGGAGGGCACATGCCAAATCTGTCGATCGATCGGCGGCAGCTGCCGCGTCGGGATCGGCGAGACGTCAGCCTCAGCCCGCGCGAACGAGAGGTCGCGCGACTGGTGGCCGACGGCCATACCAACGGGGAGATCGCTCAGGCGTTGGGCATCAGCGCCTGGACGGTGGCCACGCACCTGCGGCGGGTCTTCGGCAAGCTGAACGTGCGCTCGCGGGCGCACATGGTCGCTGAACTGATCGAGGCGAAGCTGCTCTAACGGACGACGCTCACCGAGCGTTCTTCTTCTGGAGGCGAGCCCAATGGATGAGGCGCCGGTGTTTCGCCGGCGCCTCGATCACTGTGAACTCGTCGTCGCGCTGATCTCGTTTGGGGTGGATAGATCAGAGCGCGTCTTTGAATCCTTTGCCGGGGCGGAACTTGGGCACCGTCTTCGCCGGAACCTTCATCTGCTTGCCCGTCTGCGGGTTGATCCGCTGGGTGGCCTTCTGCTTGCGCGGCTCGAAGGTGCCGAACCCGGTAAAGGTCACTTTGTCGTTCTTGGCGCACGTGGAGACGATCAGGTCCAAGGCGGCGTCGAGCGCCTCGCGGGCGTCCTTCTTGGACATGTTCGTCTTCTTGGCCAAGTGGTCGACAAACTCGGCCTTATTCATCTCCTACCCCTCCTCCTTAAGGCTGAATTGGCGCAATTATAGGCCAATTTGAGCGCCGAGTCAAGATGTTCGGCTTAGGCTGGCGAATGTGCCTCTTGGGGGACCGACCAGAGTTCCATTTCCCCGCATTGTAAGCAGCGAAACGTGTAGAAGTACTCGGCGTCCGAATTGCCCTCGAGCGCGTCGGGGGCCTCCGAGCGCGGCTTGCGATACAGCCGCCCGACGTTCTCGCAGCGGGGGCAGTAGAGCGTCGTCAGAATCGTCTTCTCCGGAATTCGGGTCAAGGGCATCGTCCCATCACCTCGCGGGCGAGTATAGCTCATCGAGCGTCCCCATGCCGCCTTGATGGCGTTTCCGGATGGGCCTAGAATGCCCCGTCATGGCGCACCCGTCAGTGGACGTCCCCAATCTTCGGCGCATCGTCGCCGAGCTCGTCCGCCAAGTGCCTGAGGGCCGCGTGACGACGTACGGGGCGATCGCCGAGGCGCTCGGCGACGGGATGGCCAGTCGAGCGGTCGGGCAGATCGTGGCAGACGCCGAGCGAGAGCGGACGCTCCCGACGCATCGCGTGATCCGCAGCGACGGCCGCGTGGGCGGGAACGATGTCGACGGCGCTGCCGAGCGGCTCGACCATGAGGGCCTGTCCGTCCGCGAAGGTCAAGTCAGGGAGGTCCGCGATCACCTCTTCGGCGATTTCGAGACGGATTATCCGCTTTGTCGGCTCCAATCGTTGCAGGACGAGTTGGCCCAACGGGTTGATCGGGCGTCCCGCCTCGAGCGAGTCGAGACGGTCGCCGGCGTCGACCTGTCCTACCGGGGACCATGGCGCGGCATCGGGACCTACGTGTTGATGGATGCGCACCGAGCGCACGTCCAACTGACCCACACCGTCGATCAGGCGACGGACTTCCCCTACATCCCGACGTATCTCGCGTTTCGCGAGCTGCCGATCTTGCTGGCGTTGCTCCAGACGGTGGATGCGGTCGATGATCTGGCCGACGTCGTGCTCGTGGATGGGACGGGCTTGCTGCACCATCGGCATGCCGGCATCGCGTCCCATCTCGGCGTGTTGATGGACGTGCCGACGGTCGGGGTGACGAAGAAGCTGCTGTACGGCGAGGCCGATGCCGAGGGCATGACGGCGGGCGACGTACGTTGGGTGGCGGACCCCGAGCGCCCCGACCAACGCCTGGGCGCCGCGGTCAAGACGACGGGTCGGGCTTCTCCGATCTACGTCTCGATCGGGCATCGGGTGGACCTGGACACCGCGGTGGAGCTCGTTCTCGAACTGGCCTCGACGAAGCTGCCGGAGCCGATTCGGGAGGCGGATCGGTTGAGCCGCGAGGCGGCCCAGCAACCGACGGAAACCCCCGATGGACGGCAACAACTTGGGGCATGACACTGGGATGTCCTCGCCACTGCCGGGAGAGGATCAACGTCCGGGGGAGCTCGTGCTCACCCGCATCCTGACCGGTCCCCTACAAGGGGGAAGGCAGAAGCCAAGGAGGGATCGAAGATGGATCGCGACGCGGCGATGGCGATCGTGCGCGAGCACACGGAGAACGAGAACCTGGTGAAGCACATGCTCGCCGTGGAGGCCGCCATGCGGGCCTATGCGCGCAAGTACGGCGAGGACGAAGAGAAATGGGGCGTCGTCGGCCTGCTCCACGACTTCGATTATGAGGGGCATCCGAACGACCAGCAGGTGCCCGACGAAGGCCATCCGTCCTGGGGCGTGAGTCGGCTGCGCGAGAAGGGCTATCCCGATGACGTTTGTGAAGCGATCCTGGGGCATGCCCCGTACACGGGGGCCCCGCGCGAGACATGGATGGCCAAGACGCTCTACGCCGTCGACGAGCTGACGGGGCTGATTGTCGCCACGGCGCTGGTGCGGCCGAACAGGTCGCTCGACGAGGTCGACGTCGCGTCCGTCAAGAAGAAGTGGAAGGACAAGTCGTTCGCCAAGGGCGTCCATCGCGAGCAGATCGAGGAAGGCGCCGAGGAGCTCGGCGAGCCGCTGGATGAGCTCATCCAGACGACGATCAAGGCGATGCGGGGGATTGCCGGCGATCTCGGGCTTTAGGCCGACGCGGCCAGCACCCGACTCAAGCGTGAACTCAACGGTCGGCTTAAATGGGGTTCAATCCCTTGAGCGGCCTCGACGACGGCGGCTTCATCGCCACGCCCCTCAGCCCCCGACGCCCGAAGCGCATAGACCAGATCCTCCGTCGCGACGTTGCCGGCGGCGCCTGGCGCATACGGGCATCCACCCAGGCCCCCCGCTGAGCTGTCGAAGCGCGTGATCCCGTAGTCTTCCCAGGCCGCCAGCGCGTTGGCGATCGCCATGCCGTAGGTGTCGTGGAGATGCAGGACCAGTCGTTGGGGATCGAGCGTCTCGATCAGAACGTCAAGCAGCGCCCGCACTTCAGCGGGCGAAGCCTTGCCGATCGTGTCGCCGACCGAGACCTCGTCGACGCCGATCTCCAACAGGCGCTCGACGACGGGTCTGACGTGCTCAGGCTCGATTCGGCCCTCGTAAGGACAGTGGAACGCGGTGGAGACGTAGCCGCGCACCGGGAGTTCCTCAGCGTCGGCTCGCTTCATGACCGGCTGAAAACGCTCGATCGACGCATTGATGGAAGCGTTGATGTTGTGGCGATTGAAGGTTTCGGATGCCGCCGTGAAGACGGCGATCTTGTCGACATTCGCGTCGACGGCACGCTCGAGACCCTTCTGGTTCGGCACCAATGCGGAATAGACGACGCGCGGGGCTCGCTCCAGTTGACCGAACACGTCGGCAGCGTCGGCCAGTTGGGGCACCCACTTTGGGTGGACGAAGCCGGCGACCTCAATCTCGTCGACGCCCGCGGCGCTCAGCGAGTTCACGAACGCGACCTTGGCCTCGGTCGGGACAACGTTGGATTCGTTCTGCAGCCCGTCGCGCGGGCCGACCTCGGTGATGCGGATACGGTTCATGACGACGCCTCGTCCTCGCCCAATGCCCGGAGTTCGAACAGCGGCTGGTCCAGGTCGACGTTTTGACCGGCGTCCCCTTCGACACGCTCCACGACGGCATCATCGGGGGCCGTGATGCGATACTCCATCTTCATCGCCTCCAGGACCGCCAACACTTGGCCCTCGGTCACCTCATCGTCCTCGTTGACGCGGACGTCAACGAGCGTGCCCGTCATCGGGGCGCGCACGGACAGCTCGCCGGAGCCGGTGTCGGCGGCGACGTGCTCCTCGCGCTCAAACGCGAAGAACGCCGTCTGCCCGCCGCAACTGGCCCAGATCCCTTCCGAGGTGCGGACCGCCGCGCAGCGCTGGGTGCCGTCGGCGGTCCGGATGAGAATCTCGGAACCGCGGCGGGCGATGTCGGCTTCGAGCGCGGGCAGGGCCTCGTCGTTGCGCGTGGCGTCGAGCCGAACGGTGCCGTCGTCGTTCTGGAGGCGCAGCTCATAGCGGGCGTCCCCCTGGCGCAGTCGCATGCTCCTCCGTTGCGCCATCAGGCCGCCCCTCGCCAGTTGCCCAGGCGTTTCCACGGCGAGTACGGGTCGCCGCCCAACGGCACGTGGCCGTCCGTGGACGCCCTCGTCGAGCGTCCTTCGGCCAATGCCGCGGCCAGAAGCAGTTCCTTCGGCAGCTCGCGTTCTCGGCGACCAGTGGACTCGACCGTGTGCGTGTACGTCTCGGCGTCGATGAAAACGTCGCTCTCCAGCAGCTCGATCAGATAGGCCCGATTGGTGACGACCCCGAGCAGAACGGTCTCTTGCAGGCTTTCGATCAGGCGCCGTCGCGCCCGTTCGCGGTCCGGCCCATAGGCGATCAGCTTGGCCAGCATGGGGTCGTAATGCGCATGGACCGACTGGCCTTCGACGACGCCCGCGTCGATCCGTAGTCCGGGCCGTTCGGGCCATCTCAGTCGGAGGATCCCGCCCGTCTGAGGAAGGAACTGGTTGTCGGGATCCTCGGCGTACAGACGAGCTTCAATCGCATGACCCCGGATGGTGATGTCGTCTTGCGTGATCGGGAGCCGGTCGCCGCCAGCGACCTGAAGCTGCAATTGGACGAGATCGAGGCCCGTCACGAGTTCAGTGGCGGGATGTTCCACCTGGAGCCGCGCGTTGACCTCCAGAAAGTAGAACGCATGATCGGGACCGAGCAGAAACTCGACGGTGCCCGCGTTGTGATAGCCCGACGCCTCGGCCAACGCACGCGCGGAGGCTTGGAGCTGCTCGCGCAAATCACGGTCGACCACGGGCGACGGTGCCTCCTCGATGATCTTCTGATGGCGGCGCTGCAGGCTGCACTCCCGTTCGCCGAGCGCCACGACGTTGCCAGCGTGATCGCCGATGACCTGCACCTCGACGTGTCGAGCGGGATGGACGGCCTTTTCGACGAACAATCGCCCATCTCCAAATGCGCCTTGCGCTTCACGTTGGGCCGAGGGGATCGCGTCGGCCAGCTCGCTTTCGTCTTGGATGAGCCGCATCCCCTTGCCGCCGCCGCCCGCGGCCGCTTTGAGCAGCACGGGCAGCCCGATCTCGCGCGCGGCCGTCTCCAGGTCCGCCGGATCGTCGAGGGCGTAGCTGCCAGGAACAACGGGTACATCGCTTTCTTGGGCCAATCGCCGGGCCTCGGACTTGTCGCCCAGCGACCGCATGGCCTCGGGCGGCGGGCCGACGAACGTCAACCCGGCGTTCTGGACGGCCTCGGCAAAGTCGGGGTTCTCCGACAGGAACCCGTAGCCGGGATGAACCGCGTCCGCGCCGTGCTCGCGCGCGACGCCCAAGAGCGTGTCGACGTTCAAGTAGCTCTCGGACGCGGCCGGAGGGCCGATCTCGATGGCGACGTCGGCGGCCCAGGCGTGGGGTGACCCGCGATCAGCTTCCGAATAGACGGCGATCGTGCGGATCCCCAGCTCGTGACAGGCCCGGATGATCCGCAGCGCGATCTCGCCACGGTTGGCGATCAAGACCGTGTCAATCATCGTCCGCCTCCGGGCTGGCCCAGCTCGGCGTCCGCTTTTCGAGGAACGCCCGCACGCCCTCCTGGCCTTCGGCGGAGGTGCGCAACTGGGCGATCTGCCCGGCGCTGTCCTCCAGGGCGTCCTCGAACGACATCTCGGCCATCCGCCGAATGTGGGCCTT
>JAHEOA010000017.1 GCA_018609825.1 Candidatus Bipolaricaulota bacterium | reverse complement strand
CCTCGACGACAGCGTCGTGGTCATGGGCGAGGACGTCGGCGTCGATGGCGGGGTCTTCCGCGCGACGCTGGGGCTGTTGGAGGAATACGGTGAGGATCGCGTGATCGACACGCCGTTGGCGGAGTCCGGCATCCTCGGGACGGCCATCGGCATGGCGGCCTACGGCCTGAAGCCGGTCGCGGAGATGCAGTTCAGCGGCTTCATGACGCCGGCGTTCGATCAACTCGTCAGCCACGCGGCCCGCATCCGCTGGCGCTCCCGCGGACGCTTCACGGCGTCGCTGGTGCTGCGCGCCCCCTACGGCGGCGGCATCCACGCGCTGGAGCACCACTCCGAGAGCCAGGAAGCGATCTACGTCCACACGCCCGGGGTCAAGACGGTCATTCCCTCGAGCCCGCATGACGCCAAGGGACTGCTCATCAGCGCCATCCGCGACCCGGACCCCGTGATCTTCCTGGAGCCGAAGAAGATCTACCGAGCGTTCCGCGAGGAGGTCCCCGACGGCGACTACACGGTCCCCTTGAGCGAGGCCAACGTCAGCCGCGAGGGCAGCGACCTGACGCTGATCTCTTGGGGCTACGTCCATCGGCTCTGCCTCGAGGCCGCGGAAGAGGCCCAGGAGAAGGAGGGCCTCAACGTGGAAGTCATTGACGTCCGGACGCTCAACCCGCTCGACTTTGCGACCATCGCCGAGTCCGTGAAGAAGACGGGCCGGGTCGTGGTGGCTCAAGAGGCGCCGCAGACGCTCGGGTTCGCCTCGGAGATCTCGGCTCGCATCATGGAGGAGCTCATCCTGTATCTGGAGTCGCCCGTGATCCGGGTGACCGGCTTCGACACGGCGATGCCGTATCACACCATGGAGGACTACTACATGCCGGACGTCGGCCGCGTCATGCGCGGCATCCGCAAGGCCGTCAATTTCTAGATGACAACGGGCATCGCGTGTCTCGGGCTGATATGGATGTCCCTTCCGGACTGGCTCAACGGAATCAGGTGGTGATTCGAAGATGGTAGTCGGCGACATCGCAATGGGGACGGAACTGCTCATCGTCGGCGGCGGCCCCGGCGGGTACGTGGCCGCGATTCGCGCCGCGCAGCTGGGCATCGAGACGACGCTTGTTGAGGCCGAAGACCTGGGCGGCATCTGTCTTAACCACGGCTGCATTCCGTCCAAGGCGCTCATCCAGGCGGCCCACCGCTACGGGGAGCTGGACGAGCTGGCCGAGATGGGCATCGAAGTGGGCGATCGCCAGATCCACCCCGACAAGCTCCAAGCGTGGAAGGCCGGCGTCGTGGAGAAGCTGACCAGCGGCGTGGGCAACCTCTTGGAGCACCACAGCGTCCAGGTCATTCCCGGCAAAGCCGTCTTCACGGGGCCGAAGAGCGTCCGCGTCGAGGGCGAGAGCAGTTCCCAATCGATCGACTTCAAGCACGCCATCGTGGCCACAGGCTCCTCGCAGATCGAGCTGGGCGGATTCGAGATGGACGGCGAGGTCGTCATCGGCTCGCGGCAGGCGCTCCAACTGGCGGAGATTCCCGACAAGCTCGTCGTCATCGGCGGCGGCTACATTGGCTTAGAACTGGGCACGGTCTACGCCCAGCTCGGCAGCGACGTGACCGTTGTGGAGATGCTGGATCAGTTGTTGCCGGGCACGGACCCCGACCTCGTCAAGGTCGTGGAGAAGCGCCTCAAGAAGCTGGGCATCGAGTACCATACCCAGTCGAAGGCCCAATCCCTGGAGAAGGCCGACGACGGCGCGACGGTGACCGTCGAGACGCCCGACGGCGAGACGACCTTGGAGGCCGACAAGGTCCTGCTCAGCATCGGCCGCCGTCCCAACACCGCCGGGATCGGGCTGGAGGACGCCAAGGTGGAGACGACGGATCAGGGCTTCGTTCAAGTCGACCATGCTCAGCGCACCAGCAACGACAAGATCTACGCCATCGGCGACGTCGCGGGGCAGCCGATGTTGGCCCACAAGGCATCCCATGAAGGGCTCGTCGCGGCGGCCCATATCGCCGGCGAGCCGGCCGCCTCGGACTGGCTGACCGTCCCGGCGGTCATCTTCACCGACCCGGAGATCGCGTACGCGGGCCTCACGGAAGCCGAGGCGACCGAGCATGGCTACGATCCCGTCGTCGGGAAATTCCCCTTCCAGGCGTCCGGACGGGCGCTCACGATGAACGTCTCCGAAGGCTTCGCCAAGGTCGTGGCCGACCGCGAGAGCGGGGTCGTGTTGGGCGTGCAGATCGTCGGCCCGGAAGCCAGCACCCTGATCAGCGAGGGGGCGCTCGCCATCGAGATGGGGGCGCGCCTCGAGGACTTGGCCTTGACGGTCCACCCGCATCCGACGCTGTCGGAGACCATTATGGAAGCCGCCGAGCTGGCGCTCGGGCAGCCGATTCACACCACCGCGCCGCGGAAGACGTGACGCTGAGCAAAGTCCGTCGAGCCACTCGCTCAGCGCTGAGCTTTAGAGACCCAACCCCAAGAGCGCGAGCCCGATCAGGAGCGCCGGCAACGTGGCGATGAAGAGGACGTTGGCCGTCGGCTTTTGACTCTGCTGCTGTTCGTGAAGGGCACGACTCCATTCCTCATTGCTGTCCATGTATTCGCGAGGATGGTGACCGGGGGCTCCGCCGCCGAGCGGCGCTCCACCGCCCCCGCCCATTGAGAACCCGCTGGCCGCGACAAAGTTGCCGACAATGAATAACCCGATGGCAACGGCAATCAGCGGAATCCCCATCGGATCGCCATGGCGGCCCCAGGCATACCACACCGCGCCAATCGCTAGAGCATCCACGACCAGCGCACGAGGCACATAGGGGCGATTGATCTCCGCGTACCGTTGCAGCATGTGCCGAACACCGTGCCGGGAGAGGTCTTGCGCAAATCGCTTGATGCTGGCTAGATCTTCCTTCATGACGCGCCCCTTGCCTCCTTGACCACTTCCGCCTGACCCCTGTTTCGAAATCTAGAATGTTCGTCTGGCAGATAACCTAAGAAGACTCAAGAGAGCGCGCAAAGGAGCTTGTCTCGCTGCGAACCTCTGGTTTGATAACGTCGGTTCTGCAGCGTTCTGGCGTGCATCCAACGATTCCGGCAACTCGTTTTTCACCTCATTTCGACGTTCTATGCATGCAATTGTCACGCTAACTGATGTAGAGAGGAATTGGAATCTCCGAAGCAGGTGACCTCGATGATCGTCGAGCGCCTCAGTGCCGATACGCTCCCACATGGGGTTGAGGGGACGCGAATCCGCGCACGCTCGTCAAGCAACGGGCGGTTGCCCTTGAGCGACCATGGGGCAACCGTCCCCTCACCCCCAGCTCATGCCTCGGCGCCGCGCTTCGGAGATCGCTCGGTTGCATACCGCGACTCATTCGCCAAAGGAGGCATACCGCATGCTCAGAAAGTGGCCGCTCGTGGTCGGACTGGTCATCGGCGCCTTGGTCGTTATCGCCCAACCGTCCTTGGCACGGACCATCACCGTGCCGGGCGACGCCACGTCCATTCAGGCCGCGGTCAACATGGCCGGGCCGGGCGACGTCATTCTCATATCGCCGGGCACGTATCGCGAGAACGTCAACGTCCAGAACGAGGAACGGATCGAGATCCGAGCGCGCAACCCGGGCACGGTCACCATCCGCGCCAACGCAGACAAACCCACCATCACGGTTCGGCAGTCGCGCGAGATCACCATGGCCGGCTTCGTGGTGCGCAGCGGCGAGGTGCTGGATCCGGAGACGCTGGAGCTGGTCGCTGCCGGCGGCGGCATCGATCTGCGCGACAGCGAGCGGATCGTGCTGCGCCAGATCGAGCTCGTGGAGAACATCGGGCGCAGCCTGGCCATCTCCAACACGAGCGCCCGCGTGATCGGCATCACCATTCCGGAGCCGATCACCGAGACCGAAGACCAGCGCATCGACGGGGTCGAGATCACGGACAATTCTGAGGTCGTCGTCGAGGACGCCACGATCGAGAACAACCCGGGCGACGGGATCCGTGTGCGGAACTCGACGCTCGAGTTCACGAACGGCCGGATCGCCAGCAACGACGGCTTCGGGCTCCAGGCCGTGGCCTCGACGGTGGCGATGACGGGCGCGGTCATCACGGACCACGGCAAGAACGGCGTCATCTTCGATTCGACCGAGGCCGAGCTGGCCGACGTCCAGATCGTCGATAACCAGGGCGTCGGCGTGACCGTGCTCAAGAGCTCCAACGTCTCCATCGACGGCGCCGAGGTGAACGGGCATCCCGAGGGCGCCATCATCGTCCAATCGTCCGTGTTCAGCCTGGCGAATGGGACCGT
>JAHEOA010000016.1 GCA_018609825.1 Candidatus Bipolaricaulota bacterium | reverse complement strand
CATGAACGGCTGACCCACTTTGCTGAGCGTGCTCTGTGGAAAGAACTTTTGGAAAAGGAGAACGAAAACGACGGCCCCTTCCCAGAACGGAAGGGCAATCTCCCTCCGGGGCGGCCAATGGAGTAATTAAGTTATACGACTGAAATGTATACAATCCATGAAATGGAATATGTAGTATGCAAGCACGACCGTTGACGCACGAAGAGATCGAGATCGTGCGGCAACACCTGCAGGATGGTTCGGGGCGCGATCGCTGCCTCTTTGAGTTGGGTATTAATTGTGGGCTGCGGGTCAGCGAGCTGGTCAGTCTCGACAACAAGGACGTCTGGCAGTACCACCGCCCGGTCAGTCGCCTGGAATTGACACTGACGAAAGGCGGTAGGCCCAGAGCCGTGCCTTTAAATCAGAGGGCGAAAGCGGCCGTCACAGAGCTGATGGAACAGAAAGCCGTATCAGATCGGGATCTCCGGCCCGTGGCCCCGCTCTTCTTAAACGACAACGACCACCGACTGAGCCGACACGGCGCCCAGTACATCCTCAAAGATATCTATCGCACGTGTGAACTCAGTGGGAAGCTGACAACCCACACACTTCGCAAGACGTTTGCAACACGACTGCTCAACAACGGCGTGACATTGAAGGAAATCCAGGAATTGTTGGGCCATTCCAGCCTCGCCACGACGGAACGCTACCTGTCCGTCACGGAGGACCAGCTCAGCCGGGCCGTTGCGAGCCTGGAAGGGTAGCCGAGGTTACCGAAATACCTATTTCGGGAAGTGGTGTGTGGGATGCACGAGAGGTCTGGCCAATCCGGTTTCTACGAGTGCATGCGCTTTTCGACCAAGATACTTGTTGTGCTTGATTCTCGTGGGACCGTTAGTACCAATAACCCCTTAAACTGGGTCCGCCACAGGGGCGCAGGCCCCAGGCTCAAAAGATGTTGACTGCAAGTGCGGCCGTCCGTTTATTGCCGTCGACAAAAGGATGATTCTTGCAGATGAAGAACGCATATGCAGCGGCCTTATAGAGATCAGGAAGGCAGTTCCGTCGGAGTGGGAAAGCCGTGTGCTACGAAGTCGTTGGGCGGACGGGACTCGCAGCTCCGGAACCTTTCCGGAAGTCCCCAGTTGCGGAAAGGCTTCAACCACAGTTATAAACACCAGTAATCATACCGATGGTTTGGCGAGTTTACGCGTTTTATAGAGGTGTATTATTTGACTATCGTCCACGGACTTGGAGTATTGAGCTAAGCATCGGCTATGTCTGTGATAACCCGTTTGGCACGCCCTCTGCTGCCGACTATCGTGGTTGGCGAGGTGATCCCATGGCAGAAGCGGAAACAACGGACGGGAAGAAGCCGGCCATCGACATCGTCCGCGACCTCAAGGTCAACGGACAGCGGCTGGTCTTGCATCTGGAGAATCGCGAATCGCTGGAGGGCCAGATCGTGCTGTTCGACAAGTTCAACCTGATGTTTGAGGATGATGACGGCGGCCGCTATTGGATCCCCAAGCACGCGGTCGTCTACGCCAAGTTGGCTTAACCGGGGCCGTATTGGCCTGGGATGGGATAGCGAGGTCCATGACGGGCAATGAGCGATAGGGAGACCGATTCGGGCCGGGCCATTGAGTTCAACGCCGAGTTCCGACAGGCCCTGCGCTTGATGGAGGCGAGTTCCGCGAACGTCTTCGTGACGGGGCGCGCCGGCACGGGCAAGTCCACGCTCCTGCGCTATTTCCGAGACACCACGGAGAAGGATCTGGTGGTCCTGGCCCCGACCGGCGTCGCGGCGGTCAACATCGGCGGCCAGACCGTCCACTCGTTTTTCGGCTTCGGGCCGGATATCACGCTGGAGAAGGCGCGCCAACAGACGCCGACCCGCCAGAAGGCCAAGCTCTACCAACAGCTCGAGGCAATCGTGGTCGACGAGATCTCCATGGTGCGCGCGGACCTGCTCGATTGCATGGAGGCGGTGCTGCGCCAACACGGTCCGAGGCCGGGCGCGCCGTTCGGCGGGGTGCAGATGATCTTCATTGGCGATCTCTACCAATTGGCGCCGGTGGTGCCCAAGCGGGAGCGTCCGATCTTTGAGGAGGTCTACGACGGGCCGTACTTCTTCAACGCGCACACCTTTCCCGCGTTGGAGATGACCATGGTGGAGCTGCAGACGGTCTACCGCCAGCAGGAGGATCCCGCCTTTCTGGACGTCCTCAACGCCATCCGCAACCGGACCGTCACCGACGAGCACCTGGCGACGCTGAACGGGCGGTATCAACCGGATTTCCAACCTGCCGGGGAGGAGTTGTTCGTCCACTTGACGACGACCAACGCCGGCGCCGACGCCGTCAACGCCGAGCGCCTGGCGGCGCTGGACGCCCGAGGCTTCACGTTTGAGGGGGAGCTGACCGGCGACTTCACCGAGCGGTCGCTGCCGGCCCCGCTGACGCTGGAGTTGAAGGAGGGCGCCCAGGTGATGCTCGTCAACAACGACGCATCCGGTCGCTGGATCAACGGCACGCTGGCGACGGTGGCGGACATCGCCCGGGACGCCGACGGCGACTGGGCGATCGCGGTCGAACTCGAAGACGGGGACGCGGCCACGGTGGAACCCCACACCTGGGAGATGTACGAGTACGCCTTCGACGCCGAGACGGGACGCATTCAAGCGGAGCCGGTGGGGGCCTTTACCCAGTTTCCGCCCATCCTGGCTTGGGCGATCACCATCCACAAGGCGCAGGGCAAGACGTTCGACCGGGCCATCGTCGACTTTGAGCGCGGCACGTTCGCGCACGGCCAGGCGTATGTCGCCCTGAGCCGCTGCACATCACTCGCGGGCCTCGTGCTCAAGCGGCCGATCAAGAAGGGACACGTCCGGCTGGATTGGCAGGTGGTGCGCTTTATCACGGGGCATCAGTACGAGCGCTCGGAGCGGGAGATGCCCCTTGACGAGAAACTGGCTCGGCTGCGGGAGGCGGCCGAGGACGGGCAAGACGTGGAGATCGTCTATCTGAAAGCCTCGGACGAGCGCTCGCAGCGCCGTCTGACCGTCAGAGACGTGGGCGAGATGGCATACCGGGGCAAGACGTTTCCGGGGGTCCGCGCCTATTGTCACAAACGGCGGGACGAGCGCGTCTTCCGTGTCGACCGCATTCTGCACATCTCCGCCAAGGGGTGACGGGGACGGCTCACCTGATGGGGCGAGTATCCCTTTGAGATCTACGGAAGATGATCTTTCGCCGTATCCGTCAGAAGTTCGCACGGCCAAGGAGGTGCGGCAGGAGCTGAAGCGGCTCCTCCCGCCGCAGCGATGTGCGTCAGGATCTCCATGATGTCCGGCTATCCCTCGGCTGTTAGCATGGCCTCGTCATGGCGAGATCGCTCGGCAAGTTCGGGCAGCGCCTGAAGCGTGAACTGCGCGTCCATCGGCGTGCCCTCCGCGATCCGCGCACGCCCCGATCGGCCAAGGTGCTGCTGGTCTTGGCCCTCGGCTATCTGCGCCTGCCCTTCGACTTCATTCCGGACTGGATCCCCCTGCTGGGGCAACTGGACGACGTCATGGTCCTCGCCCTGCTCGTCGTACCGGCGCGCTGGCTCATCCCGAACGAGGTCCTCGCGGAGAACGAGCGACGCGAGCCGATCGACGTCTGAGGCCTCAGCGCGCATCCGAGCCATCCCCTTCTACTTCCGGCGGCGGCGCGCTCTTGGCCGCTTCAGCTCGGCGGCGAAGGTGCGCAGGAGCATGAACCCGGCGTAGCCGAGCCCCGCCAGCACGTAGAGCTCCCGATCGCGAACCCCAACGCCCGTAGCGCAGGGCCATCACCACCGCGGCTACCGCCAAGAGCGCCGGCGTCATGTCAATGTAGCGCACTGAGGGTTCGTCCTCGACGTCGACGGTGGTGGCCGGGTCATCGTAGTCGGCGCCGAGCCTTCGCAACGGTGCGCGGGCCGACGATCCCTTGTCAGGCGGCGCCCGTCGCGGCATAATGTGGTCACTGATGGTCACAAGTGCCACGGAAAGGATCGGTGAACGCGATGGAACACGTCGGCGTACGCGACTTCCGCGACCGGGCCACGCGGTATCTGAAGGGCGGCGAGCCACTGGCGATCGAGCGCCACGGCGAGGTGATCGGTTACTACCTGCCCGTCCGCCGCAGGGATCCCGAGGAGGTCCGGCGCCGCCTGGACGCGTTTGAGACGGCGTTAGAGCGTGTCCTCGACGAGCGCGAGCTGAGCGAGGCGGACCTGGCCAAGCTGATTGAACAGGCCGGCGGCGAGGTCGGAGCCACGTAAGTGGAGCTCGTCCTCGACGCCAGTGCCCTCGTTGGCGAACTCTTCCGGCGGCGCGGCCGTCGGATTCTGACCCATCCCGATGTCGTGGCCTATATGCCGACTTCCCAGTGCTGGCGTTGAACAGTCATGAGGGACAAAGCGACATCCCGATTCCGCTCCTACGGGGTTTTGGGGCGCTCGCGATAGTCAAAACGCCGAATCTGATATTTACAACACTATGAGCTTTACTCTTGACGGATCCCTAAGAGCCGTGCTATATTGCAATTACAATGTATCTGCGCACCACCTCCGCCGGCGGCCACGAGTACGTCCAGCTCTGCCACAACCGCTACGACCCCGATAAGAAGGCCTCCCGGACCGAGGTCCTCTACAGCTTCGGCCGCGCCGACCGGCTTGACGTGGCCGCCCTGCGCCGCTTGGTGCACAGCATCTCCCGCTT
>JAHEOA010000015.1 GCA_018609825.1 Candidatus Bipolaricaulota bacterium | reverse complement strand
GGAGATAGCCGATGGCGAAGGTCGTCTTTCGCAACGTGACGAAGCAGTTCGGCAGCCTGACGGCGGTGGACAACCTGAACCTCGAGATCGAGGACGGGGAGATGGTGGTGCTCGTGGGCCCGTCCGGCTGCGGCAAATCGACGACATTGCGCATGATCGCGGGCCTGGAGGACATCACCTCGGGCGAGATCTACATCGGCGATCGCGTCGTGAACGACGTCGCGCCGAAGGACCGCGACATCGCGATGGTGTTCCAGAACTACGCGCTGTACCCGCACATGAACGTCTACGACAACATCGCCTTCGGGTTGAAGCTGCGCAAGACCCCCAAGGAGGAGATTGACAAGCGCGTCCAGCACGCCGCCGACCTGCTCAACATCGGCGACAAGCTGGGCCAGCGCCCCAAGCAGCTCTCCGGCGGGCAGCGCCAGCGCGTGGCGGTCGGGCGCGCCATCGTGCGCCAGCCGTATGTCTTTCTGTTCGACGAGCCCTTGTCCAACCTGGACGCCAAGCTGCGCGTGCACATGCGCGCCGAGCTCCAGGAGCTGCACCGCGAGCTGTCGACGACGACGATCTACGTCACCCACGACCAGACCGAGGCCATGACGCTCGGCAGCCGCGTGGCCGTCATGAAGGGCGGCCTCCTCCAGCAGTTCGACGCCCCGCAGCACCTCTACGACAACCCGCGCAACGTCTTCGTGGCGGGCTTCATCGGCAGCCCGGCCATGAACTTCCTCGACGCCCAGATCGTCGAGCGCGACGGCGGCCTCTTCGCCGAGGGGGCCGGATTCGACCTCGGCCTCCCCGAGGCCATCGCGAACCAGGTCCAGGCCTACGCCGGCCAGAACGTCATCCTCGGCATTCGGCCGGAGGACTTCACCTCAGAGCAGATGATGGAGGGCGGCACGCCCGCCGAGCGCATGAGCGTGCAAGTCAGCGTCGTCGAGCCGCTCGGCTCCGAGCAGGTCATCTACGGCCGTCTCGAAGAGACCGAGGTCGTCACGCAGCTCGACCCGCGGCTGGCCATCGAGCCGGACCAGGAGCTGACGCTGTACGCCAACACCGAGCGCCTGCATCTGTTCGACCGCGAGACCGAGGAGTCGCTGTTGGCGGAGAAGCCGGTCGAGGAACCGGCCGCGTCGCCGGCGGGGGACTGACGGGGTGACGTCTACAAACTGTCAGCGGATAGGTATTGGATGAGCAACTGTGTTTGATGTCAAGGGGGTGTGACCCGAGGTTGCCAAGGCGTCTGGTGTTTGACGATGGCATTGAGGATGACCAGCAAATTGCGCATGCAGGCAACCTGAGCCACCTTGGTCGGCTTACCCGCCTCGATCAGCCGCTGGTAGAACGCGCGGATCACGGCGTTGGAGCGAATGGCGCTGACGATGCTCATGTAGAGGGCGGTGCGCACCGGGGCCCGACCGCCCTGGATGAACCGCTTCCCCCGCCAGCGGCCGCTGTCGCGATTGTACGGCGCCACCCCAACCAAGGCGGCGATCTCTTGACGATCCAACTCGCCCAGCTCGGGCAGCTGGCCCAGCAGCGTCGCCGTCAACCCTGGCCCGACGCCCGGGACGCTCTGCAGCAGCTCGGCCCGCGCTTGCCAGGCCGGATGGGATCGCTGCAATTGGGCGATCGCCTCGTCCGCCTGCGCCAGCTGCGTCTGCAGATCGGCGATGTGAGCCTCGATCTGGGGCCGGACCGCCGCCGGGGCCTGTTTGGCCCGGTTCTTCTCCGCGGTGCGCATCTTGATCAGCTGGCGCCGCCGCCTGAGCCAGTCCTGCAGTTGCTGGGTCGCCGCGTCGGGCAGCGGGCGCGGCTCGGGGGCCATCGTTTCCGCGTAGCGGGCCAGGATCTGCGCGTCGAGCGCGTCGGTCTTGGCTCGCAGCTGGCTCGCCCGGGCGAACTGGCAGACCGGGGCGGGATTGACTACCGCTACGGGCAGCTCCGCCTCGCTCAGCGCCCGCGCCAGCGGCCGCTCCAGCGGCCGCTCCAGCCCGCCGCTGGCCTCAAGCACCACCACCTCCGGCTCCAGTGCCCGCAGTTCCTCGCACAGATCGGCCCGCCCTTCCACGTTATTCCTCGCTTGCCAGCGGCGACCCTCCGGCCGGGTCGCCACGTCCAGCGTCGCCTTGCTCACGTCGATGCCCAAGACCGAGTTGGCCATACGGACCTCCTTCGGATAGCCTGGGATCGCTCTGCGGCCCGTGTTTGCGGATGCGGGCTCAGTGGCCCCAAACAACTGTTCGGGTTCAGACAGAGGCGGGACGGGACGACCCGTGCTCATCCTCGGTCTCGTCGACCCACGGATAATCGGTCTGCCCCGTCCCATCTCTCTCCCTTACACAGCTCGGCATGATTTATACAAACGGTCGAAGCCGCCGTTGACGTCTTATCCGTTGATTCTAGTTATCCGCTGACAGACGGGGAAAAGGAGATCTGGGAGTGAAGCTACATCACATCGGCATCGCGGTCCGTGACCTCGATCGGGCGTTGGAGCAGTGGGAGCTACTTGGATTGGCTGAGCACGATCGGCGCATAGTGGAGGACTTCAACGTCGAGGTCAGCATGGTGGACGTGGGCGAGGTCGAGCTCGAGTACATCCAGCCCCTGGGTGAGGGGCCGATTCAGAACTACCTCGACAATGTGGGCGAAGGCCTCCATCACGTGGCGCTCGAGGTTCCCGACATCGAGGCCCGACTCCAGGCGATGAAGGATCAAGGCGTCCGGCTGGTCGACGAGACGCCGCGGCCCGGCTTCCGCGGCAACCGCGTGGCGTTTCTGCACCCGAAGAGCCTCAACGGGGTGCTTGTAGAACTGGTGGAAGCACCGCCTACGGACAACGGATCGATATCGGAGTAACGGATCAGGATTCCACGAGCCGGCGTCTGACCGTTGATGTGCTGAACATCCGCTGGCCGGTTATCGATAGCTCCAGACGGTGTCCTCGCCCTTGTCCTTGAGCTCGATCCCCATCTCGTGCAGTTGATCCCGAATCCGATCGGCCAGTTGAAAATCCTTCTGGTCGCGCAGCTGCCTGCGCACGTCGATGAGCAGCTCGACGAGGTCGCCCGTCAGTTCCCCCTTGGCCTCGCGCCATGGCGTTGCCTGGAAGAGCCCGAGCGGTTCGCCCAATTCGCGGATGAGATCACGGGTCTGGGCCAATAACGGTAAGTCGGCTCCCCCGGCGTTGGCCCGGAAGCGATTGGCCGCGTGGACGAGCTCGAAGATCTCGCCGATGGCGCCGGCGGTGTTGAAGTCATCGTCCATGTGCGCAAGGTATTGGTGCTTGGTCTCGCGCAGCGTCCGCAAGAACGGCTTGCCTTCATCGCTCAATCGGGCCTCATCGAGCTCCCCATGGTGCTGATCTTGGAGGGCGTACTCGATCTCCTCCAGAAGGTGATAGACGCGCTCCACGGCCCGCTGCGCGTCGGCCATGCCGTCGTAGGTGAAGTTGACCGGCGAGCGGTAGTGCTTGGTCAGGTAGAAGTACCGGACGGCCTCGGCGCCGTACTTGTCCACGACGTCGCGGGCGAACTCGAAGTTGCCCAGCGACTTGCTCATCTTCTCGCCCTCGAACTGGAGCAGCCCGTTGTGCATCCAGAAGCGCGCGAAGGTCTGGCCCGTGGCCGCCTCGCTCTGGGCCGTCTCGTTCTCGTGGTGCGGGAACACCAGATCGAGCCCGCCGCAGTGGATGTCGATCGTCTCGCCCAGGTACGTCGTCGCCATGACCGAGCACTCCAGGTGCCAGCCCGGGCGGCCCGGGCCCCACGGCGAATCCCAGGCCGGCTCGCCCTCCTTGGCCGCCTTCCAGACGGCAAAGTCGAGCGGGTCCTCCTTGCGCTCGTCGACCGCAACGCGCGCGCCCGCTTCCAGGTCGTCGATCGACCTGTGCGAGAGTTTCCCGTAGTCGTCGAACTGGCGCACGCGGAAGTAGACGTCGCCGTCCAGCTCGTAGGCGTAGCCCTTGTCGATGAGCGCCTCGACGAACGCGATCATGTCCGGGATCGTCTCCGTGGCCTTGGGCTGAATGTCGGCCGGCTTGATGTTCAGCCGCTCGAGGTCCTCCCAATAGGCCTGCGTGTAGCGCTCGGCGATCTCCTGGGAGGGGACGCCCTCGGCGGCCGCCTTGTCGATGATCTTATCGTCCACGTCGGTGATGTTCTGCACGAACGTGACGTCATACCCGAGATACTCCAGATAGCGATGGAAGGCGTCGAAGACGATAAAGGGTCGCGCGTTGCCGATGTGGAAGTAGTCGTAGACCGTCGGGCCGCAGACGTACATCTTCACACGGTCGTCCTCGAGCGGTTCGAATTCCTCAAGCTGGCGCGTCAGCGTGTTGTAAAGCTTCATGGCAGGCTCCTCGTGGTTGAGTGTTGGGAAGTATAGGCGACAGGGATTAGAATCTCAACGCTGTGAGCGTCCCTTCCGTGGAAGCCGTCCTCGTCACGCTCGGCGTGGCGGCCTTGCCGATCAGCGAGCTGCGCGGGGCCATTCCGCTGGCGGTCGCTCACTACGACATGGCCTGGCCGCTGGCGTACGGGCTGAGCGTGCTCGGCAACCTGGCGCCCGTGCTCGCGATCCTGACCCTGTTGGAGCCCGTCGTGACCTTGTTCAGCCGAATCGAGATCTTCGATCGGCTGTTTGCCTGGCTCTTCGCCCGCACGCGCCGACGTTTCTCTTCGACGGTGGAGAAGTTCGGTGCCGTGGCGCTGGTGCTGGTGGTGGCCGTTCCGTTGCCGGTCACGGGGGCGTGGACGGGGTCCTTGATCGCGTTCCTCTACGGCGTGCCGGTCCGCCGGGCCTTCTCGTTGATCGCGGTGGGCGTGCTCATCGCCGGCGTCGTCGTCACGCTGAGCACGCTGGGCGTGATCGAGATCGTGGGCGTGGCTTAATCATTACCGACATGGAGAGGTATGGGGACAGCCCATCTTGGGCTGCCCCCGACCTCATAGTTGTGCTCGGATCAGTTCAGACAGTTGAGGTTGTTGGCGGCGCATTGCACGGCCGCCTCGGCGTCCACGAGGCCATGGCCAAACTGTTCGTCGCGTCCGGATGGGCCCTTGTCAGTGGCCGTGGTGGCCAACACTTGACGAATCTCGTCCATGCTCAGGCCCGGGTTGGCGGAGAGCATGAGGGCGACCACGCCCGAAACGATCGGTGCGGACGCCGATGTGCCGCTGAACCAACCGTAATTTCCGGTTGTGTAGGGGGCAATCAGCAGCGTGTTGAGCGTCGGGACGACGTCGGCAAAGCTGGTCGCCAGCTTGTCGACGAATTGGTTCAGGCTGAGACTGCCGCCGGGGGCGGCGACCCAGACCTGCGGGCCGCGGCTGCTGAACGGGGAGAGATCGTTCTGCTTGGTGGTGGCACCGATCGCCAAGGCGTTGTCAAATTGAGCGGGGAACTCCACGCAGCGCCCGTTGTTGCCTGCGGACACGACGACGGTGCTCCCCTGTGAAGCCGCGTCATTGACGGCCTCAAGCATTGTTTGACGACCCTCTTCATAAACACGTCGGAGTTCGTCAAATCCGATGTTGGCCGGATCACAGGTAAAGCCGAGGCTCATGTTGATCACGTCGGCATTATGGTCGGCCGCGAATCGAATGGCCTCTGCCGTCTCGTTCATGATTTCTTCTAGGAAGTCCAGAAACTCCTCGAATGACTCGACGCCGGAAACCTTAGGCAGCACTCGCAGATCCATGATTTGGGT
>JAHEOA010000014.1 GCA_018609825.1 Candidatus Bipolaricaulota bacterium | reverse complement strand
GAGAAACTTTAGCATAACCCCGAGCGAGAGGGGTTTTTGATAGAATTCCCAGTTACCCTGGGGATCTGTTGCCCCCCCCTTACGGAGCTTCATCATCGTCAATGACTGCTAATGCGGTAATGACAGACTAGACCGGGCAGCGGGATCCGCTCAAGCATGCCCTTCTCGGTCTCGCCCTGCTGTCGTGTCGGGGAGGGCTCAGCGTTCCGTCTCCCCCGTCTGGCCGGGCCCGTTGCGGCTCAACCAGGAACGCGCCAGGTGCTCCAGACCATCGGGCCGAGCGACATCCCCGCATCTGAGACGGCCTATGGGACCGTTCGATTCCAGGACCCTCAAGCCGACGTCTCGCACGCGGGAATCCGCGTGATCGATGGCCAATGCAACCCGTTCCAAGAGCGATGGGAGGCGATTCGCGTCGAGCTGACTCGCCCGCGCGACGTCCCCACGGGAATGGTGACCTTCCCCCTGGACTGCCGACGACCGAACAGCGAGTGACGCCCACGCTCGAATGGGTGGATCGGCAAGGGCATCGGAGCCCTCCCGCCCACTTCCCCTTCCCTGCCCGGTCCGCAGGAGAGCGACTTCGGCGCGGAGCAGGCCGAAGCTCGACCGGTCAAGCACCGGTTGACGACGAACCTCTTCGCGCTGGATAGCGGGATCAACACGCTCGCGGACGGCGCCGTCTCTCCCGTGGCCGATGCCGCCATCGGTCAGCCCCGCGACAGTCTGCAAGAAGCCGTCCGCAAGCAGATCGTGCTGCCCAAACGAGCTGTCAGCCATGGCCGATGCATTCGGCCACCACGTCGGGCTCGGGAACGTCTGCGAACCCGCCGCCCGGCAGAGCCTGGCGTTCGCCGACCCCGACGGCCGTGCCGTGCACGTGCCGCCCCGGGCAGCTGTTCGGCTCCTTGCGCCGCAGACACCACCGCCAGCTCAAACGAACTCGGATCGGCGAGCTCAGCCTAACTGACGCCGAGATCCCGTGGCCCGGTCTCGACACGAACGTCGGCACGGCCCCCCGTCCACCGCCCATCGGCTCGCGGACGCCTCCCTGGCTCACGCCGATCGGGGCGAAGGCACGTGCAAGAATGCGGGGTTTTCACGGCTCAACGCGGACTCAGTTATGTTGAGGGCATCCGAGCCGGGCTTCGCCTTGCGCATCATGGTATAATAGAGGGGAATTCCGATTCGGAAGGAGTGTTCATGAGCAATAAGCCCACGATCGACCTTCTTCAAGCCGGGCACAATTGGGGGCATGCGACACGGGGGTATTCCGTCAAGAGTTCCAAGACCGCCGTCATCAAGCGCGTCTACCGATACCTCCAAGACGACAAGGGAGCCTACGAGGAATACCTCTTCGTCACCGAGGACGACGGGACGTTCAGCGTCTCCGTCCACGGCGAGCGCCTCAGCGGGCCGCATCGCGACTCCATCGAGTACCGCCTCGAAGGGGACGGCCATCCGTTCGAAGAGATCGAATGGCCGGATGTTCCCGACGCCGTCCGGCAGGCCGTCCGGCTGGCCAAGGTGGTGACATAGGCCCATGGACGCTCAGGCCGACGCCGCGAGGCCAACGCTGACGTGTCGCGCGATCCGCTCGACGAGTGCGTATCACGGCAAACAGGGGTTCGACTACGACGGGGCCATCTCGGCCGAGAGCGTCGGCGCGCAGGCCATCTGCATGCACCGTCTGACCATCCCGCCCGGCGGCCGCGCCCAGGCCCACATGCACGAGGCGCATGAGACGGCGATCTACGTCCTGAGCGGCCGAGCGGCGATGTGGCATGGCCCGGATCTAGAGGCGCACATGGAGGTCGCGGCCGGAGACTTCCTCTATATCCCGGCCGGCATGCCCCATCTTCCCTACAATCCGAGCGAGACCGAGTCCTGTACCGCGATCCTGGCGCGCACCGACCCGAACGAGCAGGAGAGCGTCGTGACGCTGCCCGATCTGGAACGCCCGCTGGATCCAACCGCCGAGTAGCGATCCGACAGACCACCCCGCCTGAAGCTCAGAAAAGCTCCTCCATCTCCCATCCGTTGGCGTTCGATAGGCGCCGGCGAAAGAACGCCTCAACCGCGGGGCTCGAAGTCGGACCAGATGAGCTGATACGTGTCGTCGTCGGGGTTGTAGAGGCCGCGGAACGATGTCGGATACTGGGTCCAGTTGCCCGGCTGATAGGCGTTCGGGACCGCCATCTCGAAGCTCTGGCGCCTGAGCAGGTAGTCCCGCGTGATCATCGGCTCAAAGAAGACAAACTCGCCCCGGTAGTAGCCCAGGATCATCGCCTTAGTGAACGTCTCCCCCGACGCTGGGTGCAGCTCCGGCGAGGTGATGTCCGCGGCGTGCTGGCCCATCGCCGGCACACAGTCAGCCGGCCCTTCAGGCGTGCCGTCGCTGGTCACAACGATGTAGTTGGCCGGCAAGAGGCTCGCCTCGGGCGTCGTCCCGTCCCTACAGTCGATCGCCAACTGCGCCGGCGTGGAGATCCCGTAAAAGTGAATGTCGAAGTGGGGCAGCAGGTACGGCTCCGGCGGATGGCCGTTCGGCACGAAGTCGACGCTGACGTGGTCGAAGTACGTGGCGCTCTTGACGGCCGCTGGGAACTCGGCCTGGACGGACGGTTCGGAGTGGACGTGCCCGTGCTCATCGCCCGCGTCATGCGGGTCGACGGGCGCGTTCTCCACCGCGGCCAGGGCGATCGTGAGGCCGACCTCCCGAATCTCGCCGTCCGACCCAAGGCGCGCCCACGTCGCGATCGGCCCGTCGTAGAGCGAGACGGTCTCGCCCATGCTCACTCGCTGGTCCGAGGAAGTCGGCCCCCACGACAGGAGGGCCACGACGACCGCCGTCAACCCGGCCACAACGATCACCAGCTTGGCATAGCTCATGCGCCATATCGCCCCCATGAAACGCCGCCCGAGCGGCAATCGCGCAGGCGAGCGGATCCCGTATCATAGCAGGTTACATGACAAAGTCAAGGCTTTCCTAGAAGGAGGTGTCGATAGGGGAATACGCCAAGCGTGCCCGAGGTGACGACGGCTGCTTGCGCGCTCCCTGCGAGGGCCTCAGGATCAGACTCTGCCGCGCGCAGGCGGGCGAATCGCGTCAACGGCTTGGGGAATCGGTGCCTAGCCATTGACACGGTCGATCCAGCTGATATCTTAAGCTCGTTGTCCGCAGACAAGCGTCACGAGGCCAGATTCAAGGGAGGTCGCATGAAACGGCTCAGCGTTGTCGTCGCTTCGCTTGTCGCGTTCGTATCGGCCCAGAGCCACGCCCTGCAACCGGGCCCGCCCAACGTCACGCCGGAGACGCGGGACGCCTTCGACAAGGTTCTCGAGTTTCTCTACACCATATCGCGCTGGATCGGCGAGTTGATCGTGCGCGTGGTCCATTCCATCGTCCCGGAGGTGACGATCCCGTCGTCGTTGGTTGACGCCATCGGCATCCTCGCCCTCTTGACGATCTTTCTCGTGATCTCGAACATCGCCAAGCGGCTGGCTTGGATCGTGGTCGGCGTCGGCTGGCTGCTGATCGTCGTGCGGATCGTGCTCATCGTCACCCAGTCGACGGGGATGACGAGCTAACCCATGGCGATCGGTCACCCGTGAACAGGGAATCGCTTCAGATGTCGATGCGGTCCTCGACGGGGTTGTCGAGCCGACCGTGCTCGTGGAAGTAGACCATCGTCGTCTGAATGGAGCGATGCCGGGCGGCCGCCTGGGCCTCCATGAGCGTCGCCCCGCCCTCGATCGCCAGCGTCACAAAGCTGTGGCGCAGCGAGTGGACCGACGTCCGGTCGGTCTTGACCCCGGCCTGCTCGAAATAGTGCGTGATCCGCCGACGGATGTGGCGCGTGCTGAGTCGGGCGTCGCCGTCGGCGTGGGCCCTCGAGGCCTTGGTAAACAACGGTTCGTGCGGCTCCGCGGCCGCGCGCGCGTCGAGATAGGCCTCCAGCGCCTCCTCCGTCGGCCGGGCGAGCACGACGAACTCGTCCCGCTCGTCGCGGCCCTTGCCCCAGATCCGCATGATCTGACGGTGCTGGCGCGCCTCCACGTCCCCGACGTTGGCGCGGTGGATCTCGATGATCCGAAGGCCATTGCGGGCCATGAGGTTGATCATGGCGTAGTCGCGCTTGCCCAACTCCGTGGAGGTATCGATCGCCTCAAAGACCCGGCGCAGCTCGTTGCGCGTCAGATCGCGCCGCAAGTGACCGCGCGGGCGACGCAGTCCCTTGAGCCCCTCGACGGGGTTTTTCCCGATCAGGTCGTTGACGGCCGCGTACTGGAAGAACCGCCGGAGCGCGACCCAGTACGTCAGGACGGTGTTGGCGGAGCGCTGGCCCTTGAGCCATTCGCGGTATTCGCGAACGGTCTCCGGGCTCGGCTCGGCCTCGGTCCCGTTGTGAGCGTCCAGCCAACGGGTGAAGCTCTTGAGGGCCTCCCGATACGTCCGGACGGTGTTCGAGGACACGTCCAGGGACTCGAGGAACGCCGGGATCGCCTTCTGCCACGCGGACACGCCGCTCACCTCCGGATCGATTCTAGACGACCCTTCCGGCACGGACAACACCGGATGTCCAACTGTAACGCGCGTGACATTCCCGTGTGACCAAGTTCCCACCCCTGCTTTACCGACCTCCTCTGTGACGTGTGTGACCCCTGCTACATTGAGCGCAGACCACTCCCAAGGAGGAGGCAGATTTCGATGAACAGAACATTCTTCACAATGGTGATGGCGATCGTCTGCGCCGGCCTGTTGATCACGGCCCCCGCCATGGCGCAGGACGACTCCCAAGATCTGGAAGAGAAGGTCAAGGCCCTCTCCAAGAGCGTCGACAACCTGGAAGACATGGTCAAAGACCTCTCTTACCAGTTGGAACAGACCAAGTCGACGAACAGCGTCGTCAAGGACGTCTCCTACGAGGTCAAAAAGCTCGAGGGCCAGATCAAGGACCTGCAGAGCATCGAGAGCAAGGTGGAGAAGCTCCCGTCCAAGATCGCCTCACTGGAGAGCCGGATCGAGGGCGTCGGGGCCAGCACGAGCGAGAAGATCAAGGTCCTCCAAGGTCGGGTCTACGACCTGGAGACGACCGCTGACGGGCTCGATTCCCGGCTCTCCACGGCCGAAGGGAAACTCCGCGAGCTGCTCTCGCTCGACAAGAAGGTCACCAACCTCAGCGACGAGGTGAAGTCGCTCAGCCAGCAGGTCTCGACCCTGGCCGAGCAACCGAACGGGCCCCAAGCGACGGCGAAGCTGACCGATCGGATTGAGAGCATCCGCATGGAGCTGTCCGGGCAGACGAGCAAGCTCTCCGATCGGATCTCCAGCGTGGAGAACAAGCTCTCCAGCTTGCCCATCTCCAGCATGCAGTCCAACATCGCCGACAACAGCAGCCGCCTCGACTCGCTGGAATCGCGGATGAGTTCCCAGACCGTGAGCCCGGACAAGGTCCAGCAGCTGCAGTCGCGCATCGTCGAGCTCGAGGAGCAGATGCAGGGACAGATGTCGGAGGTCCAGTCGCAGGCGAACACGAACATGGCCATCGCAACCGCCGGCCTGATCGCCGGCGTGGCCGCCTTGGCCGCGGCGTTCGGCCTCTTCCAGATGTAGAGCGACGGCGTTCGTCACCCCACATTCCGTTGAGACGAGCCTGCTTGTCAGGCATGTTGCGAGCCATCCTGGTCTGGCCTCCTCACCAGGGTGGCTCTCGCTTTTCGGCCGGCGTGGCAGGACCCTCCGGCGCCCGCTGGCCGACGGTCGAGGAGCCACGACAGTTGGGTCGATCGGGACGGCGCTGTGGGCTCTCGAAGCCTGGATTGCCGACGATTCAGTCGGCGAACTCCATGCCGCCGAATCGCAGGGCCGACAGAACCAACAGCACAGCCCCCACGCTGATCAGGACGACCAGGCTGGTCAACGGATCCAGCGAACTGGTTCCCCCCTGCAACGCTCGCGTCAGCTCCTCGGCGTAGTGGCGGATGCTGATCTGGGTCGCCAGGGTCGAGACGCGGCTGAGCGCCTCCTCCCAGCCCAACAGAAAGACGAAGCCCCACAAGAGCCCGCGCTCCAGGAGCGTCCCCAACGCAAAGAAGAGCGCTCCGTACGCCAAGACCGTGGGAACCAGCGCCCCGAGCTGGGCCCCGAGCGTGGCGACGTCGGCCGTCATCGCCCCGACGGTCCCGAGCGAGCTGAGCACCGTGATCAACAGCGCGATGGCGAGCGCTCCACCGAATTTCCCCACCACGATCGAGGCGCGGCTTACGGGTTTGGTCCAGAGATAGGGCATCGTGCCGTTCTGGATCTCGTCTCGCAACGCCGAAGCCGTCAACAAAAGCGCGACGACGGGATAGAGCAGCGGCAACGTGAAGTTGGCGAAGAGCGCGTCGCTGAACTGAGCGGCCGGGACGATCTCGCTTTCCCACTGGCGCGCGCCCCAGTAGACGATCGCGATGATCCAGGGCAGAATCGCCAATATGCCCGCGAACGCGAGCAGCCCCAAGCGGCTGCCGTACTGGCGCAGCGTCAACTTCGTGAGCGCGATCGTCGCCTTCATTGCACCAAGTAGCGGAAGACGCTCTCCAGGTCCTCGTCGAGGCTCGCGATCTCCGTCAGCCGAATTTCGGACTCCAGCGCCACGCGCGGCAGATCCCGATAAAACCGGGACGGATCGGATACGTCCACCACCACGCGACCCTCTTGCAGCTCGACGCCGTTCACCAGATCGCCCTCCGTGAGCACCGCCGCCAGGCGTCGCGGCGCGTCGGCCGCCAAGGAGACTTTGTGCGGGCGCCCGTCCATGGCGTCGCGGATCGCGTGATAGTCGCCCGAGGCGAGCAGCCGCCCGCGATGGATCAGAACGATGTCGGAGGCCATCCGCTCGACCTCGTGCAACACGTGGGAGGACACGACCACCGTCTTGCCGGCCTCGCCGAGCCGCACGATGAGCTCCATGAGCGTGCGCCGCTGGGTCGGATCCGCGCCCTTGAGCGGCTCATCCAGCAACAACGCATCGGGATCGTGGAGCAGTGCCTGGGCCATCTTGATCCGCTGCCGCATGCCGCGGCTGTAGGCGCGAATGCGCTTCTCAGCCTGGTCGAGGAGGTCGACGTGTTCCAATGCGCGTTGGGCCGCGCCTTCAGGATCGTCCAGGCCGTGCAGCCCGGCGTTCATCGCCAGGAACGCGCGCCCGGTCATGAAGCCGTAGAGCGTCTCGCCCTCGGGGCAGTAGCCGATGCGGCCGTACAGGCTCGGCCGGGACCGCGGGGATTCGCCCCAGAGCTGGACCGTGCCGGAGGTCGGCGCCAACAGGCCCGCCATGAGCTTCAACAGCGTCGTCTTGCCCGCGCCATTGGGCCCGAGCAATCCCGTCACCCCTGCGCCGATCTCCACCGAGACGTCGCTGAGCGCGACGACGTCGCCGTAGCGCTTGGTGGCGCTGTGAACGTCAATGACGGCCACGGCTAGCGCACCTCCCGGCGGTACTGGACCCAGATGACCGCCCAGGACACGACGATAACCGCCAACGTTTCCGCCAGATAGATCCAGGGCGACAACGGCTCCAAGCTGACCGTGCGTGACTCCCCGCCCATCTGGATCGGGGCTTGGATGCTCTGCAGCGTACCGAACAGCGCGTCCTTGACGTACGCCGCCGCGCTGCCCACGTCCACCAGCGTGAACCAGGCGTTCTGGGTGATGAGAAACAGCAGCGCCGGCACAAACGAGGCGAGCATCAGCCCGCCGATCAACCCACCGGCTGCGTAACCTCGATTCGCCGTCAGCGAGGCCACGGCCATGGCGAGGCTCCCCAAGAACAGTGCCATCAGCGCGGAGCTGACGACGAGCGCCCCGATGTCGCGAAGATGACTGCTCAGATAGCTCATGGGGTCGCTGGCGAGGACGACTTTGGCGCCGAGCAAGACCAGGCCCGGCCCCATCGTAAACAGCAACAACAGGCCGAATATGGCGGCCCCCTTGGCGACCAGATAGTCGATGGCCTGGATGGGCCGGGAGAGATAGAGCGGATAGACGCCGTAACGCCGATCCGTGCAGATCAGCATGGGCGCCACCAGCGCGCCGAGGAATATCAGCAGCAGTTGGATCGAGCCGAGCAGGGAGCTGTACGGGTTGAACGCCAGTCCGCTGAGGTTGCCCTGCTGCGCGGCCATGTTCTCCATGAGCTGGCTGCTGAAGACGTGCGTCGCCAGGATCGCGGCTTCGATGGCAACGAGCACGATCAGAATCACCTTGTAGCGGCCGCTCTGCTTGACGCCGAGCGCCCGCTTGGCGTCGTCCCAGATCAACCCCGCCAGCGCCATCCCGCGGCCGAGATAGCGGCCCTCAAACGGCCGATAGCCGACGTCGTAGATCTGACCGCGGCGCTGTGGCGTGAGCTCGTCGTTCATGCAGCCTCCTGATGCAGCGCCAAGAAGACGTCCTCCAGCGAGCGCGACTCGCGCTCCAGCCGACGCAGTTCGACGCCCGTGTCGGCGGCCGCTCGCAGAATGCCCTCGTAGGGATCGTCGCCGCGCACGATCCAACTGTCCGGACCGGTCTCGGTCGCCTCGAGCCCCTCAGCATGCAATCGATCCGTGAACGCCGCGCCGTCGCCGACGATGCGCACGAGCACGCCCTCGCCGACGCCTTCCAGCAGCCGCTTGAGCGGCCCATCGGCGACGACTCGACCCTCGCGGAGGATGACGACGTGCTCGCAGACGCGCTCCACGTCGGGCAACAGATGCGTCGAAATCAGCACGTTGAGCCCCATCTTCGCGTGAATGTTGGCGATGAGGTCGAGCATCTCCGTGCGGCCGTCAGGGTCGAGGCCGCTCGTGGGCTCGTCCAACAAAACCAGATCGGGATCGTGGACGATGGACTGGGCCAGCTTGACCCGCTGTTTCATGCCGATGCTGTAGCCTTCAATGGGGCGATAGCGCTCCTCGCCCAAGCCCACCAGGTGCAACACGTCATAGGCGCGCTGGACGGCCGACTCCCGCGGCAACCCCGAGAGCCGCCCCAAGCGGACGACGAGATCATGCGCGCTCTGGTCGGGCGGGAGGCATTCGTCCTCCGGCATGTAGCCGACGCGTCGGCGAAGCGCCAGCCCGTCGTGGGCCACGTCATGGCCCAACACGCTGGCCCCGCCGGCCGAAGGGGCAAGCAAGCCGAGAAGGAGCTTGATGAACGTGGTCTTGCCGGCGCCGTTTTCGCCCAGAAGGCCGGTGCTGCCTTCGGGCACGTCGAGATCGAGCGAGTCGAGAGCCGGGATGCCGTTGTAGCGCTTTGAGAGACGCTCGGCGCGGATGATCGCCCCGGCCATCGCCCGTTACCGCTTTCCGACTCGGACGGCGCCCCGACTCATGGCATCACGCGGAATCTCTATGATGAGGGCTATTCGGTCCACATGACGCGGGCCATGGCGGAGCCGTCGCCGTGCCGCGGCGGCAGCTTCAAAACGCGCGTGTAGCCGCCCTGGCGATTCTCGAACTTCGGCCCGATCTCGTCAAACAGCCGTTCGACGGCCTCCTTGTCCTGGAGAACCTTGAAGGCTTCCCGCCGAGCGGCGGTGTCGCCCTTCTTGGCCCAGGTCACACACCGTTCGGCCAGCCGACGGCTCTCCTTGGCGCGGGCCTCGGTCGTGTCGACCTTGCCGTGCTCGATGAGCGCCTTGACCTGGCTGGCGAGCATCAGATGGCGGTGCGCGTGGGGCCGTCCGAGCTTGCGATGTCCCTTCATGTGCTTCATGGCATCTCACCCTCCAGCGTAACCGTTCCCTAACCGTTCGCTAAGCATTCGCTAAGCGTTCGACGGGTCGTTGATCTCGTAACCGAGCTCGTGCAGGCGCTCTTCGACCTTCACCAGCGACTTCTCGCCGAAGTTGTTGATGTCGAGCAGCTCCTCGCGCGTCTGCGACAGCAGGTCCCGCAGCGTCAGGACGCCGCGGCTGCGCAGAAGGTTGCACGCGCGGGTGTCGAACCCGAGATCCTCCAACGTCTCGTCCAGCTCCTCGGCCTCCTCGTCCGCCTCGGCGCTGGCAAAGGGATGGGACTCAGTGAACTCAGAGAACAGCCGAAAGTGGTTGATGAGGATCTGCGCCGCCTCGTGCAGCGCCTCGCTCGGCTGAATGCCTCCGTGCGTCTCGATCTCCAACACCAATCGATCGAAGTCGGTCCGCTCGCCCACACGGGTCTCTTCCACCCGGTAGTTGACCCGCTTAATGGGCGAGAAGTCGGCGTCGATGGCGATCACGCCCAGGGGCATGTCCTCGCGCTTGTTCCGCTCCGCGGGTCGATAGCCGTAGCCGGACTCCACCTCAAGCTCGAGCTCCAGCTCGGCCCCCTCGTCCAGCGTGGCAACGTGGTGGTCCGGGTTGATGACCTCCGCGCCGGACGGGAGCTCGATGTCGGCGGCCGTGACGTTGCCCGGCCCTTCGGCCGTGAGGAACGCCCGGTGGAAGCCGTCGCCATGCGTGAGCCGGATGGCCAGCTCCTTCAGGTTCAGGATGATCTCCAGCACCGTCTCCGTGACGCCGGGGATCGTGTCGTATTCGTGATATTTGCCGCTGAAGCGCACGCGCGTCACAGCCGCCCCGGGAATCGAGGACAACAGCACCCGCCGGAGGGCGTTGCCCAGCGTCGTTCCGTATCCGCGCTCGAGCGGCTCGATCACGAGTCGGCCTTCGGCCTCGCCCAGTTCCTGTTCCACCAACTGGGGCACCACGGCCTGCCCGCCGTTCATGCCTGTCCGCTCCGAGCTCATCATCGTCGCATCGCTCACGATCGGCAATCCTCCTTATCGGGAGTAGTACTCCACGATGAGGTTCATCTTCAGATCCTGCTGGATCTCATCGGTGATCGGCTGTTCCAGCACGCGCAGCTGTCCATTGGTCCGCTCCAGCCATTCGGGGACGTCGCTCTTGCTGTTCTCTTCCATGATCGCTTTGACGCCCTTCTTGCCGCGCGAGTTCTCCTTGAACTCGATCGCGTCGCCGGGCTTGACCAAGAACGACGGAATGTCGACGCGGCGTCCGTTGATCCAGACGTGGCCGTGGTTGACCAGCTGCCGGGCCTGGTCGCGCGACGAGGCGAGGCCGCCCCGGTAGAGGCTGTTGTCCAGGCGCCGTTCCAGCAGCGTCAGGAGCATGTCGCCCGTGACGCCCTGGAACTTCTGGGCGGTCTCCACGTACTGGCGGAACTGGCGCTCGCGGACGCCGTAGATGCGTCGAACCTTCTGCTTCTCCCGCAGGCGCAGGCCGTATTGCGACATGCGTCGCCGTCGTCGGCTCTGCTGCGTCCCGGGCGGGAAACGCCGCTTGGTGACGGGGCACTTGTCCGAATAACACTTGGCGCCCTTGAGGAAGAGCTTCTCGCCCTCCCGTCGACAGAGTCTGCACTTCGGGCCGGTGTATCGTCCCATATCTCGTCCGTCCTCCTAGCTGTGCGCGACCGGGGTGATGTTTTTGATCTCTTCGATGCGGAAGTCGGAGCCCTTGAACGAGTTGGTCACCGAGTTCCGGCCGGACCCGGTCCCCCGAATGGTGAGAGTCAACGATTGGACGCCGAACTCGCGCATCTTGTCCATGAGCCGCTCCGCGGCCCGCTGGGCCGCGAACGGCGTCCCCTTGCGCGAGCCCTTGAAGCCGACGGCGCCCGGACTGCTCCAGGCCAGCACGTGGCCCTCGGGATCCGTCAGGGTCAGAATCGTGTTGTTGTAGGTCGCGTTGACGTGCACGCGGGCTCGGTCCACTCGCTTCTTAGCCATTTAGCTTCTCACCTCTTATCGCCGCCGGGCGCCGGCCTTGGCCGGGCGCGGCCCCTTCCAACTGCGGGCGTTGGAGCGCGTGTTCTGCCCGCGCGTGGGCAGCCCCTGACTGTGGCGCCGACCGCGATAGCTCTTGATCTGCTTCAGGCGATCAATGTCCGCCCGCACCTTGCGGCGCAGCTCGCCCTCGATCACGTAGTTGCCCTCGATCTGCCGACGCAGCTCGGTGATCTCGCCCTCGGAGAGCTCGTGCACGCGCTTGTCGCCGTCGACGCCCGTGGCGTCGAGAATATCCTGGGCGCGCGAGTCCCCGATCCCGTAGAGGTAGGTCAGCCCGACCTTGATCTTCTTCCGGTTCGGCAGGTCCACACCGGCAATTCGTGCCATTGGCTACTCCTCCCGTTATCCCTGACGCTGCTTGTGCTTGGGGTTCTTGCAGATGATCATCACTTTGCCGTGGCGTCGAATCAGTTTGCAGTGGTCGCAAATCTTCTTGACCGAACTTCGCACCTTCATGACCATCCCTCCGATTGGTCCGTCGCGGTGAGCACTTCGGGCTCGCCCTTGGTGATCAGCACCATCTCCTCCACATGGGCCGATCGTTGGCCGTTCGGCGTCAAGACCGTCCAGTCGTCCTCAGCCACCCATTCCTCGTCCGTGCCGTCGTCGTTCGGATCGCGCTTCCAGACCATCGGCTCAATGGCGACCACCATGCCGGCCTTCAGCTTCGGCCCGCGGCCCGGCTCGCCCTCGTTCGGGATCTGGGGATCCTCGTGCATCTCGCGGCCGATCCCGTGGCCGACGAAGCGCCGCACCGCGCGATAGCCGCGCTCGGCAACGTAGGACCCAATGGCGTGCGAGATGTCGCCGACGCGGCGCCCGTGCCGGGCTTTGTCGATCCCGCGCCAGAGCGATTCGCGGGCGACGCCGATCAACTCGGCCGTCTCCTCCGTGGGCGCGCCAATGACGACCGTGTCGCCCTTGTCGGCGTAGAGCCCCTGGCGTTCAAACCCCGTGTCGATCGAGAGCAGATCGCCTTCCTGCAACACCCGATCCGGGCTCGGGATCCCGTGGACGATCTCCTCGTTGATGGACGCACAGATCGTGGCCGGAAAGCCCCGATAGCCCTTGAAGGCCGACGTCACGCCCGCCTTGGCCATGAGCGACTCGGCCAGCTCATCCAGCTCCTGTGTCGACACGCCCGGCTGAGCGGTGCGAATCAGCTCGCCGAGGAACTCGTTGATGAGCTCGGCGTTCTCGCGCAGGATCTCGATCTCGGCCTTCGACTTCAACTGGATCATGATGGATCGGAATTCCTCAGCAGATGGCGTCCAACAGGCGGTCGGTGACGGCGTCAATCGGCCCACGGCCGTCGACCGTCACCAGCACGTCGCGCTCGCGATAGACGTCGATCAGGGGTTTAACGGACTCATTATACTGAACGTCGTAGCGTCGCGCGACCACGTCGGGCGTGTCGTCCGATCGCTGGGTCAACTCGCCGCCGCACTCGTCGCACACGCCCGCTTGGCTCGGCGGATCGGTGACCAGGTTGTAGACGGCGCCGCACGCCGCGCAGACCCGCCGCGAACTGAGGCGCGTGATGACGTCCTCGCGCGGGATGTCGATCAGGACCGCCCGATCGATGGCGGTGATCTCGTCCAACGCCTGCGCCTGGACGTCGTTGCGCGGGAATCCGTCCAGGATAAACCCGTGATGCCCGTCCACGCGGTCCAATTGCTCGCGGATCATCGACACCACAAGTTGGTCGGGGACCAGTTTGCCCTGATCGAGATAGGCTTGGGCCTCCCGGCCGAGGGGGCTCCCCTCTTGGACTTCCGAGCGCAACAGATCGCCCGTGATGATCAAGGGCAGATTGAGGCGCTCGGCCAATAGACTTGCTTGCGTGCCCTTGCCGGCACCCGGCGGGCCCAACAGGATGATGCGACGCCCCATGGTCCTAGGCCCGCCTTCCCATCATGGCACCTCCGCCCTTGCGGATGAGGCTCTCGTAGTGGCGCTCGACCATGTGGGACTCGATCTGCTTGATCGTGTCCACGCCCACGCCGACGGCAATCAGGATCGACGTCCCGCCGAGCGCGAAGAACGTCTGCAGTCCGCTCAGGTTGGAGAATATGTAGGGCAACAGCGCCACGACCGTCAGGAACAGGCCCCCGATCGTAAGCAACCGGTTCTGGATGCGCTCCAGGTATTGCGACGTCGGCCCGCCGGGTCGGATGCCGGGAATGTAGCCGCCCCAGCGGCGCAGGTTGTCGCTCACGTCGGCCGGATTGAAGACGATAGCGCTGTAGAAGAACGTGAAGAACATGATCAGCGCGCCGTAGAAGATCATGTAGAGAATCCCCGAGTTCTGCACGGAGAAGCTGAGCGCGTTGACCCAGTCGGGCGCCGCGCTGATGGTGCTCTGAATTCCGGGGGCGGCCAGCAACGATTGGGGAATGGATAAGATCGCCGCGGCGAAGATGACCGGAATGACGCCGCCCTGGTTGACCGAGAACGGGATGAACGTGCTCTGGCCGCCGTAGACGCGCCCGCGCACGACGCGCTTGGCGTACTGGATGTTCACACGCCGCGCGCCCAACTGGACCAGCACGACGCCCCCGACGACGACCACGAACATCACGATCATGGCCACGCCCCACAGCGGGTGCGCCCCGCCGCCGGGCCCGAGCGAGACGGCGGCCTGGCCGATCAGCTGGGGATAGCTGGCCAGAATGCCGCCGAAGATGATCATGGACACGCCGCGCCCGATGCCGTTTTCGGTGATGCGCTCACCGAGCCACATCAAGAACATCGTGCCGGTGGTCATCGTCAAAATGCCCATGAAGTAGAAGACGATGGGTGAGACGCCGCTCAACAACAGGCCCTGTTGGCTGGCGATGTAATAACTGAACACCGCGCTCTGCAGCGCCGCAAGGCCGACGGTGCCGTAGCGCGTATACTTCTGAATCTGCTTCTGCCCCTCGTCGCCCTTCTTCTGCAGCTCCTTCAGATAGGGGATGACGTTCTGGAGCAGGCTCATGATAATCGAGGCGTTGATGTAGGGAATCACGCCGAGCGCAAAGATCGAGAACCGGCTCAACGCGTTGCCCGTAAACAGGTTGACGAAGCCGAACAGCCCCTGGCTCATCGTCTGTTCCAACAGCTGCTGAACTTGGTCCGGGTTGACGCCCGGCACCGGGATCCAGACGCCGAACCGGAAGATGGCGAACGCCCCGAGCGTGAAGAGGATCCGCTTGCGAACCTCGGGAATGGAGAACGACTCGAAAATACCCTGAAGCACGGCGACTCAGTCCTCCCGGTCCTCGTCGTTCTCGTCGGCGGTCTCGGCATCCGCGGGCGCCTCGGCCGAGTCGGCCCTTTCAGCCGCCGCTTCCTCGGTCGGCGCCTCGTCGTCAGGCGAGGTCTCGGCATCCGCTGCCCCAGCGGCGACGCCGGCTTCCGATTGTTCGAGCAGGATCACCTGACCGCCAGCGTCCTCGAGCTTTTGGCGGGCGCCCTGGGACATTCGGTGGGCGTAGACCGTCAGGGCCTTGTCGCACTCGCCGCGGCCGAGCACCTTCAGGCCCGCCTTGAGGTTGTCCACCATGCCGCGATCCCGAACGTCCTCGGGCGTGACCTCGGCGCCGTCGTCGTACTTCGCCATCAGCTCATCCAGGTTGACGTAGGCGTACTCCCGGCGGTGAACGTTGACGAAGCCGCGCTTCGGTATGCGCCGCCACAGCGGCGTCTGGCCGCCCTCGAAGCCGGCGCGGCGGCTGGAGCCGCTGCGCGCGTTTTGTCCCTTGATGCCGCGTCCCGAATACGTCCCGTGGCCCGATCCGTCGCCGCGGCCGACGCGCTTGCGCTTGCGGCGGCTGCCGGCCGTCGGTCGCAGGTTACTCAGATTTCGCATGGAGAATCTCCTCGACGTCCTTGTCGCGCAATCGGGCGATCTCTTCCGGCGTCCGGAGGTTGCTCAGGCCCTCGAGGGTCGCCTTCGCGAGCGTGAGCGGGTTCGTCGACTTGAACGACTTGGTCAACAGGTCGGTGATCCCGGCCAGGCGACAGACCGCGCCCACGGTGCCGGAGGCGATGATGCCTGTGCCGGGCAGCGCCGGCTTGAGCAGCACGCGGGCCGCCTTGAACTCGCCGTGGATCTCGTGCGGAATCGTGCCGTCCTGCAGCGGCACGCGCACCAGGTTGCTCTTGGCGTCGCGTACCGCCTGCTGGATGGCCTGCGGGATCTCGCGGGTGTTGCCCTTGCCGAGCCCCACACGCCCCTTGCCGTCGCCGACCACGACCGTGACGCGGAAGCTCATGTTCTTGCCGCCCTTCACGACCTTGGCGACCCGGCGAATCTCCAGCACTTCGTTGTCGAACTCGTCCTGCTGCTCTCGGCGTCGGCGTCCGCCTCGTCCGTTCAAAACTCCAGCCCTCCCTCACGGGCGCTGTCCGCCAGCGCCTGGATCATGCCGTGGTACGGATAGCCCGCGCGGTCGAACACGACCTGGGTCACGCCCGCCTCGCGGGCGCGCTCGGCCAAGAGCTGGCCCAGCGTCTGCGCCGACTCGACCGACTTGCGGCGCGGAGTGCCGTTGAGGTCGGGATCGAGCGTCGACGCGTAGGCCAGGGTGTGGCCCCGCAGGTCGTCGATGACCTGGGCATACAGATGACGGTTGCTCTTGTGGACCGCCAACCGCGGGCGTTCCGGCGTTCCCCGAACGCGCCGGCGAATCCGCCGGTGTCGTCGCTTTCGCTGTGCGTGCCGATCCAACTTCGCCATGGTTCATCACTCGCCTGCGCCGGCGAGCTTGCCCTCCTTGCGCTCGATCGTCTCGTTGTGGTACTTGATGCCTGTTCCCTTGTACGGCTCCGGCACCCGCAGCGCACGAATCTCGGCGGCCACCTCGCCCACGAGCTGCTTGTCGGGGCTTTTGAGGACGACGATCGCCTGGATGCTGCTGCTTTGCGAGTCCTCGACGGAGGCCTCGACGCCGTCCGGAATCGGGAAATGAATGGGATGGCTGTAGCCAACCTCGAGCACCAACTCTTGTGGCCCTTGCATGCGTGCCCGATAGCCGAGGCCGATCAAGTGGAGTCGGCGCTCGTAGGGCTCGCGCGCTCCGTGCACCAGGTTGGCGATCAACGAGCGATAGAGCCCGTGGCGGGCCTTGTGGGCCTTCGTCTCGCCGCGGCGCTGCACCTCGACGACGCCGTCGTCCACGACGATATCCACAAACTTCGGCTCGTAGCGCTGCTCCAGCGTGCCGGCGGGGCCTTCGACATGCACCACCCCCGGCGTCTCTTCCACCGAGACGTTGACGCCCTCGGGAATCTCAATCGGCAATCGGCCTATCCGCGACATGGTCGCTCCCTTCTAGCCACCTCGTCTTGACGCATCAGAATTCAAATACCTCGTGCCCATCCGCGTGCTCGGCCCGCCGTCGTCGCCCGTTCCAAGATACGGCGTCACGGCCGCAGCGACGCCGTGCTTGCCGGCCTGGTAGCCAGGCGCCTTACCAGACGTAGCAGAGCACTTCGCCGCCGACGCGCTTCTCACGGGCCTGATGGTCGGTCAGGATCCCATGCGAGGTCGTCAGGATGGCGATGCCGAGTCCGCCGAGCACCGTCGGAATCTCGTCCGCGCTCACGTAGACACGCCGACTCGGCTTGCTCACGCGCTGCAGATCCTGGATGACGCGCTCGCGTCGACGACCGCCCTTGTACTTCAGGCGGATCGTCAGGATGCGCTGCGCGCCGCCCTCGTTGGCGACCTCGTAGCCGCTGATGAACCCTTCGTCCTGAAGAATCTGGGCGATCGACTCCTTGATGTGGGACGAGGGCATCGCCAGCGTGTCCCGATACCGCTCGTTCGAATTCCGGATCCGGGTGACCATGTCCCCGATCGGATCCGAGACGACGACGTTCATCTTCGACTTCGGTTGCGTGCTCATTTCGCTCACCAACTCGACTTCTTGACGCCGGGAATCTCACCGCGGTGCGCCATCTCGCGGAAACAGAGTCGACACAGCCCGAAATCTCGAATGTAGCCGTGTCGTCGTCCGCAGACGCGGCAGCGGTTGACCTTCCGCGAGCTGAACTTCGGCCGTCGTCTGCTCTTCACGATCCACGATGTTTTGGCCATGTTGAAAATCTCCTGACTTCAGTCTTGGAACGGGCACCCCAACGCCTGCAACAGATAGTACGCCTCGCGATCGCTCGCCGCGGTCGTGACGATCGTGATGTCCATGCCCTGGACCTTGACGATGTCGTCGTAGCGGATCTCCGGGAACACGAGCTGCTCGTCGAGCCCGAGCGAGTAGTTGCCGTGCCCGTCGAACCCGTCGGACGATAGCCCGCGGAAGTCGCGCACCGACGGCAGGACGACGTTGAAGAGCTTCTCCACGAACGCGTCGGCCCGTGCCCCGCGCAGGGTGACACGGCAGCCGACCGGGTCGCCCTTGACGATGTCGAAGTCGGAGACGCTGCGCTTCGCTCGGGTCACGACGGGCTGCTGGCCCGACAGGGCCGCCAGGTCGTTCATGCAGCCCTCCAGGATCTTGGGATCGTCGTGGGCCTCTTCGATGCCCATGTTTACGACGATCTTGGCGATCTGGGGCACCTGCATGACGTTCGCATAGCCGAGCTCCTCCTGGAGCCGCGGGACGATCTCGCTGCGGAACGTCTCGTGTAGCGTCGCCATCACTCGAACGTCTCCCCACACTGTTTGCACTGGCGCAGCTTCTCGCCGGCCTCGGTGACGTGGAACCCCACGCGCGTCGGCGTGTCGCACAGCGGGCAGACCACGAGCACGTTCGACATGGGAACCGTCCCCTCGCGCTCGATGATGCCGCCCTCGCGCTGGGTCTGGGTCGGGCGCTGGTGCTTCGTGATCATCTTGACACCCTTCACGACGACCCGATCCTTGGGCTCAACCCGCATCACTTCGCCGCGCGCGCCGCGGTCGTTGCCCCTGATCACTTTGACGATGTCGCCTCGGTGAACCTTGCGCATCACAGCACCTCCGGCGCCAACGACAGCACCCGCAGCATGTTCAGCCGACGGAGCTCGCGCGGCACGGGCCCAAACACGCGCGTTCCCACGGGCTCCAGGTCCGTGTTGACGAGCACGACCGCGTTGTCGTCGAATCGCACGTAGCTGCCGTCCTCACGACGATAGCGGTTGCGCGTGCGGACGATGACCCCGCGCACGACTTGACCCTTCTCCATTTCGCTGTTCGGCAGGCGTCGGCGGACCGAGCCGACGACGATGTCGCCCACCCGGCCGCGCTTCGATCCGGGCCGCCCCATGATGTTGATGACGCGAATCTGTCGGGCCCCCGAGTTGTCGGTGACGTTGAGCATGCTCCGGATCTGAATCATGCCGCGGTCTCCTCCTCATGCGCCCGCTGCACGATCTCCACCAAGCGCCAGCGCTTCGTCTTGGAGATCGGTCGCGTCTCCTGGATGCGGACGACGTCGCCGACGCGGGCCTCGCCCGCTTCGTCGTGGGCGTGGAACTTCTTCCGTCGGCGGACGTACTTGTGATAGGTCGGGTGCTCGGCGAGGTTCTCCACCACCACCGTGATCGTCTTCGCGCGTGCGTCGCTGGTCACGCGCCCCGTTCGCTCCTTAACCGGCATCGGCAATCGCCTTCCTTCGCTCGCTCAACACGGTCTTCACGCGCGCGATGTCGCGCCGCGTCTCCTTGATCGCCGCCGTGTTGTCCTGCTGGCCCATGGCAAGCTGGAACCGCAGATTGAACAACGTCCGCTTGAGCTCCGACTCCTTCTCGCGCAGCTCGTCCTCACTCAGCTCGCGGAGCTCCTCGGCCACCAGCGCCATCGTTATCGCTCGCCTCCCAGCTTGATCCGTCGGCGCAAGCGCGTCGCAATGGGCAGCTTGTAGGAGACAAGCTGGTTGATGCGCTCGGCCTGCTGTCGGGAGACGCCGCTCAGCTCGAACAGAATCCGCCCGGGCGTCACCACCGCCACATAGTGATCGATGTCGCCCTTGCCCTTGCCCATGCGGGTCTCGGCCGGCTTCTTGGTGATGGGCTTGTCGGGGAAGATGCGGATCCAGATCTTGGAGTTGCGCTCCAGCTCACGGACCATCGTCGTTCGACAGGACTCGATCTGGCGGTTGGAGATCCACGACGGCTCCAGCGCTTGGATGCCGTACTCCCCGAAGTTGACCTCGTGGCCCGTCGTGGCCACGCCGCGCATGCGGCCCTTGAATTGCTTGCGATGTTTCGTCTGTCTAGGTTGCAGGAGTGGCAACGTTCTCACCTCGCTCGTCGACCTGGCTCGTCAAGTTGAGCGGAATGTGCTCGCCCCGGAAGAGCCAGACCTTGATGCCGATCGGCCCGTACTTGGTCAGGGCCTCGGTGAATCCATAGTCGATGTCGGCGCGGATCGTCTGCAGCGGCACGCGGCCGTGCTTGATCTCCACGTTGCGCGCGATCTCGGCGCCGCCGAGGCGCCCGCCGCAACGGATTTTGACGCCTTGGGCGCCGTTCTCCATGACGCGGCGACCGGCCTCCTTGATCGCCCGCTGGACGGGGAAGCGCCCCTCGACGCGATAGGCCACCTCTTCGGCGACCAAGATCGCCTCGAGGTCCGGGGCGTCGACCTCCTTGATGGAGATCTTCACCGACCGGCCCGTCGTCGCTTCCAGGTCCTGCTGGAAGTGATCAATCTCCTGACCGCCCTTGCCGATGATGATGCCGGGCCGCGCCGTGCGGATTACGATCGACAGCCGCGCCGTCGTGGGCCGTTCCAGGCTGACTTCGGCGATGCCGGCCCCCCGGTAGCGCTCGCCAATCAGATCGCGAATCATGCGATCCTCTTCCAAATAGTCGGCCGCATTCGAGGGATCATACCAGTTGGAGATCCACTTGCGGTTGACCCCCATGCGGAACCCGATCGGGTTGATCTTCTGGCCCATTAGGACTCGTCCTCCCTCTCGCGCACCACGACGGTGATGTGGCTGGTCGGTTTGCGCATGATGTCCGCCCGGCCCCGAGCGCGGGGCTTCATGCGCTTCAGCACGGGCCCCTTGTCCACCGTGGCCTCATGGACGATCAGCTCGTCGACGTCCAGGTCGAAGTTGTGCTCCGCGTTGGCGATCGCCGACTCCAGCGTCTTGTAGATGACGCGGGCCGCCTTGGTGTTGGTGAACTGGGCCTCCAGCAGCGCCTCGTCGACGGAACGGCCGCGGAGCTTCTCCGCAACCATCCGGGCGCGCTTGGGCGAGACGCGAACGAACTTGGAAATCGCTTTGGCATCAGTCATGGCGCTTCGTCTCCATCGCCGAGTGTTCCACGGGAATCTCGATCATGTCGGTCTCGGCGCCTTCTTCTTGACGCCGCCGTGCGAGTCGAACGTCCGGGTGGGGGCGAACTCGCCGAGCTTGTGCCCCACCATCGCTTCCGAAATGCTGACCGGCACGTGCGCTCGGCCGTTGTGCACCTTGATGGTCAGCCCCACCATCTCCGGCGTCACGACCGACGCGCGCGACCAGGTCACGATCTCACGCAGTTCGCCGCGGCGCGCCTTGGCGACCTTCTTCAACAGCTTCGGGTGTACGTACGGCCCCTTGTGGGTCGATCGGGCCATGGGTTAACGCCTCCTCCTGCGCTTGTTCCGTGCGTCGCGTGCATGCCGGACGATCAGCTTGTCGCTCGGCTTCTTCTTGCGACTGCGCACGCCCTTGGCCGGCTTGGCCTTGAACGTCATCGGGGTTCCGCCGATGTAGCCGCGGCCCTCGCCGCCGCCGTGCGGGTGATCGACCGCGTTGCGGGCCACACCGCGCGTGATCGGCTTGCGCCCCAGATGCCGCACGCGGCCGGCCTGGCCGTGGACGACGTTCTTGTGATCCGGGTTGCTCACCTGGCCGACGGTGGCGCGGCACTCGGCGTCGAAGAGCCGAATCTCGCCGGAGGGCAACCGCAGTCGGACGTAGCCGCCTTCGCGGCTCAGCACTTGCGCCCCCGTGCCCGCCGCGCGGGCAACTTTCGCCTTGCCGCCGGGCATGAACTCCACGCAGTGGACGAACGTGCCGACGGGAATCTCTCGCAATGGGAGCGCGTTGCCCGGCCGGGCCTCCACGCCGCGATCGCCGGAGCGGACCGTCGCCCCGATCTTGAGCTGCAGGGGCGAAATAATGTAGCGCTTCTCGCCGTCGGCGTACTGCAACAGCGTGATCCACGCCGACCGATTCGGGTCGTACTCGCGGGAGACGACCTCGGCCGGAATCTCCAGCTTGTCGCGCGCGAAGTCGATGACGCGATAGCGCCGCTTGTGGCCCCCGGAGCGCCCGCGAACCGTGACGCGCCCCTGGTTGTTCCGCCCGCCGCTCTTTTTGAGCGAGCGCAACAGCGACTTCTCCGGCGGCTTCTTCGTCAGATGCGACGTATCGGGCCACTCGGCGTGCCGTCGGCCCGCGGTCGTCGGCTTAAACTTGCGTGTCGGCATGGGTCAAATCACCACTCATTCCGTCGGTATGACGCCATTACTGTTGGAGGTCGATCCGGTCGCCGGGCGCGAGCTGGATGACCGCCTTCTTCCACGAGGCCTGTCGGCCCTCCTGGTAGAAGCGCGTGCGCCGCGGCTTGCCGTGCATGTTCATCGTCCGGACGTCCACGACGTCCACGTTGAAGATCGCCTCGACCGCCTCGCGGATCTGGAGCTTGTTCGCCCGGGGGTGCACGCGGAACGTGTACTGACGGTCGTCCTGCTGCAGCCAGCTCTTTTCGCTCAGGATCGGCTCCACAAGCACGTCGTTCAGATCCATCAGCGCACCCTCCTCTCCAGCTCGCTCAGCGCGTTTTCGGTCACGAGCAGCCACTCGTGGTTGAGCACCTCATAGGGATGCACGCTCATCGCCGACATGCAGCGGGCCTTCGGCAGATTGCTGAACGACTTCCGCGCCGGAATCGTGTTCTCCGCGGCGGAGACGAGCACGAGCACCTTGTCCTGCTCCGGCGTCAGGTCGAGCCGTTCCAACAGCGCCATGGCGTCCTTGGTCTTGGGGACCTCAAAGCCGAGCTCGTCGATGACGATCAGGCGGTCGCTCTGCACGCGATCGCGCACGGCCGAGCCGAGCGCCGCCCGGCGCATCTTTTTCGGCAATGTGAGCTCGTAGTGCTTCGGCTGCGGCGCGAACGTCTTGCCGCCGCCGACCCACAGGGGCGAGCGCCGGTCGCCGTGCCGCGCCCGGCCGGTGTGCTTTTGGGGCCAGGGCTTGCGGCTGCTGCCGATCACTTGACCTCGGGTCTTGACGCGGCGCGTCCCCTGCCGCTGATTCGTCATGTAGCTGCGCACGGCCCGGTGCAACAGATCCGCGTTGACGGGCGTGTCGACCCAATGATCGCCCAACTCGATCTCGTCCTGGCCGCCCGCAAACCTGTGGAGCGTCGTCTTAGCCATCGCGCTTACAGAGCTCCAAGACCGTCCCTCGGGGGCCGGGAACGCCCCCCTTGAGCACGATCACGTTCTTGTCGGGGTCGACCTTGAGCACCTCGAGCTTCTGAACCGTGACCCGACGGTGGCCCATGCGACCCGCCATCTTCTTGCCCTTGAAGACCTTACCCGTGGCCATGATGTTGCCGATCGAGCCGGGACGACGCGGGGCGCGCTTCCCTTCGCCGTGGCCGGCCGAGGCGCCGTGGAAGCCGTGGCGCTTCATGCCGCCCTGGAAGCCCTTCCCCTTGGTGACGCCACTCACGTCGATCCGCTCGCCGACCTCGAACGCCTCGACGCCGATCTCCTGGCCGACCTCGTACTCGGCGTCCTCGTCCGGAGGGAACTCCCGCAGATGGCGCTGCGGGGCCACGTCGGCCTTCTCCAAATGCCCGAGCTCCGGCCGGTTGAGCTTGCGCCTCTCCACCTCGTCGAAGCCGATTTGAATGGCCTCGTAGCCGTCGCGGTCCTCGTTCTTGACCTGGACAACGACGTTCGGCTCGGCCTCGACCACGGTCGCGCCGACGGCCCGACCGCTCTCGTCGAACCACTGCATCATGCCCACTTTTCGGCCCAGAATGCCTGTCGCCATAATCGACGTCTCCCTGCGTTAGAGCTTCAACTCGATGTCGATGCCCGTCGGCAGCTCGATGTCCATGAGCGCGTTGATCGTCTCGGACGTCGGCTCCTTGATGTCGAGCAATCGCTTGTGAATCCGCCGCTCAAAGTGCTCCATCGCCTTCTTGTTGACGTGCGGCGAACGCAGCACCGTGTAGCGCTTCATCTCGGTCGGCAGCGGGATCGGCCCGGCGATCTTGGCACGGGTCTCCTGCGCCGTCTTGACGATGCGGCGCATCGCCTCGTCGACGAGCTCGTGATCGTAGCTCTTGAGTCGAATGCGAATCTTCTCACGCGCCATGGCACGATCCCTGCACGGCTCCGATCGTTCTGCCCGCGTCTCGGGCGCTGGGTGCTCGGTGGCTCGGCTTCATGGTTAAACCTTCCCCTCCAACGCAGCTTCCTTGATATGGGTCGGCACGACGTCGTAGTGCGAGAACTTGAACTGGTACGTGGCCCGGCCCTGGGTCAGCGACCGCAGGATCGTCGCGTAGCCGAACGTCTCCGCCAGCGGGATGGCCACGTTGATGATCTGGGTGTTGCCGTGGATGTCGAAGGCCTTGACCTCGGCCCGTCGGGTGTGGAGGTCGCCGACGATGTCGCCGATGTACTCGGTCGGCGTGACGATCTCGCCCTCCATCACCGGCTCCAGCAGCTCCGCCCGGGCGCGCTCGAACGCCTTGCGCAACGCCCGTGAGCCGGCCGTCTTGAACGCGCCCTCCGAGGAGTCGACCGGGTGCGAGGAGCCGTCGTAGAGCGTGGCCTTCAGGTCGACGACGGGGTAGCCGGCCAAGGGACCGCTGCCCATCGACTCCTTGATGCCGGCCTCCACGGCGGGGATGTACTCGCGCGGGATGACGCCGCCGCGAATCTCGTTCGCGAACTCGAAGTCCGAGCCGCGCTCGGTGGGCTCGAACTGGACGTAGACGTGGGCGAACTGCCCGCGACCGCCCGTCTGTTTGACGAACTTCTCTTCAATGTCGACCGGCTCCATGAGCGCCTCTTTGTAAGCCACCTGCGGGTTGCCCATGCTCGCCTGGGTCTTGAACTCGCGCTGGAGCCGATCGAAGATGATGTCCAAATGGAGCTCGCCCATGCCGGCGATGATCGTCTGGTTGGTGTCCTCATCGACGGTCACGCGGAACGTGGGGTCCTCTTGCGCGAGCTTGCCGAGCGCCTGGTTGAGCCGCTCCTCCTCGGCGTCGGATTTGGGCTCCACCGCCGCGAAGATCACGGGCTCGGGGAAGTCGATCTTCTCCAGGAGAATGGGATGGTCGGGATCGCAGAGCGTATCGCCCGTCGTGACCTCCTTAGGCCCGACCAGCGCCCCGATGCTTCCCGTCTCCAAGAATCCGACTTGTTCGCGCTTGTCCGCGTGCATCTGGAAGATGCGGCCGACGCGTTCCCGTTTGCCGGTGGAAGCGTTGTACACGTACGACCCCTCTTCCAGGCGGCCGGAGTAGACGCGCACGTAGACGAGCCGGCCGGCGTATTCGTCGGTCACAACCTTGAAAGCCAGCGCGGTGAGCGGATCTTCCGGGCTCGGCTGGCGGTAAATCTCTTGCGGGGCGCCGTCCTCGTCGGACTTGGGTTGGTCGGTGGAGAGGCCTTTGATCGGGGGGAGGTCGAGCGGGGAGGGGAGGAAGTCGACGATCGCGTCGATAATCGGCTGGACGCCCACGTTTTTGAGGGCCGTCCCCCCCAGGACGGGAACCCCCTCGTTGGCGAGGGTGGCCCGTCGGATCGCCGCTTTGATCTCGTCGATGGAGAGCTCCTCGTCGTTCAGGTACTTCTCCATGACCTCGTCGTCGATCTCGGCCAGCGACTCGATCAGCTTGGTCCGCATCGACGCCGCCCGCTCGCGGTGCTGTTCGGGAATCTCATTGCGGCTGTACTCCAGCCCCTTGGTGCCCTGATCCCACAGCAATAGTTCCATGTGGAGCAGGTCGATCATGCCGGTCAGATCCTCGCCGACGCCCGTCGGGATCTGCAGCGGCAGCGGCGTCGTGGCGAGCCGCTCCTCCATCATCTCCACCGTCCGATCGAAGGCAGCCCCGGGCCGATCCAGCTTGTTGATGAAGGCGATGCGCGGGATGTCGTACTTGTCGGCCTGACGCCAGACCTTCTCGGTCTGGGATTCGACCATGTCCACGCCGGAGAAGACCGTCACGACCCCATCCAACACGCGCAGCGAGCGCTCCACTTCCGCGGTGAAGTCGACGTGGCCCGGGGTGTCAATGATGTTGATCCGGTGGCCGCGCCACTCCGTCAGCGTCGCGGCGGAGGTGATGGTGATGCCCCGCTCGCGCTCCTGGTCCATCCAGTCCATCTCGGTGTCGCCCTCGTCGATGTCGCCGATCTCGTGGATGCGCCCCGAGTAAAAGAGGATCCGCTCGGTGGTCGTCGTCTTGCCGGCGTCAATGTGGGCGACGATCCCGATGTTGCGAAGTTTTTCGATAAATCGAGCTGTTTCTTTAGTTAACGTTGCTTGTGTCATAAATACTCCGTCGAAATTGAGTCGTGTCGATCCTCTCTTAACCTCGCGCGCTTACCAGCGATAATGGGCAAAGGCCCGGTTGGCCTCCGCCATGCGGTGGGATTCCTGGCGCTTGTCGTATGCCTTGCCCTGCCCCTCGGCGGCGTCCATCAGCTCGGCGGCCAGCCGCTCGACCATGGTCCGCTCGCCCCGCTGCCGGATGGCGCCGGTGATCCAGCGGAATGCCAAGGTCTTCTGGCGATCCTCGGGCACCTCGTAGGGCACCTGGTACGAGGACCCGCCGACGCGTCGGGAGCGGGTCTCGAGCTTGGGCATCACGTTGCGCATCGCCTTGTAGAAGACTTCCAGTCCCGGCTCGCCGCTCCGTTCCTCGGCGAGATCGAGCGCCTCGTAGACGATCTTCCGGGCGGTCGACTTCTTCCCATCCTGCATGACGTAGTTGATCAGCTTCTCGACCAACTTGCTGCCGTAGCGCAGATCCGGGTGGAGGTACGGCGCCTCGTCGCGCCCGTATCGCGCTCCCGGAATCGTCTTCTCCAGCGTCTGGTCAATCTGATACTCGGCCATGGCGTTCTCGAATAACCTCGGTTCCTATCGTCAGGACGGCTTCTTGGTGCCGTACTTGCTCCGACCCGTGCGGCGCCCCTGGACGCCCGCGGCATCCAACGCGCCACGGACGATGTGATAGCGCACCCCCGGCAGGTCGGGCACACGACCGCCGCGCACGAGCACCATGGAGTGCTCCTGCAGGTTGTGGCCCTCGCCGCCGATGTAGCCCGTGACGTACTTGCCGTTGCTCAGCCGCACTCGGGCGACCTTGCGCAGCGCGGAGTTCGGCTTCTTGGGCGTGCGCGTGAAGACGCGCGTACAGACGCCGCGTCGCTGCGGGCACCCGTCCAGCGAGGGCGACTTGCTCGTCTCGCTCTCGGTCTTGCGACCCTTGCGAATCAACTGGTTAATCGTCGGCATGGTGATTCAACCTCATTTTCCGATGTCGATTCCCGCCCACTCGGGCTCAACTCGGCGGGCGATCTTGTCCTCGACCCGGTTGCACGCCGAGCAGAGCCTTGGGCTCAGGCGATCGGAGCTTACAACGAAGGTGAACGGGTAGCCCCCGCGGAGCTGAGCGCGTGCATTGTAGACAACCCCTCAGCCCCTGTCAAGCGCTTACGCCCGCCCTTCCACCGTCTCGGCGTCGCTCGCCTCGTCGGCCGCCGGCGGCTCCCCGTCGGTGCCGGGTTCCGCGGGGGCCTCCATTTGGCCATTCTCGGGGGCTTCCTCGCTCTCTTCGGGGGGCGCGCTCGGGTCGATCCCGAAGCCCGTCCCGGCGGGGATGAGCCGCCCGATGATGACGTTCGGCTTCAGGCCCTCCAGCGTGTCGACCTGGCCCTGCATGGCCGCCTCGGAGAGGATCGTGGTCGTGCGCTGGAAGCTGGCCGCGCTCAGCCAGGACTTCGTCTCCAGCGCGGCCTTGGAGATGCGCAGCAGGACGCGTTCGCCCACCGGCATGCGCCGCTCCTTGATCCGGACGGTCTCGGCGCCCTGGCCACGGTCGAGCGTGACGCGCTCGATGCCCGCATCGACGGCCGTCTGCAGCGTTTGTCGCGCCAGTTCGGCCCCCTGTTCGGCGATCGTCTCGCCCCCCCAAGTCTGGAGATCCTCCAAGAGCACCGAGCCGACGAGCGTCTCGCGCTCGCGCTGGATCGCCCGGTTGACCTCGCCCAGGCGCCGCAGCTCTCGGCGGAACTCCTCCAAGATGATGAGCTGGTTGGGGAAGAACTCGGAATCCCCGGGATCGGTGATGCGGACGTTGTTGAGCATCTGCTTGATGATCAGCTCGATGTGCTTGTCGTTGATGTCCACGCCCTGGCTCTTATAGACCTTGTGGATCTCGGTGAGGAGATAGTCGCGCGTCTTGTTGACGCCGGCGACCTTCAAGAGCAGATGGGGCGAGGTGACGCCCTTGGAGAGCAGATCGCCCTCCTGGACCTTGTCGCCGACGCGCACGGCCGCGGGCAGATACGTATCGCGCCCGTCCTCGGTCCGCACGGCGTTGTCGAGCGGCACGCTCATCTCGTAATGGAGTCGGATCTCGCTGAGCCCGTCCTCGACCTCGTCGACCTGGTCGATGTGGCAGCTGCCGTGCAACGGAATGGTCAACTCGAAGAGCTCTTGGCCCTCGGTGACCCGGGTCCCCTCGTCGCGCGTCACGGCGATGTCCTCGGTGAGCGGGAAGGTCTTCTTGGCGTCGGGGTCGGGCGTGTAGACGATGACCATGCCGTCGCCGACGACCGCCATGCCGGCGGACTCCGCCTTGATGGAGAACGGGGTCGATCGCGTGGAAAGCGGCATGCCTTGGGTGACCTTGTCGCCGACCTCGACCTGCTTTCGCGCGCCGTAGGGGAGCTTGTACTGATACGTCTGCCCCTCGTCGTCCTCGACGACGACGTGGCGATCGCCGTCCTCGACGAAGTCGGTCACGGTGCCGTCGCGCTGCGCGACCGCGGGCTCCTCGTTGTAGGCCTCCGACAGCGCCTGTCCGGCCTCGACCCAGTCGCCGGTCTCCACCGCAGGCTCCACGTCGGGCGGCAACGCGAAGACGCGATCGTCCTCGTCCAGGAGATACAGCGTCCGGCGGCCCTGGTGCTCCACGGTGTAGATGACGCCGCTGGCCGGGCTGCGCGTGCTGATGATCGACGTGGCGTCCATGTCGGCGCCGGTCTTGGCGCGCGAGAGCCGGGTCGGCACGCGGATGCGCTTCTCGTCGCCCTGAATGTCGACCTGCTCGTAGCCGGCCTCGGTCCGATGGACGTTGGTGACCACGCCGCTGATCATCGCGACCTGGCCTTCGGGGCTCTTGATCGACTTGCGCGCCTCGAAGAGCTCCTCGGCGCGCGGCAGCCCCTGCGTGATGTCCTCGCCGACGACGCCGCCGGTGTGGAACGTCCGCATCGTCAGCTGCGTGCCGGGCTCGCCGATGGACTGGGCGGCAATCACGCCGACGGCCATGCCCAGGGGGACCTCCTGGTGGCGCGCCAAGTCGAGCCCATAGCACTGCTGGCAGACGCCGCGCCGGGTCTCGCACGTCATCACCGACCGCATCATGAACCGCGGCCGGACCGTGATCGCCTCCACGCTGGATTCGCGCAGCCGCTCGGCGAGATACTCCGTGACGCGCTCGTCCTGGCCGACGATGACGGTGTGGGAGTCGGGATCGCGCACGTCCTCGACGCTGATCGTGCCCACGACCTGCTCGACGAAGTCGTCGTCGGCAACCGACAGGTCCTGCGTCAGGCTGCCGAGTTCGCGGGCGCGCTCGCTGGCGATCATCGCGCCCGCCTCGACGAGCGTCTCGCCGTTCCAACGGATCGGCTCCGCGGCCACCCGGCCATAGAGTCGCTCCTCGAGCGACTCCATGACCTCCTCGCGGCTGTAGCGCAGCGGGTGGAACTCCACGCCGGCCTGCGTGCCGCAGTCGGGTTCCTTGACCACAAGCTCCTCGGCGACGTCGACCAGTCGACGCGTCAGGTAGCCCGACTCGGCGGTCTTGAGCGCCGTGTCGGCCGTGCCCTTGCGGCCGCCGTGCGTGCTGATGAAGTACTCCGTGACGCTGAGGCCCTCGCGGAAGTTGGAGACCACGGGCCGCTCGATGATGCGCCCGGCCGGATCGGACATGGGCCCGCGCATGCCGGCCAGCTGCTTGACCTGGTTGGCGCTGCCGCGCGCGCCGCTCTCGACGACCATGCGGACCGGGTTGAAGCGATAGTGGGAGAGGTTCTCCATGGTCGCCTTCTCCATGCGGTCCACGGTCTGCATCCAGACCTGGATGCTCGTCTGGCGGCGCTCGTCGGCCGTGGCCAGGCCGCGCGCGTACATGTCCTCCAAGCGATCCACGCGCTCCTGGGCCTCGTCGAGGATGCCCTGCTTGTCGGGGGGGATGAGCGCGTCGCTGACCGAGATGGTCAGCCCCGACCGGGTCATCGTCGCCAGCGCCAGCTCCTTCAGCTCGTCCAGCAACTGGACCGTCCGGTCGTTGCCGTGACGGCGGTAGCACTCCATGAAGACGTCCTCAACGGCGCTGGAGTCGAACGTCTTCTGATAATCCCGCAGGTCCTCGGGCAGCAGCTCGTTGAACTTGGCCCGCCCGAGGGTGGCGTCGACGATCTCGCCTCGGACCCGAACCTTGATCGGCGCGTGCAGCGACAGGGCCCCCGTCTCATAGGCCCGCTCGGCTTCCCGAATGGAGCTGAAGGCCTTGCCGGCGCCCTGCCCCTCCGGGTCCTCCATGGTGTAGTAGTAGAACGCGAAGACGAAGTCCTTCGTCGGCACCGTCAGTGGGCCGCCGTGCGCGGGCGAGAGGACGTTCTTGGACGCCAGCATCCGCTCGCGGGTCTCCCGAATCGCCTCGGGCGCCAAGGGCAGATGGACCGCCATCTGGTCCCCGTCGAAGTCGGCGTTGTACGGGGGACAGACGAACGGATGGATCTGGATCGCCTCACCGTCGACGAGCACGGGCTCGAACCCCTGGATGCCGAGTCGATGCAGCGTCGGCGCTCGGTTCAGCAACACGGGATGATCCTTCACCAGCTGGTCGAGAATGTCCCAGACCTGGGGAAGATCCCCGGAGAGCGCCTTGTTCTTGACCTCGTCGTAGTTGGAGATGTTGGGCACTTCCAACCGGGAGAGCTCACGGAGGATAAAGGGCTTGAACAGCTCCAAGGCCATCTTCTTCGGGATGCCGCACTGGTGCAGGGTCAGCTTCGGGTTGACGACGATGACCGCACGCCCCGAATAGTCGACCCGCTTGCCCAGCAGATTGCGTCGCAGACGCCCGTGCTTGCCCTGGACCCGCTCGCTCAGGGACTTCAGGGGCCGGTTGTCGCGCCCGAGGATCTGGTTCTCCTTCTTTTCGTTGTGGATGAGCGCGTCGACCGCTTCCTGGAGCATGCGCTTCTCGTTGCGCAGAATGATCTCCGGGGCGCCCATCTCGCGCAGCTTCCCCAGACGGTTGTTGCGGTTGATGATGCGGCGGTAGAGGTCGTTAAGATCCGTCGTCGCGAACTTGCCGCCCTCGAGCTGGACGATGGGGCGAAGCTCGGGCGGCATGACGGGAATGACCTTGAGGACCATATCCTGCGGCCGGTTGCCCGACTTGCGGAGCTGATCGACGACCTCCAGGCGCTTCAGCAAGCGCTTCTGGCGACCGACGCTCGTCTCGTTGTTGATGCGGTCTCGGAGTTCTTGCGCCCAGGTGTCGAGATCGAGGTTCGCCAGGACCCCCTCGATGCCGTCGGCGCCCGAGGCCGCGTGGAAGCCCTTGGGGTAGATGGCCTGATAGGCGCGAAGCTCGGTCTCCAATAGGAGATCGCCGACGTCGAACGGGAGCTCCGGGTCGTCGACGTGGGTGACGAGAAAGATCAGGTTGTCGACGGTCTCTTCGATCTTCTGGAACTGAATGTCGTCGTAGGCCGACTTGAGGAACTCGACCTGGGTCTGCGAGACGAGCTCGTCGGGGCCAATGGGCGAGACGGCAAGGATCTCGTCCTCTTCGACGCCGGCGTCCGGCTTGACCTCCAGGATCGCGCCCGGGGTGACGGGATGATCCTCCCCGTCGACGCGGATGACGCGCATCTTCTGGCCGTTGTCCAGCGTCAGCTCGTCGAACGAGACGGTGCCGCCCTTGCGGGCCCGCACCTCGAAGGCCTCGGTGAGCTCGTGGGCGGGCTCGGTGGTGAACTCGCGCTTCTTGCTCAGGATGTCGGCCTGGGTCTTGTAGAGCCAGTCGCCGGGCGCGGGGGACCCGTTCTGCGCCGCCGTGACGACGACGATCTCATCGCGGACGGGCTCGGTCTCGTAATAGACGATCTTTTTGAGGACGTTGCGCTTGATGCCGAGCAGCGTGGAGAGCGGGTTGGACAGCCCCTTGAGATACCAGAAGTGAACCACGGGACTGGCCAACTCCATGTGCCCCATGTTGGCCCGGCGAACCTCGCGAGTGGTCACCAACACGTTGCACTTCTCGCAGCGAATGCCCTCGTACTTGCGCCCGCGGTACTTGCCGCAGGCACACTCGTAGTCCTTTTCCGGACCGAAAATCTCTTCGGCGTAGAGCCCGCCGCGCTCGGGCTTGTGCGTGCGGTAGTTGATCGTCTCCGACTCGGTCACCTCGCCGTGGGACCAGCTGCGAATCTCCTCCGGCGAGGCGAGGCCCAATCGGATACGAGTAATGTCATCGCCTCGGATCAAAGGGGTCACCTCTTGTCACGAAAATCTTGTGAGAGACGGCTGCGCCGATTCCGATTCGGCATGGACCATGCCGCTCGGCATCGTTAGCATGGTGGTTATCGCTGGACACACATTGACGCAACGCGCGCAGATGTTGCAGGTGCACAGGGACGTGGTTGCTCCACTTCGGAACCAACGACGGGATGTTCGCAATCACCTTGCCGACGCGCATCGTCTGCCGCTCACGACCGCCCCACGCGTCCTCCAGCTCAGAGAACGGGACCCGCAAGTATAACAGACATCGCCCGGATTGCCAAGCTCACGAGGACGGGACGCTTTCCAGATCCTCCTCCGGCAGCTCCTGGAAGAACCGCGACGGGCCGTTCAGCGTCAGGCTCCCGTAGAGCGTCCGTTGGTGCGCCAACGACAGATACAGGCGCCGACGGGCGCGCGTCATCCCCACGTAGAACAGCCGCCGTTCCTCCTCGAGATTGCCCTCCGAGACGGATCGGTTGTGCGGAATCAGGTTCTCCTCCACGCCGATCATAAAGACGTAGTCGAATTCGAGCCCCTTGGACGTATGCAGGGTCATGAGCGCGACGCGCTCCCCTTCGTCCTCGAAGCGATCCGCGTCGGTCAAGAGCGCGACCTCCTCCAAGAACCCGGCCAACGTCGGCGCCTCGTGGTTGCTTTGGTACTCGCTCATCTGCCCGAGAAACTCGCGGACGTTGTCCATGCGCTCCTCGGCGTTGGCGTCTTGGAGCAGATCGGCCCAATAGCCCGACCGCTCCAGCACGGCCTCTGCCACATCGGCTGGCGGCTCCGCGGCCGCGCCCTCGCGCAGCCCGTCCATGAGCTGGACGAACTCGGTCACGGCCTTGGCGGGCCGGCCGCTGAGCGCGTCGCCACCGTTCTCGGCCACGTCCTTCATGGCGGCCCAGAGCGTCTCTTCCCGCTGGGCGGCCGCCTGCTGGAGCTTGCCGATCGTCGTGGCGCCGATGCCCCGCTTGGGCCGCTCCAGCGCCCGTAGCAGGTTCATCTCGTCGTCCGGATTGACCAGCACCTTGAGATAGGCCAGCAGATCCTTGATCTCGCGGCGATCGTAGAAGCGCAGCCCCCGGACGACCTGATAGGGCAGGCGCCGATAGAGCAGGGCTTCTTCCAGGACGCGCGAGAGCGAGTTGACCCGATACAAAATGGCGATCCGATCGAGCCCAACCCCGTCGGTCGAGAGCCGGATGATCTCGTCGGCGACCGCGAGCGCCTCCTCGCGCTCGTCGCGCGCCAGCAGGTAGCGAATCGGGTCGCCTTCGCCTCGGAAGTGCGCGTCGCCCTTCTTGGCGCGCGAGGCGTTGTGGGCGATGACGTTGCGCGCCGCCCGGAAGATGCGATCGCCCTGCGGCCAGCGGTAGTGCTGGCGCAGCTCCACGATCTCGGCATCCGGGAAGTCGCGCTCAAAGCGAAGGATGTAGTCGGGATTGGACCCGCGCCAGCTGAAGATGGCCTGATCCTCGTCCCCGACGACCGTCAAGCTGGTTGCGTTCTCCGCGAGCAGGTGGACGAGCACATATTGGGCGTGGTTGATGTCCTGATACTCGTCGACGAGCACGTAGCGGAAGCGCTCGCGATATCCCTGCAGGATGTCGACGCGGTCCTGAAAGAGCCGTACCGTCAGCCGGATCAGGTCGGCAAAGTCGAGGGCATTGCTCGTGCGCAGGATCTCTTGATAGCGCCGATAGATCCGATCGACGATCTCCAGGATGTAGCCGTCGAAGTAGCCCGCGTTCTGGGTCTTGAACCGATCCGGACCGACCAGGTCGTCCTTGGCGCGTCCGATGACGCCCGAGACCATCGCCGGCTTGATCTCCTCGCTCGAGAGATCCAGCTCCTTGATGGCGCGGCGGATGACGTCGCGCTGGTCGCCCTCGTCCATGATGGTGAAGTGCCGACTGTAGCGGGGATCGAGCGCTTGGATGTGCTCGCGCAGGATGCGAGCCCCTGTGGCGTGGAACGTCGAGATCCACGGCGTCACGTGACGTCCGCCCAGGAGCTCCTCCACGCGGGTCTTCATCTCCTCAGCCGCCTTGTTGGTGAACGTCACGCCGAGGACGTGCCGGGCGGGAATCCCCTGAGCCAACAGATAGGCCACTTTGTGCGTCACGACCCGGGTCTTGCCGCTGCCCGGCCCGGCCAACACGAGGATGGGCCCCGCGATGTGGCTCACGGCCTGGCGTTGTTCGGCGTTGAGCGGGCCCAGCGTGGCATCCACAGGATCGGTATCGGGGGCGGCGAAGTGCGGGTTCATCGTGTCGAATCTCCCTCAGTTTGGGGCGACGCTCAACCGGACGCTCAGAAGTTGAAGCGGACGCAGTGCTCTTCCAGTTCGCGCTCGGAGACGAACGGCGCGATCCGGATGCGGTTGGTCTGCTCCGAGTGCTCGAAGCGGTAGTTGGCCTGCACCCGGTGGCGGGCCCCGATATCGGAGTGCATGGCCGTGATGCGCGCGGCCAGCTCGATGATCTGCAGCACCTCGTAGTCGGATTTCTCTTGCCAGTTGGCCCGAACGAGCGCGATCGGCCCCTCGCCCATGGCGACGTAGAGGCGCAAATCATCGGGCAGAAAGAAGTTCTGAAGGCGCCGCTTCTCCTCCTCGTCGCGGCCGAGGACGATCTTGACGTCCGGCTGTTTCTTGTAGTAGAGCGGAAACTCCAACAGCTCCAGCCCGTTCAACGTCAGATGGTCCTCTTGGAGCAGATCCTCCAGGCGCCGCCCAAAGTAGGGCAACAGCAGCTTGCAGCGCCGCTCGGCCGGGAACCCGTCACAGTGGATGCCCAACGACTCCGCCACCTGAGGGAGCTCGTCGTGGCGCGTCTCCGCATCGAGAGCGTAGAAGCGGGTCCGATCCACGAGGCCCTCACGCTCCGGCAGCGTCGGCGGCAAGAGATGGGCGCTCATGGGCCGGACCACGCGATCGGACGCCCCGGCATCGCAGGTCAATCGGAGCACGTCGTCGGCGTGCAGGCCCCGGGTGCCGACGATCTCGCCCGTGACGAGGAAGTCCGCGCCCACCTTGTGCATGTAGCGCAGGCCCTTGCGGATCATGAGCGTGCGGCAACCGGTGCAGCAGCTCTTGCGGTCGTACCCGCCCGTATGGGGGATATTGGTCAGGTCGGCAAACTCGCGCTTGACACCCTGGCTGCGGAACGACGACGAGAACCAGTACTGGCCGAGTTCCTTGGTGTAGTCGTAGTCGCGAAAAAACGGGGAACGGAAGTGGAGCAGCTCGACGTCGTCGACGTTGGGATCGGCGGTGACGGCTCGGGCGGCGGCGATGCTTGCCAAACTTCCGGAGAAGAGCGCCACAGCCTTCGCCATGATGAAGGGCTCCCGCTAGTACACGGGCTCCAGTAGCTCATATTGCCCGTCCGGCAGGCGTCGCATGATGCTCAGCGCCTCCCGTTCGACGTCCATGAAGATGAGGAAGTCCCGTTTCTCGTAGGACTCCAACTGCATCAGGGCCTCGTCGGGGGTCATCGGCTTGCGCACGTAGACTTGGGACCGCGAGAACGCCCGCTGCGAAGCCTCCGTCTGTGGGGGCGCCGATGGGGACGGCTCGGAAGGGGACGGGGTCTTCTGCTTCGGATTCTCGCGGAGGCGATCCTTTTCCTTGGTGACCTGGGTCTTTAGCTTGTCCACGGCCGCGTCCACGGCCGCGTGCATCTCCTCGGCTTCGGCGGTCGCCTTCACGACCTTTTTGCGCACGAGGTGCCCGACGAGTTCGCACATTTGGCTGTTCCCCTCGGTATCGAGCACGACGTCGACGCTGATGATCCCGTCGACGAAGAAGCGCTCGAGGGGTTCCACTTTGTCGAGCACGTACTCCTGAAGGGCGTCGCTGGTCTGAGCGCGTCGGTCGGTTACGGTGATTTTCATGACGGCAACGGGCAAAGATTGTAGCGCACACGCCCCTGTCCGTCAAGCGCAAAGCCGTTCGTGGACCCGGCGTTGGCTCTGTTATAATCGCGGCGAGCGTATGGCCACGGGAGTCCGCCGACGAGGTCAGCACGAAGCCCATATCCGCCCGGCCGAGGAGGCCGATCTGCCGCGCGTGATGCAGATCGAGAGCGCGTCGTTTCCCACCCCGTGGCCGCCGTCGGTGCTCAAGGGCCACGTCGGCGAGGCCGGGTTCCTGGTCAACCAGTGGACGGACGACGTCGTCGGCTACGTCATTGCCGGGATTCGGATTCCGACGCTGTTTGCGCGGTTGGAGAAACGCACCCGCGCCTGGATGGGCGTCCCGACGGACCTCGAAGAACACACCGGCCACATCATGAACATCGCCGTCGACCCCAACCACCGCAGCAAGGGGGTCGGCAGCGCGCTGCTACGGGCGGCCCTGGATCACCTGCGCCGCATGGACGCCACCTGCGCCGAATTGGAGGTGCGCACGGATAACGCCTCCGCGCTTCGTCTCTACGAACGTTACGGCTTCCAGATCGCCGAGCGCCTGCCGCGCTACTACCAGAACGGCGACGACGCCTATCTCATGGTCCGCCCGTTCTGACTCTCAGCGGAGCAGCCGCCCCGACTGTCGGGAACGACTCGTTGTGTTTCTGGGAGTCGTTTCCGTCTTGACCTTCGTTCTATGATGTGTTAGGAAAGGACGTGTGTGTCCATACAACCCAAACACGTAAGGAGGCACCCATGAAGGCAAATCTCCTTATGGCGGCGCTCGTCGTGGGATTGGCGGTGGTCTGGCCGGCCAGCTCGAGCATGCAACCGACGCCGCAGGCACAGTTCGGCGGCCCGGACGTGGTGATCAACGAGGTCGCCTGGGCAGGCACGGTGGCCAACTCGGCCGACGAATGGATCGAGCTTCGCAACAATTCTTCCCAAGAGATTGACCTGTCGGGCTACACGCTGGAGTGGAACGACGGCGAGACGGTCCTGCGGTTCGACGGCGAGGCGGAGTCGAACACCAAGGAGGTCCGAGATTCGACGATCCCCGCGGACGGGTTTTTCCTGTGGGAGCGCACGGCCGACGACGCGATCGGCGACGTGGACGCCGACGCCATCTACACGGGAGCGCTCAGCAACGACGGCGAGACGCTGGTGCTGCGCGACGGCGAGGGCGACGTCGTTGACGAGGTCAACCCCGACGGCAGCGAGTGGCCCGCCGGGGCCGCGAGCGACGGCGAGGTCCCGTACGCCTCCATGGAGCGCATCGACCCGGAGGCCGATGGCGACGACGGCAACTGGGGCTCCAACGACGGCGTCATCCGCAACGGCACCGACGCGGGCGGGAATCGCATCAACGGGACGCCCAAGTCCGAAAACTCGCAGAAGAACACGAACTGATCGGCCAGCTCCCCAAGCCACTCACGCAACCGGCGGCGCGTTCAGCAGGGCGCGGATCGAGGCGAGCCGCCGCTCGGCCTCGTCCGCCCCTGACTGGACCGGCCCGTCGACCTCGTCGAGATCGAGCGTGTCGACATTGATCGCGGGCGGATGGATCACGGCGAGTCGATCGCCCAGGCGCGCGCGGTCGCGTTCCAAGCGCAGCCGGTTCAGTTCGCGCAACAGGATCTTCTCGGCACGCAAGAGCACGTCCATGCTCGTCAGTGCCGGGTCGTCCTTGAGCGGCGCCTCGACGTCCACGGCCAGCACGCGCTCGGCACCGAGGCCTGCGGCGGCAGAGACGGGCAGATTGTCGACGAGCCCGCCGTCGACGAGGTAGCGGTCTCCCCATTGCACCGGGTAGTGGATCCCCGGAAGCGAGACCGTGGCCGCCAGCGCTCGATCGATGGGGCCCTCATTCAGGACGACGCGCTCGCCCGTGTCGATGTCGGTGGTGACCACCGCCAGCGGGATGCCGAGCTCCTCGAAGGTCAGGTGCCGACTGAACAGCCGGAAGAACTCGATGAGCGTCTGCGTCGTCGGCAGCTCCGCGCGGCGCCAGTCGCGCTGACCGGTGAAGACGTCCGTGGCGGTGTTGGTGATCAGACGGCGCAACGATCGCCTGGGGAAGTGCAGCAGCCGGTTGAGGTTCAGTTCCTTCAAGAGGTTCTGCAGGCGGCCGAGATCGATGCCGGCAGCAAAGGCAGCGCCCACGACGGCCCCCATGCTCGTGCCGGCCACCGCACCGACGGGAATCTCGTGGCGCTGCAGGACGCGCAGCACGCCGATGTGCGCGTAGCCGCGCGCACCGCCGCCGCCCAGAGCCAATCCAACCGTCGGCTGTTCCATAACGCCTCCCCCATCATCCGGTCCGGCATTCTAGGCCTTGCGCCGACAATGGAAAACCCCTGCGGCGCGAGGCCGCAGGGGTTCGATCGGTCATGCGCTTGGTCGGCGTCGTCGGGCGGAACGACGGCTGGCTTACATCATGCCCATGCCGCCCATGCCGCCCATGCCGCCGGCGCCGGCCATCTGATCGGCGCCGCCGTCCTCGCTCAGGTCGATCGTCGCCACGGACGCGCCGCTCGTCAGGATCATGCTGGCGACGCTGACGGCGTTCTGGACGGCCGACTTGGTGACCTTCGTCGGGTCGATGATGCCGGCGTCCAGCATGTCGACGTACGATTCGCTCACGACGTCGAACGCGTGGCCCTTTTCGAGGTTCTTGATCTTCTCCACGACGATGCTGCCCTCGTGGCCTGCGTTCTCCACGAGCTGGCGCACCGGGGCCTCCAGCGCGCGCCGCAGCAGCCGCACGCCGATCTGCTCGTCGCCCTCGAGCTCGAGATTGTCGAGGACGTGGGCGGCGTTGAGCAACGCGACGCCGCCGCCGGGGAGAATGCCCTCTTCGACGGCCGCCTTTGTGGCCTCGAGGGCGTCCTCCATGCGCTGCTTCTTCTCCTCCAGCTCGGCCTCCGTGGCCGCGCCGACCTTGACGACCGCCACGCCGCCGGAGAGCTTGGCCATGCGCTCCTGGAGCTTCTCGCGGTCGTAGTCGGAGTCGCTCGTCTCCATCTGCTTCTTGATCTGCTCGATGCGACCGTCGATGTCCTTCTTGTCGCCGTGGCCGCCGACGATCGTCGTGTCGTCGTCGGTGATGGAGATGTTGTCGGCGGTGCCCAGCATGTCGAGCGTGGCGTTCTCCACCTTCATGCCGGCGTCCTCGGCGATCACTTGCCCGCCGGTGAGCGTCGCCATGTCCTGGAGCATCGCCTTGCGGCGATCGCCGAAGCCCGGAGCCTTGACCGCGGCCACGTCCAGCGTGCCGCGCAGCTTGTTGATGACCAGCGTCGTGAGGGCCTCGCCCTCGACGTTCTGGGCGACGATCAAGAGCGGCTTGCCCGCCTGCGAGACCTTTTCCAGGATCGGGACCATGTCGCGGGCCTGCTTGATCTCCTGGTCTGTGATCAGGATGTGGGGATCCTTCAGCTCCGCCGCCATCCGCTCGGCGTCGGTGACGAAGTACGGGCTGAGGTACCCGCGGTCGAACTGCAGCCCCTCGACGATCTCATAGTAGGTGTCGATGCTTTCGGACTCCTCCACCGTGATGACGCCGTCGGACCCGGCGGCCTCCATGGTGTCGGCGATGATGTTGCCGATCTCGTCGTCGTTGGACGAGATGGTGCCGATGCGGGCCATCTCGTCCTTGTTGCTGAGCTCGCGGCTCTGCTTGGAGAGCTCGTCGACGATGGCCCGCGAGGCCTTCTCCAGACCGCGCTTGAGCCACATGGGATTGGCCCCGGCCGTGATGTTCTTGTTCCCCTCGGTGATCAGGGAATGGGCCAGCACGGTCGCCGTGGTGGTGCCGTCGCCGGCGGCATCCTCGGTCTCCTTGGCGACCTGCTTCACGAGCTGGGCGCCCATGTTCTCGAACTCATCCTCGTACTCCTGCTCCTCGGCGATCGTGACGCCGTCGTTGACGACCTTGGGGCCGCCGAACTCCTTGTCAAGGATGACGCTGCGGCCGCGGGGGCCCAACGTGATGCGCACGACGCGCGCGAGGCGATCAATGCCCCGGCGAAGCCGATCGCGGGAGTCCTCGTCGAAAATGACCTCTTTGTACTTGTCCGCCATAGGATCCTCCTTGTGCTGGATTACGCAGGTTCAGCTTACTCGGCAATCGCGAGGATGTCCTCGGCCTTGACGATGCGATAGTCCGCGCCGTCGGCCTCGAACTTCCGGCCGGCAAAGCTATCGATCAGGACGGTATCGCCTTCGCTGACCTCGATCTCGTCCTGGTCGGTGCCGACCGCGATCACTTCGGCGCGCAGGAGATTCTGATCGGAGCGCGCTTCCTCGGGCAGCACGATGCCGCCCTGCTCCTCTTCGTCCTCCTCGACTTCCTGGAGCAGGACACGATCCGCGAGTGGCTTGAGCTTCAGCTTGTCCGCCATGGGTCCTCCCTTCGTGTGTGTCGTCAGTGGTGTGATTAGCACTCATCGGAGATGACTGCTAAGGATTGTACAAGAGGGGTCACCCGACGTCAAGCGTCGGCTGGGCGATGGACGAATGTCCCGGTCATTGGGCCATCGCGACGTTACGATGGCGTGTGACTATGCCGTCCGGAACGACGCACCGCCGCACGGAGATGGTCGCCCTGCCGGTCCTGGTCGGCGGGGCGATCTACGGGGAGCTGTTAACAACGGCTCAGATCGCGACCTTCGCCGGCGCTTACGTCTTTTCCAGTCTCTGGCTGAGCCCCGATCTCGACCTGAAAGCCAACAGCGCGCGCAGGCGCTGGGGCCCGCTCGGCTTCATCTGGGGCCCGTACGCGCGCGCGTTCAAGCATCGACGGGCGAGCCATGACCTCGTCTTCGGCCCGTTGACGCGGCTGGCGTATCTGGCGATCGTCTTCGGCCTGACGGCGGTCGGGCTCAGCCACATCGGCTTGACCCTGCCAGCAACGGCGCCGGCGCGGGTCACGCCACAGGCGATCGGGGTTCTGCTGGCTGGGCTGTACGTGCCGAACGTCCTCCACGTCGGGCTTGATCGCCTGGTAAGCGCCATGCGCTGATCTCCATGTTGACCAAAGAGACCCTCATCGCCGTCGCGCTCGTCGCACTGGTGGCCGTCGGCATGTCCCAGGCTTGGGACTACGACCAGATCGGGATCGCGTCCTGGTACGGCCCGGCTTTCCACGGCCAACGGACCTCCAGCGGCGAGATCTACGACATGCACGAGATGACGGCAGCTCATAAGTCGCTGCCCTTCGGCACGGTCGTCCAAGTCGTCGATCTGGCGTCCGGCAACAGCGTCGTCGTCCGCATCACCGACCGCGGGCCGTTCATTCCCGGCCGGATCATCGACCTCTCCAAGCGGGCCGCTCAAGAACTGGAGATCATCGACACCGGGACCGCAAGGGTTGGGTTGAAGATCCTCCGCTGGCCATCTGAGACATAGCTCTCTACGATGGTGGGGCCGATGCTCCACTATCAGACCGAACCCTACGATGACGACGCGCTTTACGAGCTGCTCCACCCCTGGGTGCGCCGGTGGTTCCGAGATCAGTTCGGCTCGTTCAGCCCGCCGCAGCGCTACGCCGTCCCGAACATCCATGACGGCCGGAACTGCCTGATCTCGGCGCCCACGGGCAGCGGAAAGACGCTGGCCGCGTTCACCTCCATCATCAGCGAGCTGACCCACCTTGCCGAGGAGGGGAACCTGGAGAACGGCATCTACTGCGTCTACATCTCGCCCCTGAAAGCCCTGGGCAACGACATCGAGCGCAACCTCCAAGAGCCGCTCGACGGGATTGCCGAGGTCGCCGAACGCGAATTGGGGATCCGCGTCGGCCTCCGGACGGGCGACACCTCCAACTACGACAAGCAGCGCATGCGCGATCGAGCCCCGCACATCTTCATTACGACCCCGGAGTCGTTCGCCATCACGCTGACCTCGCCTCAGTTCGCCGACTATTATCAGCACCTGCGCTGGACCATCGTCGACGAGGTCCATGCGCTGGCCGAGAACAAGCGCGGCGTCCATCTCTCCCTGTCGATGGAGCGCCTGGTGGATAAGATCGGCAAAGACGTCACCCGGATTGGGCTCTCCGCGACGATCAGTCCCCTTGAAGAGGTCGCCAAGTTCCTCGTCGGCCAGCGCTACGGCTCGGCGCTGGGCGAACTGGACGACGAGGAGGACCCGTGGCGCGACTGCGCCATCGTCGACGCCCGTTTTGAAAAGCCGCTCGATCTCCAAGTTCTGAGCCCCGTGGACGACTTCATCCAGACCTCGGCGGTCGAGTTGAACGCCAACCTCTACGACGCCCTGGCCCGGCTCGTCGACGACCACCGCACGACGCTGGTGTTCACCAACACGCGCTCCGCCACCGAGCGGATCGTCCACATCCTGAAGGACCGCTATCCGCGCTTCGAGGGCCGGATCGGCGCGCACCACGGCTCGCTCTCTCGTGACCATCGCCACGAGATTGAACAGCGCCTCAAGGAGGGCGATCTGAAAGCGGTCGTCTCCTCGACGTCGCTGGAGCTCGGCATCGACATCGGGCACATCGGCCTCGTCGTGCTGCTCAACTCGCCCAAGAGCGTCGCGAGGGCCCTCCAACGGATCGGCCGCAGCGGCCACCGGCTTCACGACACCGTCATGGGCCGCATCATCGTGACCGACCGCGACGAACTCGTGGAATGCTCGGTCATGATGAAGAGCGCACTGGAGCACCAACTGGACGAGCTCCATTTTCCGATGAACTGCCTCGACGTGCTGGCCCAGCAGGTCTTCGGGATCCTCATGGACGGGCGGGTCGGCACGGACGACCTCTATGAGCTCGTTACCCGCAGCTACCCCTATCACACGCTCACGTGGGCGGACTTCGAGAGCGTGCTGGAGTATCTCGCCGGCGAGTACGCCTCGCTCGAAGACCGCCGCGTCTACGCGAAGATCTTCTACGATCGGGAGAAGCAGCTGATCGGCAAGCGCGGCCGACTGGCCCGCGTGCTGTACATGACCAACATCGGCACGATTCCCGACGAATCCTACGTCACCGTCAAGATCGGCGATCGGGCGATTGGAAGCATCGAAGAGTCGTTCTTGGAGATGCTGCGCAAGGGCGACATCTTCGTCCTGGGCGGCGACGTCTACAAGTTCAACTACGCCCGCGGCATGACGGCTCAAGTGAACCCCGCCGGCGGCAAGACGCCGACCGTGCCGTCGTGGTTCTCCGAGATGCTGCCGCTCAGCTTCGGCCTCGCCTGCGACATTCAGCGCATCCGCAAGGATATCGCCGAGCGGTTCCAGCAAGGGGAGTCGGCCGACGAGATCCAGGCGTATCTGCGCGAGCAGCTCAGTCTGGACGAACGCGGCGTCCAGTCCTTTTACAACTACTGCGCCGAGCAGCACCGCTACGCCGAGATCCCGCATCGCGGGAAAATCCTCGTCGAGTACTACGAGGAGGAGCTCCAGCCCGATCGCTACAAGAGCCCCGTCAAGACCTGGGTCATCTTCCATTCGCTCTTCGGCCGCCGGGTGAACGACGCGCTCAGTCGGGCCATCGCCTGGCTGATCGCCCGCCGCGAGGACAAGGACGTGGAGGTCGGCATCACCGACCACGGCTTCTACGTCGCCTACGAGGGCCACGTGCGGGTGATGAGCGCGTTTGAACTCCTTCGCGAACGCGACCTGCGCACCGCCCTGAAGGATTCGCTCAACGACAGCGAGATTCTTCGGCGTCGCTTCCGCCACTGTGCGACGCGATCGCTGATGATCCTGAAGCGCTACAAGGGGCGCCAGAAGTCCGTGGGACGCCAGCAGGTCAAAGCCATGATCCTGCAGAGCGCGGTCGAGGCGATGGACGAGCGCTTCCCCGTGCTGCGCGAGGCCTACCGCGAGGTCATGGAGGACGCCATGGACGTCACCCACGCCGAACAGATTCTGGACGAGATCCGACAGGGCGAGATCGAGATCGCCGGCCGCATCAGCACGCACCCGAGCCCGTTCGCGTTCCACATCGTGATGCAGGGCAAGAGCGACCTCGTCAAAGCCGAGGACCGCCAGGCGTTCCTCCAACGCATGTATCGCCAGATGCAGGAGGAGATGGACTCGCCCGAAGCTTCGCCGCCCAGCGCTTGAGCGCCGGGCCGGCATGCCCGCCGTCCGTCGGCCGGCCCTTGTAATGGAATTGCACGCCCCCGGTTGACTTGCTAGTCTGTTTTCGACTGTCGAGTCGAACCCCCGAATCAAGCCTGTCCGCGCCATGGAATCGATCTTCGTCTGGGGCATCAATCACCGGAGCGACTCGGTCGAGGCTCGCGAGCGCCTCATGCGCGCCCTGGCCACGTCGGGCGACGACCCGTCCACGGCGGCGCCTCCGCCTTGGGGCTGGCACGAGGCCGTCCTCTTGGCCACCTGCCATCGCGTCGAGTGCTACGGGGTCGTTGACGATGCGCCCGGGGCGATTCGGTCGGAGTTGCTCGATCAGCTCAGTTCCCGGAGCGGGGCCGATCGACGGGCGCTGGACGCCGTCAGCTACACGCGCTCGGGCCGAGGGGCCGTTGACCATCTCTGCCGCGTGGCAGCGGGGCTGGATTCGCTCGCCCTCGGCGAGGCCCAGATTCTCCACCAACTCAAGCGAGCCAAGGCGAGCGCCGAAGATCGCCACACGATCGGTCCCGTCCTCCATCAACTCGTCCAGCGGGCAATCCATCTGGGCAAGCGCGCCCGCACGGAGACCGACATCAGCCGACATCCCGTCTCCATGGCCTCCATCGGCGTCGATCGCGCGGCAGCGCGTCTGGAGTCGCTCGCGGACAAGGCCGCGCTCGTCGTCGGCGCCGGCCACATCGCCACGCTTGCCGCGCGGCGCCTGCGCGACCACGGGATCGGCGAGATGCGCATCGCCAATCGCCACCGCGAGCGAGCCGCTTCGCTCGTCGACAGCTACGGCGCTCGCTTCTTCACGCTGGCGGAGCTGAGGAGCGCCCTCGAGGGCGTCGACCTGGTGATCAGCGCCAGCGGCGCCTCGGAGACGCTGCTGCAGCGCGCGGACCTCGCAAATGCCTTGGACGATCGGGCGTCACCGTTGGTGGTCGTCGACCTGGCTTTGCCTCGCGACGTGGACCCCAAGGTGGACGCCCTGTCGGGCGTGGAGCTGCACAACGTCGACGACCTCCGCGACGTCGTCCAGGCCCACCGCAAACGGCGCCAGGCCGCGATCGAACCGATCGAGCGGATGATCGCTCAGGAGGTGGAACAATTCGCCGGCTGGATGAAGGAACGCGACGCCGCCTCCCTCATCGGCGCGCTCCGGCACCGCGCCGAGGCGATCCGCGCCGAGGAGCTCGAATCGACGCTGCGACGCCTGCAACTGGACGATCCCGACCAAGAGGCGCTCGTCGAACAGCTTACCCGTCGCCTGATGAACAAGCTGCTCCATCAGCCGACCGTTCGGATCAAGCAATGGGCCGGCAACGGCCACGGACTCCGCCCAGACGAGATCGCCGACCTGTTCGGCTTGGATGACCCCGAGCAACCCGCATCGAAGGAGGACTGAATGGGCTCGACCACCGCCCAAGACCACGCGCTGGCGTTCCCCTGGCTCAAGTTTACGTTCCTCAAAGCCGATCCGAACTGGCGGCGTCTGCCCGAGGCGGAGCGCGAACAAGCGCGCCAGGAACTTCAAGCCGCCATCGAGTCGTTCGAGGAGATCGACACGTTCCCCTACAGCACCGTCGGCATGAAGCCCGAGTCGGAATTGTTGCTATGGAACTGGGCCGACAGCCCCGATCGCATCCAAGACTTCCTCGGCCACGTTCGGACAGCCGGGCTCGGCCGTTACTTGGACGTCACGCACTCCATGCTTGGTCGAGTTCGACAGTCCCGCTACGTGCGACGACCGACGTCCCAGGAGCAGGCCATCGACGTCGAGGACCACGAACGCTACCTCATCGTCTATCCCTTCACCAAGACGATCGACTGGTATCTCATGAGCGAACAGGCTCGCCAAGGCATGATGAACGAGCACATCAAAGTCGGCAAACAGTTTCCATCCGTTCGGCAAGTATTGGCTTACTCGACCGGGCTTGATGATCAGGAGTTCATCGTCGTCTACGAGACCGACGAGCTGGTCGACTTTCAGGACCTCGTCATCGCCCTGCGCAACACGGAAGCCCGGCGCTACACCGAGCGGGACACGCCGATCTTCACCTGCATCCATCGCCCGCTCGACGCGTGCCTCCGACTGCTCGGATGATCGCGGCCCTGTCGCGGTGTACGATAGGCGCAACGCCCCACGACGGCAGGCCCTGCCGCACGGAAAGGATGACCCATGACCGCAGGCATCTGTCTGCTCAACTTCGGCGAACCGAGCGACACCTCGCGCGAGACCATCGTCGACTTCCTCGCCCGCATCTTCTACACCAACGCCGTGCTGGAGGAGGCCGACACCGACGACGCCCGCTGGCAGCGCTCCCATGAGCTGGCCGAGCGGCGCGCCGACGGGTTGATTGAGGAATACGAGGCGATCGGCGGCTCGCCACACAATCCCCAATGCGAGGAGCAAGCCCGGCTCTTGAAGCGGGAAATGGACGACCGCGGGTTTGCCGTGGAGACGTTCGTCGGCATGCAGTACACGCCGCCGTTCATTCAAGAGATGGTCGACGACGCCCGAGCGGCGGACGTCGATCAGCTGATTGCGATCCCGATCTATCCGCACTGTGGCCCCTCGACGACCGTCGCGGCCCTGGCGCAGTTCCGACGGGCGCTGGCGGCAACGGAATGGGACGTGCCTGTCCAGGAGATCACCGGCTGGCATAAACATCCGGGCTACACGCGGCTCCGCGTGGACAATATTCGCCGGTTCATTGCGGATCGCGGTCTGTCCTTGGACGATCCCGAAACGGCGTTCGTCTTTTCGGCCCACGGCACGCCGATGCACTACGTCAACAACGGCAGCCGCTACGCGGACTACGTCGACGAGTACTGCGACGCAGTGAGCAAGCTGCTCGGCCTGGATGGCTTTCGGCTCGGGTTCCAGAACCACGCCAATCGCAACATCGAGTGGACGCAACCCGAGATCGACGACGTCGTTGCCGGCCTGCAGGCGGAGCGCGTCATCGTCGATCCCGTCAGCTTCATGCACGAGCAGAGCGAGACCCTGAGCGAACTCGACATCGAGCTGCGGGACGTGGCTGAGGACAACGACATCGCCTTCCACCGCGTCCCGATTCCCCACGACGACCCGGCGTTCGCCCGCGCCTTGGCCGACCTGGCGGAACCCTTCGTCGCCGGCATCAAGCCGGACTATTACCAGTTCCGCCAGTGCCAGTGCCGGCCCGAACCGGGCACGATGTGCCTGAACGCCAAGCGCTGAGGCTAGCGGAGCGGGCCGGATCCCGGGTGCCCCGTGTCTTCAATGCGGCGTTGGTATTTGGCAAGCGCTCGCGCCAGCGCGTCGTCGAGATCGACGCCGGACCGATTGGCTAAACAGGCGAGCGAAAAGAGGACGTCGCCGAGCTCCTCCATCCATTCGCGGCCCGCGTGGAGGGGCCGCTCGCCGTATTCGGACTCCTGCAACAGCTCGTTGGAGAGCTCGCCGACCTCCGAGACCAGATCAAGCAGCCAGACCATCGACTGCCGATCGAGATCGTGCTCGTTGACAAACTTGGCCACTTCCTGCTGACGTTCGCGTAACTCCATAGCTAGAATTCCAGGGTCACTCCAAAGGCAAAGATGGGTCGGCCCAGGTCCTCGATGCTCGTGGGGACGCCTTCTCCGGGCAAGAGGAAAAAGATCGCCTCCCCGAACAGCTCCAAGGGGCCAACGCCCGCGCCGACGGCCGCTTTCAGCGCAGCCACGCTTGGCGGTACCGAGGCCTGGGGGGTCGCCACGTCGATCAACGGCGCCACCCCGACGGTCGCCTTGAACAACAGCGGCGTGCTGACCGTCAGGAAGGGCATCACCCAAGGGCCGCCGTTCGGCACGAGCCAGACCTCGGCGTCGATCGCGGCCGTGACGAACCACAGGGACAAGAGGTCAACCCCGATTCGGCCCATCGGCGCGGCCTCCTGGCCCATCACGCCAGCGCCGCCGCCGATCCGTACGTCGGCGTCACCCGCCGGCGCCACCAGCAGCCCGCCGACCACGGCCACCAGAACGCCGACCGTCCAACGTCTGTGAAAGCGTGTCACATCGGATCCCCCGCACGCTAGCGCATCTCGGTTCGCGCCGACAAGGCCATGCGCACCCGCCCCGGTTCAACGCGACCCCGTTCAACGCGTCCCGGCGCGTGCGTTACCATGGCGCCATGCGCCCTTTCGTCTCTGCGCTCCGCTATTGGGGCCCCGTGTTGGCCTGGGCCGGGCTGATCGCCTACCTGTCGCACATCCCGTCGCTCGAGACGGGCGCGCCCGGCGTCTGGGATCTGGTCGTGCGCAAGATCGGCCACGTCGGCGAGTTCGGCGTGCTGACGTTCCTCGTGTGGCGCGCGCTGCGCGCTCATAAAATCGCCCCATCGCGCGCGCTGATCGGGAGCGGGCTATTGGCGCTCGGCTTCGCCGCGGGCGACGAGTTCCACCAGTCGTTCATCCCCGGCCGCGAGGGCGCGGTCCGCGACGTGCTGATCGACGCAATCGGCATCGGGGCCTGGCTGGGGCTCGCCCGGTTCGCATCGACCATTCCCTTACGTTCTCTTGCAGGCAACTCCCAAGAGGACTAAACTCCGTCATTACGGGGTGGCTGTTCGAGAGGGACATTCACCAAGGAGGACTGCCATGCACAAGCGACTGCCACACCGGGTTCAGGTCGGGCTGATTTTTACCGCCCTGTTCCTCATCGTCGGGATCGTTAGCGCCGGCCCTGCTTGGGCCAGGACGATCACCGTTCCCGGAGAGGCCGGCTCCATCAGCGGCGCCATCCAACAAGCGTTTTCCGGCGATGTCATCGTCGTCTCCCCCGGCACCTATCGCGAGACGCTCCGGATTGCCAACAAGTCCGACATCACCATTCGCGCGCAGAACCCCGGCACCGTGACCGTCCGTGCCGACTCGGACAAGCCGACGATCACGGTGCAGAGCTCCGACCGGATCACGATCAAGGGGATCAACGTCCGCAGCGGCCAGATCCTGGATCCCGAGACCCTGGAGACGAAGCCCGGGGGCGGGGGCATCGTCATCAAGGACAGCGAGGCGATCGTTCTCGAAGAGATGGAGCTGATCGAGAACATCGGGCGCAGCATTGAGATATCGGCCAGCAGCGCCACGCTCAAGAAGGTGACTATCCCCAAGCCCGTCACCGAAAGCGAAGATCAACAGATCAACGGCATCAAGATCGTCAATGACTCGGACGTCACCGTGCAGAATTCCACCATTCGCGCCAACCCGGGCGACGGCATCCTCGTGGAGAACTCCACGCTGGCCTACGACGGCGGCGAAATCCGCGAAAACGCCGGTTTTGCCCTGCGGGCGGTCAATGCCGAGCTCGACATCTCCGGCGTCGTGTTCACGAAGCAGGGCACCAACGGCGTCATCTTGGAGAACACCGTCGGCACGTTCAGCGACGTGCGCATCGTCGACAACGCCGGGGTCGGCCTGCGCGTCAGTGACGGCTCCGAGCTGACCTACAACGGCGGCGAGGTGACCGGACATCCGGAAGGCGCGGTCTTCGTGCTGGACTCGACGGCGACGCTCGCCGACACGCTCATCACCGGCAACGCCGGCAGCGGCGTCACCGCCGAGAACTCCGAACTGACGCTCGAGAACTCTCGGGTTCTTGAACAACCCGGCGACGGCGTCGTCTTGAAGAACGCCCAAGCCCAGATCAACGGCAGCGAGCTGCGCGCCAACGACGGCTTCGGCGTGCTGGTCACGCAGGCGTCAACGATGACGATGAGCGGCACAACCGTCGCGGAGCATCCGAAGGACGGCATTCGCCTCGAGGGCGCCACGTCCGAGGTTGCCGACAGCACGATCACCAACAACGAGGTCAACGGCATCCAGGCGACGTCGGAGGCCTCGCTCAGCATGGCGGGCAGCAACGTCGACACCAACGGCCGGAACGGGCTGCTGCTCGACGGCTCCTCCGCCGAGGTTCAGAACAGCACCCTGCGCACCAACCAGGCCAACGGCGTCGACGCGCCCCAATCCGAGTTGACGCTGACCGGCAGCGAGGTGAGCGCCAACGGCCGAGATGGCGTCTTGTTGGTGCAATCCAAGGGCACGATCGCGGACAGCACCATCGCCGACAACGGCCGCTACGGCGTGCGTGCCGAGTCGGAGTCTGAGCTGAGCGTGGACGACAGCGTCATCAAGGACAACGCCGACGACGGCGTCAACGTGGTCAACAGCGACGCCCGCATCGAGGGCAGCGAGATCTCGGTCAACGAGGGCGTCGGCGTGCGCGCCACGGCCAAGGCCGACGTCACGATCGCCGCCGAGAGCGTCGTCGTCGATCACCCGAACGACGGCGTGGTGATCGACGACGCCACCGTCGAGATCGCCGGCAGCACGGTGCGGGCCAACGGCGCGCGCGGCGTTTTGGCCGCAAACGGCGCTCAGCTGATCACCGCCGAGGGCGCCCAGATTGCCGAGAACGGCACCGACGGCGTGACGCTGCAGGGCAGCGCCGCCGCCGACATCTCCAACACCCAGATCACCGCGAACGGCGCCTACGGGGTCCAGGCCACGGACTCCAGCGCCGCCGTTTTCAAGAGCACGATTTCCCAGAACGCCGAGGACGGCGTCACGCTCGTCAACTCGCTGCTCGACATGAGCAACGCCACCGTCGCGAGCAACGGCGGCTACGGGGTGAGCGAGTCCAAGCAGGGCCGCTCGGTGATCGTCGGCAGCACCATCGAGGGCAACGGCAAAGACGGCGTCAACCTCATCAACTCCTCCACCGACATCGCCTCGACCACCATCACGAGCAACAGCGGGAAGGGGATCAACGCGACGACGTCGGTGGTCATCGTCGGCGACGGCAGCGTCGTGTCCGAACACCCGGACGACGGCATGGCGTTCGACAACAGCTCCGGCGACGTCAGCGACAGCGAGGTCATCAACAACGAGGGCCGCGGGATCGGCTCGCAGAGCTCCAAGATCGCCATTACAGCCGTGATCGTCGACGACAATGGCCGGACGGGCGTGGAGCTGGCCAACAGCACCGCCGACATCTTCTCCAGCGAGATCACGAACAACGGGGCCAAGGGCGTCCACGGGTTCAACAACTCGGGGCTCACCATGGATGACACGCTCGTGGCCGGCCATCCGGACGACGGCGTCACGCTGGAGAACAGCTCGGCCGAGATCACCGCGAGCACGATCGAGTCCAACGGCGCCCGCGGCCTGAGCGCGGAGGTCTCCACCGTGCGACTCGCCGAGAGCACGGTCGACGCCAACGGCCAACAAGGTCTCCAATTGCTCAACTCCACGGCCGACATGACCAATACCGAGGTCACGAACAACGGCATCACGGGCATCGACGCGACCAGCTCGACCGTGGAAGCCGTGGAATCGACGGTGAGCGGCCATCCCGAAGAGGGCATCCTGCTCGCCAACAGTGCTCTGGAAATGGCGAACAGTCAGGTTCAGAACAACAACAGCCACGGCATCTCCGCCCAAGACTCCGTCAGCGGCCTCAACGCGAGCACCGTCGCCAACAACGGCGGCAACGGCCTGACGCTCGTCAAGAGTTCCGCCGAGCTGACGTCGTCCGAAGTGACCAACAACAGCGGCGACGGCCTCAGCGCCACCCGCGCCAAACTCACGCTGACCGACAGCACCGTCGGTCAGAACGGCAACAATGGCGTCGTGCTGCGCAGCTCCCAGGCCGCCATCGACGGCACCACATTGTCGAACAACAACGGATGGGGCCTCGACGCGGCGTCGCGCTCACGCGCCGTCTTGGAGAACTCGACGGTGCGGCAGCACCCGAGCGGCGGCCTCAAGCTGGTCGACTCCTCCGCGGACCTGTCGAGCACCCAGGTCACGGACAACAGCAGGAGCGGGATCGACGCCGACAACAGCGCGATCAAGCTGCTCGCCGACAGCGCCGTGACGGGCCACCCGGAGCACGGTCTGTTGCTGGTCAACAGTGCGGTCGAAGGGGACAGCAGCCGCATCGCCAATAACGACCGGACCGGCCTGACCGCCACCGACTCCATCATGCGCGCTGAGACGATGGAGATCGCCGGCAACGGCGGCGACGGCGCGACGCTCGTCAACACCAAGCTCGATCTCACGGACAGTCAGATCACGGACAATGGGCAGCGCGGCGTTTCCGGCGTGGAGAGTTCGGAGCTGTTGCTGACCAACAGCGAGCTTTCCGGCAACTCGGCCAACGGCGTCGAGCTATCCGACAGCTCCGCCACGTTCAAGTCGAGCCAGATCACGTCCAATGGAGCCCGCGCCGTACAGGCCGGGAACTCTCAGTTGACGATCCGCACGACGACGTTCAGCGATCACCCGCAGGACGCGATCGCACTGGATGGCTCCGTGGCCGACTTCACCGAATCAACGGTTGAAAACAACGGCGGCGTGGCCATCCGCGCTGAGAACCGCTCCACGCTCTCGGACGAGCGCAGCACGTTCGCCAATAACAGCCAAGACGGCGTCGTCTTGATCGACTCGGCGGCCGTCTTGGAGAGCACGCAGATCACGGACAACGGCGGCGTCGGGGTCCGCGTCGACCAAGCCGCGCTGACCACCGACGTGGTGAGCGAAGGCGCCCAAACGGTCCGGATCTCCGGGCACAACGGCGAGGGCGTCGTCGTGACGAACGGCTCGGCCAAGCTGGGGCACACCGTCATCGAGGGCAACGGCGCGGCCGGCCTGAGCGCCACGGACGGCAAGCTGACGCTGCGCCAGACCGAGATCCAGGCGAATGACGGCGACGCTATCACGTTCGTCCGTTCCTCCGGGACCTACACGGGCGGCGCAATCCAGAACAACCAGGGCTTCGGCGTGAACGCCACGGATCAGAGCCGCATCACGCTGATCAGCGTCACGCTCGCCTCGCATCCGGAAGACGGCGTGAGCCTCGTGGACAGCTCCGTGGATCTGCGCGACTCGACCGTTCAAAACAATGGGAAACGCGGCGTGGACGCCGAGGCGAGCACCGTCAGCCTGAGCGCAACGACGATCACGGGTCATCCCCAGGAAGCGCTCGTCCTGACGAGCTCTTCCAAGGCCGACATCCGCACGAGCCAGCTCACGGGCAGCGGCGCGGTCGGATTGTTGGTCGAGGCCTCGACGATCTCGGTCAGCGACAGCACGATCGCCGATCACGCCAACGACGGCGTCCGGCTCACCGACAGCTCCTTCGACATCAAGGGGAGCGAGATCACGGGCAACGGCGGCGTGGGCGTGCGCGCCACGGAAGCGACCGTCGGGATCAACGCCAGCACCGTCGGCAACAACGAGGGCGCCGGGCTGATCTTGGCCTCCAGCTCCGCCGACGTGCTCAACGGGAGCCGGATCCAGAACAACGGCGACCGCGGCGTCGACGCCGAGGACGCGACGGTGACGCTCGTGGACAGCTTCGTCACGGGCCATCCCGGCGACGGGTTGCGCCTGCTCAACACGCCCGCCAGCGTCCGCAAGAGCCGCGTCGAGGGCAATGGCGGCTGGGGCCTGTTCACCCAGAACAGCACCGCCGTGCGGCTGCTCGATTCGCAGGTGCTCGGCAATGACAAGGGCGGCATGCGGCTCGTCGGGGCCGTCGCCAGCCTGCGCCAGAGCACCGTCGGGGACAACGCCGGCTTGGGCCTGGCGATCGTGGAGCGCAGCGCGCTGCTCATGATCGGCGGCACGGTCCAGGGCAACGGCGAGGTCGGCGCCATGCTCGACGGGTCCTCCGCAAGCTTCCGCCAAGTCGAGGTCCGCGAAAACCAGAGCCACGGCGTCTCGGCGCTCAATCGCTCGGCGCTGACGATCATCCAAGGCGTCATCACGGGCAACCGCGCCGATGGCCTGCACGTGCTGGATTCCTTGGGCAGCATCCGCGAGACCCAGATCGAGAGCAACAACGAGTTCGGGCTGTTCGCCAACGACGTCTCCACGGTCGCCTGCAAGGGCAACCGGATCTCGGGCAACGGCACCAACCTCTCCGACAACCTGAGGAGCCGGTGCGGCTCATGATAAGCGAGTGACGACCGACGCATGACCGAACGCGTTGTGGCCCGACGCCTTCTCGTGTTGGTGGTCTTGGGGCTGGGGCTGGTCGTGGGCGCGAGCGCCCTGCCGCCCCAGCCTCCGCCGACCATGCGCGCCGAGGTCTCGCGTGCCTTCAACGGCGACGAGATTCGGGCGCTGTTGCGGGACGGCTCGGTGGAGACGGTCCGCTACATCGGGGTCGACGCGCCGCCCCCCTCACCCACAGCGTGCTTTGGGCCCGAATCGGCTCTCTACAACCGCGACCTCGTTCTGAACCGCACGGTCTGGCTGGAGTTCGACGAACAGCGCCGCGACGCCGACGGGGTCCTGCTCGCCTACGTCTATCTCGACCCGCAGGGCGTAACGATGGTCAACGCGGCCATGGTCTCGCAGGGCATGGCGCGCGCCCAGACGCGCGAGGCCATGGCGCCCAACGCCCGCTATGCCGACCTGTTCCAGAGCCTGGCGGACGGGGCTCGCGCCTCGGAACTGGGCATCTGGGGGGCCTGTCCGGCGTCCGGACGGGACGAGGGCGAAAACGGCGAGGAGGAGGGCGCCTCGGAGAACCGCGCGCCGCAAGCGGCGTTCACGTTCGCGCCGGAGCGTCCGTCGGCGAACGAGACGATCCGCTTCGACGCGGCCGGGTCGAGCGATCCGGACGGCCGCATCGCCCAACACAAATGGGCCTTCGGCGACGGGGCCACCGCCGAGGGCGAGACGGTCACCCATCAATACGACAGCGACGGCAACTACACCGTGACCCTGACCGTTCTTGACGACGGCGGCGCCACGGGACGCTCGCGCCGCACCGTCGCCGTCGGATCGGCGTCGCCCGAACCTGAGCCTGAGCCGGAGCCGGAACCGACACCCCGGGGCACCGTGGAGATCCGCCGCATCCACTACGACGCCGAGGGCGACGACATCGCCAACAAGAACGGCGAATGGGTCGAGCTGCAGGCCGGCAACCGCGCGGTGGACATGGCCGGCTGGACGCTCATGGACGAACTGGGCGAGCGCGGCGTCAGCAGCCACACCTATGCGTTCCCGGAGGCGTTCGTGCTGGGCTCGGGCTCGCGCGTCCAGGTCTTCACCGGCTGCGGCGAGGACAGTTCGTCGAAGCTTCACTGGTGCGCGCGGACCCAGATCTGGGCCAACGGCGAAGATACCGTCTTCCTGCGCAACGCCAACGGCGACCTCGTCGATCGTTGTCGCTATGGCGATCCCGACGGCAGCGAACGCGGAGCCTCGGAGTTCAACTGCGAAACGCGCCAGTTCAACGACCCTTCTGACGGCTGATCGACCGACATCCCGACTCAAGTCCAAGGCGTCGCGGACCGTGTGCCCCCAGAAACTAGCTCTCGACAGCCCGCGCGGGCCCACGGGACAACAAGCGCGGGGCACGTCCGGTCCTGCGGCGGCCGGAGTTGAACGACGACGTCCCCGTACGCTAATCTTCGGTCAGTCCATGGGGCCCGTAGCTCAGTTGGCAGAGCATCTGGCTTTTAACCAGGGAGTCGCAGGTTCGAGTCCTGCCGGGCCCACCCGAGCTTTGTTTCCCATTCGATTCGCCCCGTCCGCGGATGCCGCTCGCCCCTCTAGACACGGGGCACCGGGTGCGGTATACTTATGGCGATATCTGCAACTTGACAGGCCGACATCGATGATCTCAGCAACTTTCGCCACGCCAGGCTTGCCAAAGCCCCAAACCCGGACGCAACTCCCGTCCCATCTCCCCAGCCGAGGTCAACATCCGTTTCGCCTGATCAGTTCTGACGATCGGCCGAACACCCCGCTTGCCATGAGGATTTCCTCGCACGGCGCAGGGTGAGCGCCTAAGTCAAATTTCGCGCAGATGCACCAGGAGGGATTCACCATGGCAACCGGCAAAGTCAAGTGGTTCAACGACGACAAGGGCTTCGGCTTCATCGAGCAGGACGACGGCAGCGACGACGTCTTCGTCCACTTCTCCGCCATTGCGGGCGAGGGCTACAAGTCGCTCCGCGAGGGCCAAGCCGTCTCCTACGACGTCGAGCAGGACCCGAAGGGCCTGCGCGCGTCCAACGTCAAGCCCGCCTAGCCCCATCGATCGCGAATCGAGCCCCGGTCGGGTGCGCCCGACCGGGGCTCGTCTTCTCGTCACCCGTCCCGACCACAGCTGGCCGCACGGGCCACGAGTCCACATGATCGATGCCATTGCCATGGGCAAATCGCGTCGATTACACTCCGGCGAACCCTCGTGAGGAAAGGCGGATATGTCCATGGGCGAGATCATTGACGGCAAGCAGGTGGCGGAGTCGATTCGGGGCGGGCTATCCCAAGAGATCGACGACCTCCAGAGTCATCACGGCGTGACGCCCGGCCTGGCGGCCGTGCTCGTGGGCGACGACCCGGCCTCTCACGTCTACGTCCGCATGAAGGAGAAGGCCTGCGCCAAAGTCGGCATTCAGTCGCGCAAGATCGAGAAGCCGGCCGACATTTCCCAAAATGAACTGCTCGAGCTCGTCCATGAGCTCAACGACGACGATGAGATCCACGGCATCCTCGTCCAACTCCCCTTGCCCGATCACATCGATCAGGACGTCATTCTGAACGCCGTCGACACCAACAAGGACGTCGACGGCTTCCATCCGATGAACCTGGGCATGATGATGTCGGCGAAACATTGGGACGAGCTGCCGCGCTTCATTCCCTGTACGCCGGCCGGCTGCATCGAGCTGATCGAGTCGACGGGCACGGACATCGAGGGCCAAAACGCCGTCGTCATTGGACGGAGCGTCATCGTGGGCAAGCCCGTCGCGATGCTGCTCTTGGCCAAGCAGGCGACGGTCTCGATCTGCCATTCCCGCACGAAGGATCTGGCCGCGGCGACCCGCGACGCGGACATTCTTGTGGTCGCAGCCGGGAAGACGGGCCTCGTCTCCGGCGACATGATCAAGGACGGTGCGGTTGTGATCGATGTGGGGACCAATCGCGTCGATGCTGACAATGAAAAGGGCTATGTTCTGAAGGGCGACGTCGACTTCGACGACGCCAAGGACGTTGTGGGCCATATTACGCCGGTGCCGGGCGGCGTCGGGCCGATGACGATCACGATGCTGCTCAAAAACACCGTCACCTCGGCGAAGGCGAGCGTGTCCTAACGACAGTTCCGCGGTCTGCGGGTCCTATGTGACAAGAGCGACATGCGACTCAACGTCGCCCAACGGCCGCTTTTTGCGGAACGGGCGACGGAGTTCGGCAACTTCGCCGTGACAGCGCTGCTTCTGGGCCAATTGATGGCGGAAACGTTCCGGCTGGATTGGACGGTCGTCGGGGGCCTTGGCGGGTTGGCAACCTACTACGCCAGCGCTAAACTGACCGACGGAGCCAACGACGATGGATAGCGTGATGATTCTGCTGCTGGCCGTCTTTGCCGGAGGCGTCTCGCTCGCGATCATCGCCCATCTCGACAACCGCCGCCGCGACCGCGAGCGTGGCGATCATCCCTAGCGCGGACATGACCGATCATCTCCACGACTTCCCCGTCGTCATCCAACTCCCGGTGGTCTGGGGCGAAATGGACGCCTTCGGCCACGTCAACAACACCGTCTTCTTCCGCTACTTCGAGACGGCACGGCTGGCCTATTTTGAACAGATTCGGTTCGGCGAGACGGCCAACCCCGCCGACGTCGGCCCCATCCTGGCCTCGACAAGTTGTCGCTTCCGGCGGCCCTTGACATACCCGGACACGATCCACGTCGGCGCGCGGGTGAGCGAGTTATCCCATGACCGCTTCACCATGGAGTATCGCATCTACAGCGAGGCACACGACGAGATTGCCGCCAAGGGCGAAGGGGTTATCGTCGCTTACGACTACTCCGCCCAACAAAAGGCGCTGTTGCCCGAGGCCGTCCGCCAACGAATCGAGGCGTTGGAGCCGGTCGCCGACCCCCGTCACCAAGGAAGGGCATAACCATGAGCACGCCCGCCCATGAGCCGTTCGTCCGACGCTGCATCGAGCTCGCCCAAGAGGCCCTCGACGCCGGCGACCACCCGTTCGGGTCCGTCATCGTCCGGGATGGCGAGGTCGTTGTCGAAGGCCGCAATCGCGTCAACGCCGGCGACGTCACCAATCACGCCGAGGTCGAGGCGATGCGCGACGCCCAACGAAAACCACACACGTCCGATCTCTCGGCCTACACGATCTACTCCAACTGCGAGCCGTGCCCGATGTGCGCCTTCATGATCCGCGAGCTGAAGCTCAAGGAGGTCGTGTTCGCGCTGTCGTCGCCGGACATGGGCGGTTACTCGCGCTGGAACATCCTCCAAGATGAGGGCCTTGTGAAGTACGCGCCAGCGTTCGCCGCTCCGCCGGCGGTGACGACCGGCGTTCTGGAGCCGGAAGCCGCGGACCAGTTCGAGCGCGCCGGGTGGACGATCCACGGCCGGTAACCGCCCAGGTCGTCAACTCGCCGGCTCGCCGAACCGCGGCTCGAGCTCGTCGAGCGTCTCGGTGATGCCGCCGTACTCGAGCTCTCCCATGGGCAGCATCGCCGGGCCGGCAAACCCCTGCATCCGAATGTCTTCAGCTTTGCGATAGGCCTTCTCTCGAACGTGGTCGAAGCAGGCGTGGCCAAAATAGTCCACAGGTTCACTCAGCTGGCCCTCTTCGGTGACCGAAAACGCCAGACAGGAGACCATGGGAATGCAGAAGTTGGTGGCCGCGGAGGTGTTCACCGCCACGGGCATCAACGGCATGTTGTGAGATCCACGCGTGTTGCCGCCCACATAATGCGCCCGCGTAAAGGCCTGGGTGACCTCCTCCGGGGCCGGGAAATTCTGCTGCACGCGCACGGTCATGATCGGATCGTCCTTGCCGACGTACTTGCCGGCAATGTTGTGGAGCCGACTCGTGCTGGCGGCCACGACCTGAGACCTGTCGTGCCGGGAGACGATCCGCTCGACGACGAATCGATGATCGTCGCGCAAGAGCGCCGCTACGTTGTAGATGTCCTCGGGCGTGTCGAGGCGGATGACGCGCCCGTCGGCGTGGGGCTCCACGTCCATGACGTGGAAGGTGAAGCCCTCCTTCAGCTTCGGCTTCAGCATGAGCCCGCCCGTGTTCATCGGGTCCACAAACGCGAGATAGAGCGGCAGGTTGAACGCCCCTGGCTCCGTCTTGTCGCAGGCAAAGCTGAGGAACGACTCGCCGGGCCGCACCTCGATCTCCATCTCCGCCACGCCGGGCCCTAAGCCGTGGATGTTGCCCGTGTGTGCCTCCTCCAAGAGGTCCTGGCCGGCCCCATAAAGGTTCTCCGACTGGGCCACCTCCGTGGCCGCCTCGAAGGTCGACCAGGCCAAGCCGTGGATATCTTCGTGATCCTTGCCCTTGTCGTGGATCATGAGCAGAGCAATGTCGTCCCCGGTGAACCAGGGATGCGCGTCGGCGACGATCCCGTCGTCTTGGGCCTGCCGCATGCGATCGCAAACGGTCGTCATCATCGTCGAACTCGGCCGCGTGTGCCCGCCGACGCTGCCCACGTCCGCCTTGATCGCGCTGAGCGTCAGTGACACGGTCAACTCCCTCCCCTTGTGATGTGATTGTTCGGCGGTGCTGGCACAGCTGGACGTTGTTGGCCTCGCGGGACCGAGGCTAAGGGATCTTCATCGGATGGAGCAAACGCCCGACTGGAGGATGGTCGTCTCAGAGAGCGCCCGTCCGTCGTCGCTTATCATGTCGACTGCACGGCCTGGATCACCTCGATGGCCGCCAGAATCCGCTCGTTCTCCTCGGCCGTATTGTAGAAGTACGGCGAGATCCGCACGGCCCCCGGCCGATAGTCGACGATAATATCCCGTCCCGCCAGAGCCTTGACCATCCGATCGGGCGCTTCCATTTCCACCATGACGATCCCCGTGCGATCATGCTCGTCCTCAGCAACGCGGAGCCGGAACCCGCGCTCGCGGGCCCGCTCGACCAGGTCGGTCGTCAGATGGCTCGTCCGCTCGCGGAGGCGCTTCACGCCGATCTCGCGCACGATCTCCAAGCCGCCTCGCGCGGCATAGACGGGCGCCAAAGCCGGCGTCCCCTGCTCGAAGCGCGTGGCGTCGTCGCGGAACGCGAACGTCTGGGGCTGGAACTCGAACTGATGGGCGTTGGCGAACCAGCCCGTGATCGTCGGCTCCAACCGGTCGATGAGGTCATCGCGCACATAGAGAAACGCGATGCCGGGTCCGCCCAGCAGCCATTTCAAGCCGCCCGTGACCAGAAAGTCGACGTCCAGCGCCTTCACGTCGACCGGGACCTGGCCCGTGCCCTGGTAGTCGTCGACGAAGACCTGAGCCCCCTTGCGATGCGCCATATCCGTGATGGCCCTCATGTCTTGGATGTAGCCCGTGGTGAAAAAGACCCGTGAGGTGCTCACGAGCGCCGTCCGCTCGTCGATGGCGTCGTCGTACTTCTCCAAGGGAACGGTCACGCCGTCCTCGCTCTGCAAGACGACCAGCTCGATCTCGGGATGGCGCTTGACCATCCACTGATAGAACACCGTCGGAAAATCCAGCTCGGTCATGACCACCTTGGGGCGATGGTGGAGATCGAGCGCGCTGGCGACCGAGCTGAGCGCGACGGAGACGTTCGGTTCGATCGCGATCTCGTGGCCTGAAGCGCCAATCAGCTGGGCAAACGAGTCACGGATGTTCTGGAGTTCGCCCCACCAGATCTCGTACCAGGCCGAGGCCCCGTAGGTGTTCCAGAGCTCCATGAACTCGGTCATGGCGTCCATGGAGCGCCGCGACAGCGCCCCGAGCGAGCAGCTGTTGAGATAGGTCTTGCGCTCAAAGATGGGAAACTCGTCGCGATAGGGGGTCAACTCGTCATGGGCGCGGGCAATCGCATCGGCCAATTTGAGACTCCTTCCTCGGGGCGGGGGCTCGTGCGAGCATCATCCGTTGCACTCCATCGGCAGCAGCGCTTCCAGTTGACGGCGGGCGTCGTCGCGGAAGCGGGGCACGTCGTCGCCCGGAATCGGCGAGAGCTGGGTGCTGGCATCCATGATGCCGCCCCGCGGCGGATCCGGGTGCCGCAGGCCGAACATGTGCCCCAGCTCATGCGAGCCCACGGTTCCCACCAGGCGGGGAATGCGCGAGACGGCGTAGGAGCCGAGCCCGAACTCGACGAAGCTGCCCAGGAAGACGCCCCCGGTGTCGAAGCGCAGGCCGATCGGCGCGCGGCCCAGGATCGGCGATTCGTCGTCGCCCCGGAAGGTAACCGTGCCGTGGTGCTCGTTTGGCCGCTCGTAGACGAAGCGGACGTTGATCCCCTCGTATTGGGTCTCCATGACGCGCTTGAGCTGCGGAAAGATGAGGTTTCGCACCGTCTCCGGGCCCGCTCCGACGATCGTCATGAACGCGTCGACGGCGTCCGCCTGCAGCCGGAGGTAGACGGCCTGGCCACAGGCGTTCAGCGGCGGTCCCCGGTCGACCGCCAATGCGCGGCCGTTGTTCCCCTCGTGGGCCTCGGGAACGACGTGGCCCGCGTCGGCCTGAACGCGAAGGCGACGCTGGCCAGATTCGACGGTCCACATCAGACGGACGACCGTGGATGCCCCGGCGACGAGTTCGGGAATCGCGCTTCGGCCGAGCGCGTCGCCGTCGGCCCAGAAGCCGACCTCGAACGAGCGCGCGGCCCCGCTGCCCGTGTTCGTCACCGTCGCCTGCAGGCTGGCCCGATCGCCCGGCTCCGCGTCCTTCGGCTCCAGGCGAACGTCGCTGACGCGAAGATCGGCGCCGGTCGGCTCGCGCGTGGACACATCGACCTCGACGAAGGCGGTGTTGTTGTCGGGGGTCGACTCCGGGATGCGATCGAACGCGTCGGCCGTGGCCCGGACGAGCTGCGACCCCTCTTTGGCGGTCCACGAGGCCGCGACGTCCGTCGATGTGCCCG
>JAHEOA010000013.1 GCA_018609825.1 Candidatus Bipolaricaulota bacterium | reverse complement strand
CGCGCGGCGACCTCCAGGTCGGGGACGAGCCCGTCGTCGACGTCGCCGAGGAAGACCATCGTGATGTGCATGTTCTCCGGCGACACCCATTTGACGTTCACAGGGAGCCGTTTTAGGGGATGGATCCGTTTGCTGAGCTGCGACTTCGTCGCGTCGTCGAGGTCGAGACAGAAAAACGCCCGCATCAGAGGATCAGCTCCGCGCGGTCGGCTTGGACGAGCTCCTCGCAGTAGTGGCACCGGTACTCGGCGATCGGCGCGGTGTGCTCGAGCGCAAAGTGGGGTGGCACGCCCTCGGGCGCGTTGCTGATGCAGTAACGGTTGGGGCACTTCAAGATGCCGCGCAACACCTCCGGCAGCGAGACTTCGTACTTCTCCACGATTTGGAAATCGTCGATGACGTTCATCGTGGCCTGCGGCGCGATGGTGGCGATCATCTGCAGCATGTCCTCGCTCAGCACGACGTCCTCGAGCTTGACGATGTCCTTGCGGCCGAGCACGTCGCTCTTGACGTTCATGGCGACCACCGCAACGCTGGCAAAGCCGGCGTCGATGCCGAGGATGCTCAGCACCGCCGGTGCCATGCCGGCCTTGATGTGATCGACCACGGTGCCGCGACGGATCTTGGAGACCTTGAGCTCGCCGGCGTCGCGTTCCATCAGCCCTTGCCTCCGTTCGGGCCCACCAACAGAAGTTTCAAGAGCGCCATCCGCACGGGGACGCCGCCGTGGGCCTGCTCGAAGTACTTGGCCTGCGGCTTGCCGTCGACGGCCGGCTCGATCTCGTCCACGCGCGGCAGCGGATGGAGAATGACGGCGTCCTCGTGCATCGCGTCGGCGGTCTCGGGCGTGATGACGTAGGTGCCCTGAACCTTGTCGTACTCCTCGACATCGGGGAAGCGCTCCTTCTGGATGCGCGTGACGTAGACGACGTCCAGGTCGTCGACGTCGAGAGCGTCGACTTCCTCGAAGGCCAGTTGACCGTCGAGTTCCCGACGGACCCCATTGGGCAGTTGGAGCGTCGGCGGCGACATGAGTCGCAGCGCGACGTCGTCGAAGCGCGTCAGCGCCTCCGCCAGCGAGTGCACCGTGCGCCCGTAGCGCAGGTCGCCGACCATCCCGACCTTGAGGCCGTCGATGCGTCCCAGCGACGTCCGGATCATGAACAGATCGAGCAGGGTCTGGGTGGGATGCTGGTTGGCGCCGTCGCCCGCGTTCACGACCGGAATGCCCGCGGTGTCCGCCGCCAGGCGTGCGCTGCCCTCCAGCGGGTGCCGAACCACGATCAGGTCGGCGTAGCCCTCGGCCATGCGGACGGTGTCCGCGAGCGTCTCGCCCTTGGACTTGCTCGTCGCCTCTCCGGAGGCGAACCCGATGAGTCGGGCGCCCAACCGCAACGCGGCCGTGGAGAAGCTCAGCTGTGTGCGCGTGCTCGGCTCGAAGAACAGCGACGCGACGATGCAGCTGCGCAACATGTCGGGGTCGGTGCGAATGCGACCGGCTTCGTCGAGGACCGTCTCGATGTCAGAACGACTCAGGTCGCGGATGGAGATGAGATCGCGGTCCGTCCACGAAGGGATGTCGGTTGCCATAATCTCGCGGAATTATAGACGAGCCGCACGAGCGAGACAAACGGGTGCGACCGACCCCCAGTGGGGCCAGGCACGCCCGGGCGGATGCGGCTTGGTCGAGCGGAATGCTTACTTGACGTCGATCTCGATCGGCTTCTCGTCATCGGTGAGCGAGGAGCTCAGTGGGACGAGGATGCGGAGGATGCCCTTTTCGTACTTGGCCTCGATCTGCTTGGGATCGTCGACCTGTTCCGGCAACGGGAAGCTGCGCTGGAACCGACCGACGTGGCGCCCCATGCGGACGTAGTTCTCCTCGTGGACGTCGGTCTCCCGCTTGGTCTCGCCGGAGACGACGAGCTGATCGCCCTCCACCTTGATCTGGATATCCTCGCGCTTCATGCCCGGAAGCTCGGTCTCATAGACGAGCCTGCCGTCCGATTCGTAGATGTCGGTCCGCGCGACCGCGGCGCCCTCGAAGGGCCAATCGTTCCAGTTGCGGAAGACGTCGTCGAACATCCGATCGATGTTGCGGCCGAAGCCCATGGGGCCCCGCCAGATGCTCGGCAGTCGCGTCATGGTCAGCCCTCCTTTGCTCGGATCCTTCATGGATACTTTCGTATTAGCAGTTAAATCAGTCGACTGCTAATACAGATTAACGCCGACACCGCCCGGTGTCAAGGGGCCGGGCTCATGGACCGCCCTTGCGGCATCGGAGTTGACCCCGCCTGGAGGAAGGCTCACCCTGCGCGCGGTGACCGACAGCCGCAGGAAGTCTGCTCCTGGGAACGTCGACATGTCGGCCGACCCAGCGACCCGTACGGCACGAACGAATGAGATGTCCCCGTCTCACGACCCTTCGAGCCCTATTACGTGTTCCATTGAACGCCGCGGTTCAAGCACGTGGCCGGGGAACGCCGTTCTGACAGCGTGTCGCCTCGTCGTATGAAACGGCGCGCCCGTTGACAGGCGTTATCGATACCATCTAAACTACCCCAATTCACGGCTGATCAACGTCAGTCGAAAGGGGGTGTCTCCAGCACGCGAGTCGGGTCGGTGCAGGCCACCGAAACAACGGGAAAACCCATTCCTCAACACATCAAGGAGGAGGAGTTCATGCAGCGTTCCACGATTTTCCGTCTGGCGCTCATCGTCTTTGCGTTGGGTGCGTTCAGCTTTATGGGCGTCTTTGCTCAAGGGGGGCAGACGCTCGTGATCGGCACGACCGACACCGTCGGCAGCGGCGGCCTCGAGCCCGCCATGGCGTTCAACTTCTACGCCAACCACGTGCTCTATCAGAAGATGCAGCGGCTCTGCGCCGTGGAGGCTGGCACGGGCGACATCGTCGCCGAGTTGGCCCAGAGCTGTCAGCCCGAGGACGTCGTCTCCGACGACGGGCTGACCTACACCTTCAACCTCCGCGAGGGCGTCACGTTCACCGACGGCACGCCACTGACGGCCGCCAACGTGGCGTTCACGTTCAACCGCAATCTGGCTCTCGACGGCGACCCGTCCTTCCTCATTGAAGGGATCGAGAACGTCGAGG
>JAHEOA010000012.1 GCA_018609825.1 Candidatus Bipolaricaulota bacterium | reverse complement strand
GGCGATCCGTTGGAGGCGTCCGAGAGCACGTAGGCGCCCTTGGGAACACCTTCGGCGATGGGGTATTCGGATGCGTCGAGAATGGGCAGTCCCTGGCGCGTCAGTACCAAGCCGACCGAGCCCTTCCGTCGTTCGATGGCGACTCGCCACGCGGCGGCCGTCTCGTTGGCGTCGGCCGGGCGCAAGAGCGTAAACCCGGGAATCGCCCGCAGCGACATCAGGTGCTCAATGGGCTGGTGCGTCGGGCCGTCCTCGCCGAGCGCGATGGAATCATGGGTCCAGACGTAGATCGCCGGCTGCTCCATCATCGACGCCAGGCGGATCGTGGGGCGCATGTAGTCGCTGAAGATGAGGAACGTCGCGCCGTAGGGCCGCACGCCCCCGTGCAGCGCCATGCCGCTCACGGCTGCGCCCATGCCGTGCTCGCGCACGCCGAAGCGCAGGTTCCGCTCCGCATAGCTGCCGGCTTGGAACTCGCCGCTGGCGTCGACCAGCGTCTTCGTCGACGGCGCGAGGTCCGCCGAGCCGCCCATCAGCTCGGGCAGCGTGCCCGCGATCTCGTTGATGACTTTTCCGGACGCCTTCCGCGTCGCTTCCTTGCCATCTCCAGGATCGAACGTGGGCAGGCTCTCGTGCCAGCCTTCGGGAAGCTCGTTGCGGTGGATGCGCGTCCACTCCTGAGCCAAGTTTGGGTTGGCCGACTGCCAGGCATTGAATGTCTCTTCCCACGCCTGCTGGAGCTCTTGGCCGCGCTCCTTGGCCTTCTGGAAGTGCTCCAGGACGTCGTCCGGGACGTGGAACGTCTCGTCCTCGGGCCAGCCGTAGAAGCGCTTCGTCTCGCGCACCTCGTCATCGCCGAGCGGCGCGCCGTGGGCGTCGCTGGTGTCTTGCTTGTTGGGGGCGCCGTAGCCGATGTGGGTCCGAATCCGGATGAACGACGGGCGCTCGGTCTCGGCTTGCGCGGCTTCGATGGCCTCCGAAAGCGCCTCGAGATCGTTGACGTCCTCGACATCCTGGGTGTGCCAGCCGTAGGCGTCGAAGCGGGCCCGGACGTCCTCGCTCATCGACAGATCGGTCGAGCCGCCGATCGTGATGCGATTGTCGTCGAACATCCAGATCAGCTTGCCGAGCTTCAGATGGCCGGCCAGCGCAGCCGCCTCGTGGGAGACGCCCTCCATCATGTCGCCGTCGCTGGTCAACACGTAGGTGTGGTGATCTACCACTTGGTGCTGATCCGTGTTGAAGCGGGCGGCCAGGTGGGCCTCGGCCATCGCCATGCCGACGGAGTTGCCGCAGCCTTGGCCCAACGGCCCCGTCGTCGTCTCGACGCCGGGGGTGTCCCCATATTCGGGATGGCCTGGCGTCATCGACCCCCATTGACGAAAGTTTTCCAGCTCCTCGAAGGGGATATCGTAGCCCGCCAGATAGAGCGTGCTGTAGAGCAGCATCGACGCGTGGCCGTTGCTCAGGATGAACCGATCCCGATCGGGCCAGCTCGGATCCGTCGGGTTGTGTTTCAAATACCTCGTATAGAGCAGATAGGCGATCGGGGCCAACGCCATCGGCGTGCCCGGATGGCCGGAGTTGGCCTTCTGCACCGCGTCCATCGACAGCGTTCGGATCGTGTCAATGCTCCGTTGTTCAATGTCCTTTACGGTGACCACCGCGGTCATCTCCTTTGCGCAAGAGGGTTCCAAGTCATTGTGAATAGCGGGAACGAGCCCGTGCAACTACGCTTATGTTGAGGCAATGCTCGCTGACGATCTGTAAGCGGACTGACACAACTCCGGCAGATCGGGATCGTCGCGATCGGGACTGATCAACGGGGGGGGGGTAACCCTTCGGCGGCCAACGGTCCTTGGCTCGCCAGCGGGGTTGGAAGGTCAATCGTTCGAGTGCGCCTTCAGGCCGTCCGCGTCCTGGATCAGGATCCGCTCCCGGCTCTTGTTGATGAGGCCGTCCCGCTCGAACTCGCCCAGGATCATCGAGGTCGTCTCGCGCGTGGAGCCGATCAGATAGGCCAGGTCTTGGTGCGTGATCTTGATCGACAGCTGCACGCCGTCCTCGGCCGACTCGCCGTACTGTTGGCTCAGGTGGAGCAGGGTCTGGGCCAGCCGCTCGCGGACGCCCTTGAACAGGAGCGACGTCAGCTTGTTCTCGATCTCGACCTGGCGCTCGCCGACCAGCTTGTTGATCTTGAGGGCCAGCCGGGGATTGCGCTCGGCAAAGCGGACGAGGATGTCGCGCGGGATGATGCAGAAGACCGAATCCTCCACGGCTTCGGCGATCCAGCGTTGCCTGTCTTGGCCCGCCAGCGTCGTCTCGCCGAAGACCTGACCCTGGCCCATGAGCGCCAGCGTCAGCCGCTTGCCGCTCTCGTCGAGATACGCCAGGCGGACTTGGCCCTCATGGATGGAGTAGACCGTGTCGTTCGGGTCGCCGGGGAAGTAGACCGTCTCGCCCGCCTTGTAGTGCTTGAACTGCATGAACTCGTGCATCTCGGCCCGCTCATCCTGCGTGAGAACGTCAGCCAGGCTGAAGTTCTCCACGCACCAGAAGCGTTGCGGCTTTCGTTTGAGAGCGCTATCGGTCATGGCATCCCGCCTCGTTGTTGTCATCTCCGCGATGATAGGGGGTGAGATGGCCACGAGCCAACTCTGTAGATGCGCTTACAGTCGGGGCAGCTCCCTCTGGATTAGCCTCGTTGCTATCGAAGGGATGGAGGATTCCGTGGGTTCTGAATTGGTGAACATCGGTCGAGGCAACTACGTCGACATCTCACGCGTCGTCGGCCTCGCCGACGCTCAGGCCAACGACTTCGACGATCGCATCCGAGAGGGCCGCGAGCAGGGGACGCTGCTTGACTTCAGTTGCGATCGCCAGGTCCGCTCCATCATCTTCACGGACTGCGGCCAGATCGTGCTGTCGTCCGTGCGGGCCGAGACGTTGGTGACGCGCATCGATCGCAAGACGCGCATTCGTGAGATCGCCTCCCCGATGAACCCGTTCAACGCCTGACGAAGGAGGGCGCTGCCCCCCCCCCCCGCGGACGCGACGGCGAGAGCTCAGCGCACGGCACTGATGCCGGTCAGATCCTGGCCGACGATCAGCGTGTGCATGTGATCGGTCCCCTCGTAGGTGTAGACCGTCTCGAGGTTCGTCATGTGGCGGATGGCCTGATAGTCGAGCGTGATGCCGTTGCCGCCCAGCAACTCCCGGGCCTTGCGAGCCACATCCAGCGCCATCCGGCAGTTGTTCCGCTTGGCCATCGAGACGTGCGTGTGGCGCGCGTCGCCCTCGTCCTTCAGCTGTCCCAGTCGATGGCAGAGGAGCTGGGCCTTGGTGATCTCGGTCGCCATGTCGACGAGCTTGTCCTGGACCAACTGGAACGAGGCGATCGGCTTGCCGAACTGCTCGCGCTCGCCCGCGTAGCTCTGCGCTTCGTCAAAGCACGCCATCGCCGCCCCGACCACGCCCCAGGCGATGCCGTAGCGGGCTTGGTTCAGACATCGCAGCGGCGCCCGCAGGCCCTCGCCGTCCGGCAGCACGTTGTCTGCGGGGACGCGGCAGTCGTCGAGATAGAGCTCGCCCGTATGGGATGCCCGCATGGAGAGCTTGTCGTGGATGGCGCCCGTGGAGTACCCGGGCGTGTCCTCATCGACCAAGAAGCCCCGGATGGTGTCGTCCACCTTGGCCCAGACGACGGCGACGTCGGCGACCTGGGCGTTGGTGATCCAGGTCTTGTTGCCGTTGAGCACGTAATGGTCGCCGTCCCTTACGGCCGTCGTGTCCATGGCGCCCGGATCGGAGCCGTGGCCCGGCTCGGTGAGGCCGAAGCAGCCGATCAGCTCTCCGGAGGCCAGGCGTGGCAGGTAACGCTGCTTCTGTTCCTCCGAGCCGAAGGTGTAGATGGGATACATCACCAGCGCCCCTTGGACGGACCCCATGCTGCGCAGCCCGGAGTCGCCGCGCTCCAGCTCCTGCATCATGAGCCCATAGCTGACGTTGTCGACGCCCGCGCAGCCGTAGCCCTCAAGGTTGGCGCCGAAGAGCCCCAGCTCGCCCATCTCGGGAATCAACTCGTCGGGGAAGCGGGCCTCCTCATAACAGTCAGCGATGATGTCGGTGACGTTCTCGTCCACCCAAGAACGCACGGTTCGGCGAATCTGGCGCTGTTCTTCGCTCAGCAGGCTGTCCAAGTGGTAGTAGTCGAGTGGTTTCATGATGGCTCTGCCGGTCACTGTAGCACAGGGGTCGGCGTTGCGCCCGCTCAACCGTCATGTCCGGCCGCTCGGGTCTCCTCAGCGAGCCAGTTCAGATAGGGCGCATGGCCCGCCACTACGGGCAACGCCAGGATCTCCGGCACGTCGTAGGGATGGGCTTCCAGAATCGCGGCCTCCAAGTCGTCATAGCCCGATCGGGGCGACTTCAGGATGAGGAGCCACTCCTGCTCATCAGCAACGTGCCCCTCCCAATGGAACCGACTCCGCATCGGTCCGAGCACCTGCGCGCACGCCGCGAGGCGCTCTTCAAGGGCGTGCTCGGCAATCCGATGGGCGGCGTCCGCCTCGTCGACCGTGGTCATCACTTGCACGGCGTCGTCCCGTTCGCTCATGCGGGTCCCTCCTTGATTCTTCAACAACAGATACGGACCATGGTACTTAGCCGACGCGAAACCTGTCATGCCATGACGATCATTGAGGTCAAACATCATCTCGACGGCCGCGAGGAGCGGTTCGACTGCGAGCTGCTGCTCCACCGGGACGTCGTCGCGATGGTCCGGTTCGGGTTCCGGCAGGACGAGCCCCACGAGGACGGCCCCTTTCGCTTGCCCATGGGCCACATCGTCACCCTGGCCGCCTTTTGGGAAGACCGTCCCTATCTGATCTACCGCCTGAGCGACGCCCGGGGCGATCTGCTCGGCCATCGCTTCGACGTCTGCGCGAACGTCCGCATCGATCACGAGATCCACTACACCGATCTGTTGTTGGATATCTGGATGCCGCCCGACGGATCGATCCACGTGTTGGATGAGGACGAGGTCGCAGAGGCCGAAGCGACCGGCTGGATGAACGAGTCGCAAGCCACCATCGTCCGCGAAGCCCAGCGCTATCTCCAGCGCCATGCCGAGGACGTGGCCCGTGAGCTGGACCGCCTAGCGATGCAGGCGGGTGTAGCTGAAAACGCCGATTAAGCCGGGCGCCAGCCCCGCAACGGAGGCCCCGAACGACACGAAGTTGAGCAGAAACGTCGAGT
>JAHEOA010000011.1 GCA_018609825.1 Candidatus Bipolaricaulota bacterium | reverse complement strand
CACCCTACGCGCGGGACGTAGGTCCTCGACCCCCATCGCGCCCAGCAGCCGATCCTGGACCTGCTGCCACGCCTCCGCGTGGAGTTGGCCCATGTCCTGAAGCGTCAACGCGTAGGCCTGCTCGAAGAGCTCGCGATGCACATGCTCGGCCCACGGCACTGGGGTGTTTCGGAGGTCGGTCACCGTTTCTCCTTGGGTCATTTGCCCCCAGGGATTGGCCAGCAGTCGACGGTGTAGGCGGACGAGCTCGGTTGAGTCGAGCTCGACCTCGGCTTCGGCGTCGATGGTGTCCGTGTCGACGTCCCAGGGGACGTAGGGATGTTGCTCCCGATTGGCGGGGCGAAAGCCATACAACAGCGTGGTCAGGCAGTTGAAAAGCGTTGTCTTCCCGCCTTCGTTGCCGGCATGGACGACGACAAGGTTTGATACGTCGTCCTCGCCCGTATCAAAGCTCGTCAGGCGCCCGAACCGATGGATCCGAATCCGGCGGAACCTCATGAGGACGCTCCCGAATCGCCATCCGACTCGAGCATACGTGCGACGAGCTCGTGATCCAACCCCTCCAGCAAGTCGGCAAGATACGTGTCGTGGTTGTCGGGGGCGCCAGCGAGATGATCTGGCTCCAAGCTCCGACGAAGCTCCGGATCTGACAAGGCTTGATCCAGCATGCGAAGCGATTGGCCCAACGTGTCTTGGCGTTCTCGGTGTTCGTCGGGATCCACGGGGGCGTGGACTCGGTTGGCCCGGATCTCGGCATCCAGCAGTCCCAGATCGTCCACAAGGGTCGCCTCGATCGCCCGGCGCCGGCGTTCGTCAGTGTCGGCCAGTTGTCGATGGAGCGGGCACGGCCCAACGAACTCCACGCGGAGGATCCAGTCGCAGCCCTCGTGGCCGGGATCGTCCTCTCGTTCGTGAGTCCAGATGGAACGGACACGGCGCTGGAGGTCATCGAGCGTTGTGACATCGTCTAGCCCATCGACCGTCAGACGCTCCCAGCGAATGGGGCCCAGTGGGACAAAGTGAATCTCCGGATCGTGCTCGGCCGAGAGGTCGACGAGAAGGGCGCCCTTGACGCCGGTCTCGCGCGGGTTGCTCCCTTGAGGATTCCCCGCATACCGGATTGGCGGGTCCTCCGACAACGACTGGCCGAGGTGTACGTGCCCAAGGGCCCAGTAGTCGTATCCGGAACGGATGAGAGTGTCAAGCTCGGCCGGCGCGTAGCGCTCGTGAGAGTCCCCGGTTCGAGCGTCGATCACTTGGGTGTGGAGCAGGCCGACGTGGGGTATATTGCCATCTAGCAAGGGTTGATCATGGTGTCGAGGATTGGGAAATGACGCTGCGAGATCTTCGGCATCGGTTCGCGTTTCGTGACCTGCTGCTGTTACCCGCCCCACCAAGCGTCCGTCGGAACTGCGGATGTCGATTTCCCGAGGCGTGTGATCCCGGACGACGGTGACGTTTGAGGGCCACTCCAGTTGCCACGAGCGGTGGCTTTCGCGGCCCGGATCGTGATTTCCGGTGGCATAGACGACCTGGACTCCGGCCTGCTGGAGCTTGGCCATTTCCGCCAGGAGCAGTCGTTCCGTTTCAAAGGACAGACGCTCGCCGTCGAAGAGGTCCCCGGCAATTAGGAAAGCGTCGACTTCCTCTGTGATCGCTAGATCCACAGCTCGACTGAACGCTGTTCGGACAGCTTCCCGGAGTTTTTCTCGAATGTACTCATCTCGCTGGGCAAAAAGCGTGTCCAGATGTACGTCTGCGATGTGGATGAATCTCATGCGGGCATTTTATTATCTAACCTTGCTAGCATCCAAGGCATCTAGGTGGTTACTTCAGTTAGACAGTCAAGTCTGTCCTATAGACATGGTTGCTACATCCTAGCGAATCACTGAGATCACCCATATCTAGGTGGTTGGAGCTGCTATTGCGTCTTCCAACGGCGCCAACTGCTCCCCCGGCCCCACGACGCTCAGCATCCAGGCCTGCTCGAAGAGCGTCCGCGCGATCGTCTGGACGTCGTCGACCGTCACGTCCTCGACGCGCTGGATGATCTCATCAATGGAGCGATGCGCGCCGTGGATCTCGGCCAGGCCAAGGCGAGCCATGCGAGCGTGGCTGCTCTCCAGGCCCAACAGCAGATTGCCCTTCAGCTTCTCCTTGGCCAGCCGGAGCGAGTCTTCCGGGACGGGCTCGGTCCGGATCCGCTCGATCTCCTCGACGCAGACGTCGAGGGCGTGTTGCGCGTTGCGCGGCTCGGTGCCGACGTAGACGGTGAACGCCCCGCTGTCGCTGTAGGGGCTCGTGGCGCTGAAGACGGCGTACGCCAGCCCCAGTTCCTCGCGGACGCGCTTGAACAGTCGTGAACTCATGCCGCCGCCCAGGATCGTGTTCATGAGCTCCAGCCCGTAGCGACGATCGTCACCCCGCGAAAGACTGGCCGTGCCCAGGCAGAGATGGGCCTGCTGCACGTCGCGGTCCTCGAGGTGGAAGCCGCCCTGGAGCTCAGGGGTCTCCCGGTCCGGGGGCGCATGCTCGGCCTGGCCGACGGGCCCGAACTTGGCCTCAGCCGTCCGGATCAGCTCGTCCATCTCGACGTCGCCGACCGCCACGAGGAACAGCTGGGTCGTGTCGTAAAGCCTGAACTGATCCACGAGGTCGTCGCGGGTGAGCCCGTTGACCGTCTCGGCGAAGCCGGCAATCGGCCGCGTCAGCGGGTGGCCGTCGGCCCAGAGCTGCCCGTCGAAGCGCTCGAACGCGACGTCAGATGGGGTGTCCTCCTGCATGCGGATCTCTTCGAGGATGACGCCCTTCTCGCGCGAAACGTGATCGGGGTCGAAGCGCGGATGGCGCACCAGATCGCTCAGCACGTCCATGGCCCGCTCCAAGTGCTGGGGCAGCACGTCGACGTGATACGCCGTGTACTCGCGCGAGGTCATGGCGTTGATCGCCCCGCCGATGGCGTCGATCTCCTCCGAGATCTGGAATGCCGAGCGGTGCTCGGTGCCCTTGAAGACCATGTGCTCGGTGAAGTGCGTGATGCCGGCTCGGGCGTCGGCCTCGTCGCGGCTGCCGAGCCGCGCCCAGACGCCCACCGACAGTGGGCGATCCGGTCGCGGCTCCGCCAGCATCGTCAGTCCGTTGCTGAGCGTCGTCTTGTAGCAGCCCGGGTAGAGCGTCTGCATCGCGGGGGCGTTAGCGATAGCGATTCACGCTCAACGGGCGTCGTGGCTCCGCGACGCCGACTCGCCGTTGGGGGAGGCGCCGCCGTCGCCGCCGTTGAGCTTGTTGATCAGCTTGAGCGAGTAGCGGCCCTTGTCGTCGATGCGGGCCACCTCGATCGTGACGCGATCGCCGACCTGGACGATGTCCTCCACCTTGTCGACGTGGCCCTCGGCCAGGTTCGAGATGTGGATGAGCCCGGAGACGTCCTCGAACTTGACGAACGCCCCGTACTCGGCGATGCCGTCGACGACGCCCTCGTAGCGATGGCCCTCTTGGATCTCCTCGCGCTTGGGCTTCGACGCGTCGCGGCGCTCGCCGCCGCCGTCACTGCCCGCGCTGCCGACACTGCCGGCACCGGCCGCGCTGCTCGGCGATCCGTCGGCCACGCGCTTCAGGTTGACCCGGCCCATGGCGTCGATCTCGCTCACTTCGACCTCCATCTCGTCCCCGATGTCGACGACGTCCCGCACGTTCTTCACGTACTCGTCGGAGAGATCGGAGACGTGGACCAGCCCTTGCACGCCGGGCTTGATCTCCACGAACGCGCCGAACTTCTCGATGCGCTTGACCTTGCCGGTGAAGCGGTCGCCGACCTCGGGATCCTCCGTCAGGTCGTAGATGCGCTGCTTGGCGGCCTCGACGGAATCGGGGCCCGGGCCGGAGATCTTGACGCTGCCGTCGTCCTCGATGTCGACCTCGGCTTCCGTGTCCTCGATGATCTGGCGGATCGTCTTGCCGCCGGGCCCGATGACGAGGCCGATCTTTTCGGGATCGATGTGGACGATCTCGATCACGGGCGCGTACTTGGACAGCTCCGCCCGCGGGGCGGGCAGCGCCTCGGTCATGCGGTCGAGGATCTGGTGGCGGGCCGCCTTGGCCTGCTCCATGGCCCGCGACATGAGATCCCCCGAAATGCCGCTCACCTTGACGTCGAGCTGGAACGCCGTGATGCCGTCGCGCGTGCCGGCGACCTTGAAGTCCATGTCGCCGAAGGCGTCTTCGAATCCAGCAATGTCGGTCAGGATGGCCGCATCTCCGCCCTCTTCGATCAGGCCCATGGCGATGCCGGCCACCGGCTTCTTGATGGGCACGCCCGCGTCCATGAGCGCCAGGGTGCCGCTGCACACCGAGGCCATGGAGCTGGAGCCGTTCGACTCGGTGATCTCGGAGACGAGCCGGATGCTGTAGGGAAACTCCTCTTCATCAGGCAGCATGGGCTGGATGGCCGTTTCGGCCAGGTTGCCGTGCCCGATCTCGCGGCGCTTGGGCGGGCCCAGGCGACCGGCTTCCCCGACACAATAGGGGGGAAAGTTGTAGTGGAGCATGAAGCGCTTGCGGCCCTCTTCCAGCATCAGGTCGACGATCTGCTCGTCCTGGCGGGTGGTGCCGAGCGTGCAGGTGCCGACGCTCTGGGTCTCGCCGCGGGTGAACAGCGACGAGCCGTGGACGCGCGGCAGGATGCCGGCCTCCACGCTGACGGACCGAACCTCGTCCGGCTTGCGCCCGTCCATGCGCGTGCCGCGCGCCAGCGACTCCAGGCGGACGTGCTTCTTCAGAACGTCGTCGAAGAGCCCCTTCAGCGTGGTGGTGAGCTCGGCCTGCTCGTCCTCCGAAAGCCCTTGGGTCTCGGTCTTCTGCGCGACCAGGCGCTCGATGGCCGCGTCGCGGATCTCGTCGGCCAGGTCCTCGCGCTCGATCTTCGGCATCGGCTCCCAGAGCCGTTCCAGCTCCGAGCCGAGCGCCCGTTCGAGCTCGCCCTTCAGCGTCTCCAGCGTCGGATCCAGCTCGGGGACCGTGACCTTCGCCTTCGGCCCGGCCTTCTCGGCGAACTCGCGCTGGAAGCCCACGAGGCGCTGAATCTCTTGATGGCCCATTTGGACGGCTTCCACGACTTTGGATTCCGGCACCTCGTCCATCTCGCCCTCGACCATCGTCACGGTCTCTTCCGTGCCGGCGATGACGATGTCCATGGCGCTGGCTTCCTGCTGTTCGTACGTGGGGTTGACGACGAGCTCGTCCTCGACCAGGCCCATGCGGACCCCGGCGATCGGGCCCTCAAAGGGGATGGAGCTGATCGTCAGCGCGGCGGAAGCCCCCAGCATCGCGGCCACCTTCGGGGAATAATCCCGATCGGCGGACAGGACGGTGAGCACGACGTGGACGCGTTCCTGGTAGCCCTCGGGGAAGAGCGGCCGAATCGGCCGGTCGATCATGCGGGCGTTCAGGACGGCCTCCTCGGACGGCTTGCCCTCGCGCTTGAAGAATCCGCCGGGGATCTTCCCCCCCGCGTAAAACTTCTCCTCATAGTCGACGGTCAGCGGGAAAAACGGCAGCGGTTCGTCGAGCGGGTCGCGGTTGGCGGTGGCGAGCACGCGCGTGTCGCCGAAGCTGACGACGACGGCGCCGTCGGACTGTCGGGCCATGCGCCCGGATTCGAGCGTGAAGTTGCCTTCAACGAGCTGAACGATGGAGAAATCTCCCATGTCTATTCCCTCACTTCAATACAAATATGGACGGACTGACACGATGCAGACATCGGCATGCGTGCGACTGGAACGAGCTCAACCTCGGATTTGGAGTTTGTCGATCAGCTGGCGGTACCCGTCGGGGTCCTCGCGCCGGAGGTACTTCATCAAGCGCTTGCGGCGGCCGACCTTCTTCATCAGGCCGCGCTGCGAATGGAAGTCGTGCTTGTGGATCTTCAGATGTTCGGTGAGCTCGCGAATCTCGTGGGTCAACACGGCAATTTGGACTTCCGGGGAGCCGGTATCGTCGGCGTCCCGTTGGTATTCGGAAATGATGCTGGTTTTCTCCTCAGGGCTGAGGACGGCCATAGGCTATCTCCTCCTGTGTGACTCCTGGTATGCGCGGACTTGGGCTCGGGCTTCGGCCTCGTCGAACGTCAATATCTCGCGATCCTTCATGATCACGCGTCCGTCGACGATCACCGTCGACACGTCGGCCGATTGGGCCGAGTACACCAGATTCGAGATCGGGTCATAACGGGGCGTCCAGTGCGGTCGGTCCGTGTCCCACAATACAATATCTGCCGATTGGCCTGCGGCCAACGTGCCGATCTCGTCCCATTTGAGCGCGCTT
>JAHEOA010000010.1 GCA_018609825.1 Candidatus Bipolaricaulota bacterium | reverse complement strand
ACAGATCGCCGCGGTGCGCGGGATGCTGTCGAAGCTGGCGGATGAAGTGAGCGAGAGCCACATGAAGCACTGCGTTCGGGAAGCCATCGAAGAGGGCCGCGGCGACGAGAAGATCGAGGAGTTATTGGAAACGCTCAAGTACCTGCGCAGCGTCTAGATCCCGACACATGCAAAGGAGCGGATCTTCCATGGCCGAGCACGCCATTGACCCCGTCTGCCAGATGGCGGTCGATCCGGATCAAGCGGCCGCGACGGCCGAGTATCAGGGCCAGACGTACTACTTCTGCGCCCCCGGCTGCAAGGCGGCATTCGAGAAGGATCCCGACGCCTACCTGGGGAGTGCGCCCGATGGAAAGGGGCCTTAATCTACCGGCGAGCAACATCAACGATCGAAAGGAGCCGAGCACTGGCGCATACGAGAGCCCCCGCACTTGTGCGGTGGGCGGTAGCCTCGGCCCCTTCAGCCCCGAGGGGGAGGGCGCCGGTCCCAGCGCTCTCCCCATTCCTCTCCAATGCCGGAACTCGACCAACCGCTGCACGGCGCCGATCTGTCGACAATGGTCTCCACACTGACTGAACAGCGATCTCCGATGAGCGAATCCGGGATCGATCCGCGAGAGACCGATCGAGTGCGCGCCCGCTACGACCGGGCCGCTCCCGTCTACGATCTCTACGAGGGGTGCATGGAGCGGCTCTTCTTTCGCGACTGGCGCAGACGGGTCTGGGAGCAACTCGACGACGCTGCGGGAGCGAATATCCTCGAAGTGGGGGTCGGCACCGGAAAGAACATTCCCTACTATCCACCGGCTGCCCGCCTCACCGCGATCGACATCAGTGAACGAATGTTGGCGCGCGCCCGCCGACGAGCTGAGCGATTGGGCACCGAGGTGAGGCTCTTCCCCATGGATGCCCAGGCGCTCGCCTTCGCGGACGGGACCTTCGATGCCGTTGTGGCGACGTTCGTCTTCTGCTCCGTCCCCGATCCGGCACTGGGGCTCCGCGAGGTGGCACGGGCGCTCCGCCCCGGCGGCCGAGCTGTCCTCTTGGAGCATATGCGGCCCCGTTCCGCGTGGTTGGACCGCGCCTTCGACGCGTTTAACCCGCTGGCCGTCCGTCTCACCGGGGCCAACATCAACCGGCGGACGCTGGAGACCGTCCGGACCGTTGACTGGAGGATCGAGGCCGCGGATCCGCTGAGCGCGCAAGATATCGTCCGACTGATCGTCGTTCGCAAACGAGAGGAGTGAACCTGCATGTGTCACGTGATTCTCGGCATCCCGGTGATCGGCCTGGGGCTGTTCGCGATCCTGCCTTTTCAACTTGCACTACCGACTTACCTCGTCTTGTTCGCGATCTCCGCTGTAATCTGGTGGAAGGTCTCCCAAGCGATGCATATCCCGGTGCAGAGCGGCTTCGAGGCGATGGACGGCAAGTCGGTCCGGGTGCGCAGTTGGAACGGGCGCGAGGGCCGCGTGCTCTATCGGGGCGAGCTCTGGACCGCCCGCACCCGCGATCCCGACCCACCCCGACCGGGCGCGACGGTCCGCATCGTCGACACTGAGGGCTTGCGCGTCTGGGTCAGCGCGACTGACGACGCATAATCCCGATGACCCACGTCATAGCCCCGCAGCGGCGCTCGGAGTATACTGGCTGACTCCACCCCCGGTGGGGTGACATAGAAGGGCGTATTGATGTCACAAGGCATAGTCCCGCTCAGCCTGATCGGCGCACTCAGCGTCGCCCTGCTGTTGACCGGCGGCGCCATGGGGCTGTTGCCCATGCCGGCCTGTCCGGTCAACGCGGACCAGGCCGGGTGCGCGGTCGGCGTGAACGGCTCACCGGGCATGACCGACTGCACCTTTTGTGGCTTGAGCGTGTCGGCTGAGCCTCCGGCATCGCTCGGCGGGCAACCGCACCATGCCTGGATCTTGCCCGTCAGCCCCATGTCCGCCTGGGCGTTTCCCGCCCTCCCGTGGCGCCCGCCCTCCTGAGTTCGACCTCCCTTATCCCAACACTGATCAATTCGGCAGTTTTGACGGGATCGCTCGCTCCCGTGTGATTCGCCCCGAAGGAGGTTGAACGGAATGATCCGACGACGCCACGTTCGAACGACATATCAACGAGCACGACGTCAACGAGGACGCGCGACAACAGGAATCGCCGCGTGGCTCGGCAATCCGAAGGTATGGGGACTGTTGACAGCCCTGTTGGTGGCGGGCATCGCTGCCTATCTACTTACCGACACGCCGCAAGCGTCTTCATCCCCGAGCACAGGCCCCCTCACGGTCTTGCCAGCGATGAGGTCGCTGGGTGAGGTCAGCATGGCGGGCGGCAACGTCTCCACGGAGTTCACCCTGTCCAATCGCGGGGATCAGTCCATCACCATCAATGACATGGAGACCTCGTGCATGTGCACCGAGGCGGCGCTCGTTGTCGACGGCGTGGCCGGGCCGACATTCGGGATGCGCGGGCACGGGGCCTGGCCGACCGACTGGTCGGCAACCGTCGGGGTGGGGGGGACGGCGACGTTGCGCGTCGATTACGATCCCACCGTTCATACCGGCCTACGCGGCCCCGTCACCCGCGTCGTCCGGCTCTACACCGATTCGCCGGATCAACCGTACCTCGACGCCACCATCGAGCTCGACCAGACCGACTGAAAGGAGCCTTCATGTCAACTCATCAATCAGACGCTAGCCGCTCCCGACGCGGTCTTCTGCTGCTTGTCGTGACGCTCGCCCTGGTCGGGCTGGCCGGCTACGGTTATCTCCAGTCTGCGGCGCCAAAACCCCCGCAGATTGCGATCACGCCGTCCCTGTATGAGTTCGGTGCCATCGACCCGACGGAGGTCGTCACGCATCAGTTCGCGGTGCGCAACGACGGCGGCCGGCGGTTGGAGATCGGGCGGATCAGCACCTCGTGTGGCTGCACGACCGCCGAGGTCGACGCGAAGGCGCTCGGACCGGGCGACGCGACGATGCTGCGCGTCACCTTCGATCCGCAGGCCATGGGCACCGATCTCTCCGGGTCCGCCATCGTCCGCGTCGTCTACCTGCAGAGCAACGACCCCGACGATCCCGAGGTCGAGGTCGAACTGCGCGGGCGCGTCCGGTCCGTGGAGCAGACGCCATGATCCGGCGGACGTTCCAATGGGGACTGGTCGCCCTCCTCCTGATCCTCGGATCTTCCATCGGCACGGCCGCTCAGGAGAGCGGGCCGGCCGTCATCGTCTACTACAACGCGGCCTGTGCCAGTTGCGAGGTCTACGTCCGTGAGACGTTGACCCCGACGCTGGCGGCGTTCGGCGTCACTGACATGGCCTTGCGCGACTACATCAACGACCGATCCAACCGACCGCAGATGAACGAACGGATCCGCGATCTGGACATCCCGATCGGACTCCAATCGCACCTGATGGCCTTCGTCGGCGATCGGCTCGTCTTGGCCGGCCACATTCCGGTCGAGACGATTCGGACGTTGATGGCCGCGAGCGATCCGCCCTATGACCGGATGCTGGTCTATCAGGACGAGATGCCGGAGATGGGTGATCAACCGACGACCTACAAGGCCTGGGCCTTTCGGGGACCCATCCGGAGCTATGACATCTCAACGCCGATCACCACTTACCTCGACTGGTTTGCCGATCATCAAGATGAGTTCGCCGACGAGGCGACCGGCGGGCCGACACGCAATGCCGGAACGCTGCTGCCGATCGTCTTGAGCGCCGGCCTGCTCGACGGGGTCAACCCCTGCGCCATCGCCGTGCTGCTGTTCTTCATCGCGTTCCTGTTCACGCTCCAGCGTGCGCGGAGCGACATGCTGCTGATGGGCGGGGTCTACATCGCGATGGTCTTCCTGGTCTACGTCGCGATCGGCCTGGGCCTGATGAGTGCGATCGTCATCTCCGGGACGCCGCATCTGTTAGCCCAAGTCGGCGCGTGGCTGTTGATCGCCCTCGGCCTGATCAACGTCAAGGACTTCTTCTGGTACGGCCGGGGACCCTCGCTCAGCGTCCCCACGGTCGGACACGAGAAGATCCACGCCTGGCTCAAGCGGGCGACACTGCCGGCGGTCGCCGTGGCGGGACTGCTTGTTGGCCTGTGCACGTTCCCCTGCAGCGGGGGCATCTACGTCGCGATTCTGGGGCTGTTGGCCGACCAGGGCAACTACTTGAACGGAATCGGCTATCTGCTGGTCTACAACGTCATGTTCGTCGCCCCGCTGATCGTGCTGCTGTTGGGGCTGGGCAACCGACGGACCGTCGGAACGCTTGCGCGCTGGCAGGCCCAGAACAAGCGGACAGTCAAGTTGGCGACCGGCGCGATCATGATCGCGCTCGGTGCCGTCATTCTTGTCGGTTTCGTATAATGGACTCCAATGGCGTCCACACAGCGTTTCTCCGAATGCGCATGGGCATTGGAGTCGCAAGAAAGGAGTCAAGCATGAGTGATGCCTCGCCCGGAACCGTGACCGCTGCCTTCGTCCTCTCGCTGATCGCCGGCATCTGGATGGTGGCGATGAGCGTCGTCATGGTCGGCTGGGCGCCCTCTTGGGGCGGCCTCGGCGGCATGATGGGCGGGGGCTGGATGGGCGGTCATGGTGCCATGGGGATCGGCTGGGGGTGGCTGGGCATCGTGACCGGCCTCGCGGTCCTGGTCGGCGCGGTCGGCCTCTACGCGCGCCCCGCCACCGCCGCGTCCTGGGGCGTGGTGATCTTGGTCGCCTCCGCGCTCAACCTGTTGGTCGGCATGGGGGGCTTCTTAGCGAGCATCCTCGGCCTGATCGGCGGAGTTGTTGCGTTGGGAGGAACGAGCCAGCCGTCAACGTAAAGGATGATCCAGAGCTTCAGCTGAGGGTCATAGCGTCAGCGCTCGTAGGGCGGGCAAACCGGGTGGTCAAGAGCCGTCCGCCGAAGCTGTTCGCCAGCACCGCTGTCACGCTTGCCAGCATGGCGATCATGGCGAAGATCGGATGGACCAACCCGGTGGCCGCCGCCGGGACGCCGATTCCATTAAACGCAAACGCGATGCCGAGGTTCTGTTTCGTCTT
>JAHEOA010000009.1 GCA_018609825.1 Candidatus Bipolaricaulota bacterium | reverse complement strand
CCAGATCGTCGATAACCAGGGCGTCGGCGTGACCGTGCTCAAGAGCTCCAACGTCTCCATCGACGGCGCCGAGGTGAACGGGCATCCCGAGGGCGCCATCATCGTCCAATCGTCCGTGTTCAGCCTGGCGAATGGGACCGTCACCGGCAACGCCAGCAGCGGCATTGACGCGCAGGATGCCGAGGTGACCGTGCGCGGCTCCCGCATCTTCGAGCAGCCGGAGGACGGCATTCGCCTCGTCGACTCGCAGGCGGACATCGCGGGTACCGAGCTGGTGGACAACGAGGGGATCGGCCTGACCGCGAGGAACACGACGCTCGCAATGACGGAGAGCCTCGTCAGCGGCCATCCCGGCGACGCCGTCATCCTCGAGACGGGATCCGCCGAGATCGGGGGCACGACGATCGAGGCCAACGGCGGGCGCGGTCTCCAAGTCACCGACGGCGAGTTGACGATGAGCGGGAGCACGATCCGGGACAACGGCGCCGACGGCGTGATCCTGGACGCCTCGTCCGCTCAGGTCGAGGGGACCGAGATCCGCGCCAACGACGGATTCGGGGTGCAGTCGGCGCCCGAGACGAATCTCGTCATGGCCGACAGCACGGTGGCCGAGCACCCCAAGGACGGCCTGTCCGCCGTCAATGGGAGCGCCCAGATTCGGGCCAGCACGTTTTCCAGCAACGACGGTTGGGGACTCCATCTGGAGGAGATATCGCTGTCCATGAGCGGTAGCACGGTGAGCGCCAATGGCAAGGACGGCGTGCGGTTGGTGAACAGCTCCGCCGACGTCAACGGCACCGAGGTCACGGACAATGGCGCCAAGGGCATCCATGTCTTGAAGAGTTCGTCGTTGATCTTCCGCGACGGCGCGGTCTCCGGCCATCCCGAGGACGGCGTGACGTTGGAGAACAGCTCGCTGACCATGAGCGGCAGCGAGGTGACGTCCAACGACGGGCGCGGCCTGGGCGTGGAAAACGCGGACGCGAACGTGTCGGGCAGCACTGTTGGAAGCAACGGTCAGGACGGCGTCCAGTTGCTCAGCTCCGCCGCGGACTTCCGCGACACGGAGATCGTCGAGAACGGCGATCAGGGCGTCGACGCGGAGGGATCCAACTTCACGGCGTCCGGGACGCGCGTTGTGGGCCACCCGGCCGAGGGCGTCTTGCTCGCGGACAGCTCGGTGGCGTTCAGCGCTCAGAGTGTCATCGCGGACAACGCCCGCTACGGCGTCGACGCGGCCAATTCGTCAATCACCCTGACCGATAGTCAGGTCAGGGGCAACGGCGACGACGGGATGCGCCTCATGGAAAGCTCCGGGAACGTCGCGGGCAGCGAGATTGCATCCAATGATGGCCGCGGCGTCGGCGCAGCCAACGCGACGCTGACGCTCGTGAACAGCACAGTGACGAGTCATTCGAGCCACGGGATCGAACTCCAACAAAGCCCCAGCAGCATCAACGCCAGCGAGGTCGCGGACAACGACGGATGGGGGATGATCGTGCGCGACACCTCCTCGCTGGCCGTCATCGACGTGACGTTCGCGGGCAATGCCGCCGGCGGAACGCGGTTCAACGGCAGCTCGGGAAGTCTGCAGAACAGCCGGATCACGGGCAACGGCGGCGTGGGGCTGCGCTCCGAGGACCGGTCCTCCATCACCGCGGTGAACGTGACGGTTCGGGGACAAGGGGGTCACGGCGTCGTGGTGGAGGACGGGTCGTTGAGCGTCAACGGCGGCGAGGTCAGCGCCAACGGGAACCGGGGTGCTGAGATCGCCAATCGCTCGACGGCCTCGTTCGTCGGCGTGACGATCTCGGGCAACGCCGAGGACGGACTGGCGGCGCTTGCCTCGCTCGCGTCGGTTCAAGGGGGCGCGATCACCGACAACGGCGCGTTCGGGATCTTCGCCGACGAGGCCTCGCTGGCCACCTGCACGAACGCCGACGTCTCCGGCAACGGCACGGACGTCTCCGAGAACGTCAAGGGCTGCCGATAAAGACGCGAAAGCCCCGCCCCTCTCGGGCAGGGCCCAACCCCTGAGCAGCGCCCCTCTCGACGTCGAGAGGGGCGCTGCTGTTTGCCGAGCGTCTGAGGCCGTTCATTTTCTTGTCGAGTGGGCGTCTCCGGTCGCTCGGCGTGAGCCCATGCCCGCTTGCCCTCACTCGATTCCTGACGCGAGGCCCGAGGCCGACTGTGGGGCAGGGATGCGTGGAGAGCGGGCTTTCAGGGGCGTTGATTTGCGGCAGAATGGGCCCGTGTGCAATGAGAGCCAGGTTTGCCGCCATCCCTCTCACCACCGCGGAGAACCTGGTCGCATGCCTCGTGACCGAGACGTATTGTAACATACATGCTCGGCGTGGGCGTTGGCGGCACCAGAAGGCCAAAATTGCCGAACCCTTGCTGGGGATCGCGGACCCCGCTCTTCGCCTCATTGAAGCCCGTGTTGGCGAACACGATCAGCGGTCTCGGGTCGTCTGACGGGCCTCCAGCAACCAGAAGCTCACGCCCATGGCGACCGCTGCCACGACGGTGCAGCCGATCAGGACCCACCGGAACGTGTTCCCCTGGAGGAGAAGGAGCGAGCGGAGGCCGAACGCGGCGAGCGGGCCGACGGCGAGGCCCGCGGTCAAACTGGCGAGAATGGCCTTGACGGCACGGCGGCCCCGCGGCGACACGGGCGATCAGACCTCCTTCCTCATGAAGTGCCAGCGGTGGGCTTCGCGGAATCCGAGGTGGTCGGTGAGGCGATGCACGGCCGCGTTGCCCTGCGTGGTGAACAGCGATGCGCTGTCCATCCCTTGTGAGCGGACGACCTCCAGCGACGCGGCGGTCAGCGCGCGGCCGAGGCCCTGATTGCCGTGCTCGGGAAGCACGGCGGCGGGGCCAAGATAGCCGCGCTTGGCGCCGAAGTGCTCGTTGAACGCCTGATCGGGCCGGGCGACCACGCCGGCCACCAAGTCGCCTTGATGGTCCACAACCTGTATCCAGTCCTCGCTCCAGCCCGGATGGGCGCGCCACTGCTCGAACCCGTCCGCGCTCAGTCGATCGGCGTCGTAGGCGGCGTTGACCATGGCAATAAAGTCGGCGCGTTCACCGGGCTCCAGCGAACGCAGGCGGTAATTGTCCGGGAGCTCGGGGATGGGAGGCTCGGCATGGAGGTCGGCCACCAACTGGACCATGCCGCCCTCGGCCCGATAGCCTTGGGATTCGAAGAAGGCGATCCGATCGGTCTGGATGGCGGGCACGGCGGTGACGGCCTCGTCGCCGGCCACGTCGGCTTCCACACGCTGCAACAGCTCAGCGTCGACGCGCTCAGGGTCGCGGTCGGACCGCGTGAACGAGACGATCTCGTGGCCGTACCACATGGGACAGTAGAAGGCCGCGCCGATCGGCCGGTCGGCCTCGACGGCGACCCAGATGGACACCGCCTCGTCCAGGTCGCGTTCGAGTTTTTCGGGGGTGTAGGGAACGAACTCGGGATCCTGGGACCGCGCGGCATTGTGGATCCCCACGAGGGCGTCCAGGTCGTCGGGGCGATAGCGGCGCAGCTCCATGACGACACCATTATTGCGGCATGAGCAGGGCGGCGATCAAGCTGAGCACGCCGAGCCCGACCGCGATCGCCCAGAAGGGCAGCGTCCGGGCGACTCGAATCAGTCCTGCGATGGTGCCCCATCCGACGAGCATGGATGCGGCCGTGCCGACCAGCGCGGTTGGCCAATCCAGATCGACGAACCCGCCGAGCTCGACCAGGACTTGCGCGCCCGCGATCACGGGGATGCTCATGAGGAAGCTGAGGCGGAGGGCTTCGGTCTCCTCGAAGCGACGGAACAGCAGCGCCGCCACGGTGAACCCGGAGCGGCTGACCCCGGGCAACACGGCCAAGCCCTGCATCAACCCGGTCAGGAGCGCGTCGGCGAGCCCAGCTTCATGCGATCGCCGCGTGCCGAACGGGCGCGCGACGCGCTGCAGGACGCCCGTCAGGATGAGCAGCGCGCCGATGAGCGCGGTCGCCGCGCGCATGACGAGATCGGCCTGAAAGCTGACCGCCAACAGCGGGAGCCCGAGGATCCCGGTGGCGACCGTGGCGATCGCCAGGAAGTCCATCAAACGACGATCCCGATCGGCCAGTTCGCGGTGGCGAAAGGCCCACTGGGGAAGCCGGCTCAGGATGTGGGCGACCTCCCGTCGGAAGTAGATGATGGCGGCGAGCAGCGTGCCGAGATGGAGCCAGAGTGCCGTCCCCAGCGACGTCTCGAACGACTGGCCGAAGACGTGGAGCTGGACGAGCGTCAAGAGGCCCTCGCTGCTGACGGGGAGCCACTCGGCCACTCCCTGGACGGCCCCGAGGACGAGCAGTTGCAGCGTCTGGTCCATGATCGGTCAGGATAGAGGGCCTAGAGGCGGAACGCCAGGCCGAGCACCCAGGTCCCGTCCTGCCAGCTCAACGCGAGGATCGTCGGCACCCGACCGGGGTTGTCCAGCTCGACGCCGACGGCCGCCTCGTGGACGAGCTCCAAGTCATCGCTCAGGTGGAACCCCAGCCTATAGCGCCCGTAGGGCGTCAGTGTGCCGAACGACCGACTGAGATAGAGCCCGACCGCGCCCATGGACGTCCCCCCGAACGGAATCGTCGGGGGCATGTAGCCGAGCGCGAGGTCGGGCGCCTCGTTCAGCCGATAGCGCAGGTCGCCCGTGAGGCCCAGCCACGCGACGCTGGCGAGGTTCCGCTCGATCCAGATGCCGGTGCCGAGGCCGGCGTCGAGTCGGGGCGCAAGCCCGATCCGGAGGTGGGCTACGGGGCGGTACGCGGCGATCAGCCCCGTCCCCAGCTCGCCGCCCAGGCCGATCCGGCCGACAAGCTGTCCAGGCGGGGCGAGGTCGGCGGTCTCGTAGCCGCCAAACGCGCGTGCGAGGGGACTCGTGAGAATCAGGCTCATGAGCAGTACAATGGCAGCGGCGACGCAGCGGCGCGAGCTCACGCGGATGCCTCCTTATCGTGGACGTGGGCCCCAGCGTAGCATACACGGACGGCCTGGATGAACCAGAAACGCGAGAATTCGCTAATGAACGGACATTCCTTGACAGGCCGGTGAGGGCTTTCTATAATCCGAGCGGCTTGCGCGGCCCAAACGGAAAGAACGGAGGGCGGTCCGACCATGAACGAGATGTACGATCTGTTCTCACGCGAGGCCCGACAGGTGATCGGCTACGCCACCAAGGAAGCCGAGAACTGGAACCATGACTATGTCGGCACCGAGCACCTCCTGCTGGCGTTCACGAAGCTGCGCGGCAGCAGCGTTTATAAGTTCCTCGAGATCAACGGCGTCACGTATCCCCGGGTCGCCCGCGAGATCGAACGCGAGATTGGCCAGGGCGATCGGCGATTCGCCTCGGGCGAACCCCAGCCGACGCCCCAACTGAAGCGCATCATCCAGAAGGCCTACGACGAAGCGCGCCGCTACGGGTATTCGCTGATCAACTCCGAGCACCTGCTGTTGGCCCTGCTGGAGGAGAGCGACAGCGTTGCGACCCAGACCCTGGACAAGTTCAACGTCGACGCACAGAAAGTCCGGCGCTATCTGTCGCCATCGGAGCGTGGTTTGATGGGCAGTCGTGGAGGCGGTCGCCGCGAAGAGAAGGAGTTCAAGGCGATGGACTTCGGCCGGAACCTGGTCGAGGAGGCGAAGGAAGAGCGCCTCGACCCGGTCATCGGCCGCGAGAAGGAGATCACCCAGATCATCCAGACGCTGAGCCGGCGCAAGAAGAACAACCCGGCGGTCGTCGGCGAACCGGGCGTGGGCAAGACGGCCATCATTGAGGGCCTGGCCCAACGGATCGCCGAGGGCGAGGTGCCCGAGCCGCTGATGGACAAGGAGATCATCGAGCTCGACATGGCCTCGATGGTTGCGGGCACCAAGTACCGGGGCGAGTTCGAGCAGCGCCTCAAGACGATGGTCAATCAGATCGTCGAGGCCGGCAACGTGATCCTGTTCATCGACGAGCTCCACACCGTCGTCGGCGCCGGCGGCGCCGAGGGCGCCATCGACGCCTCGTCCATCCTGAAGCCGCCCTTAGCGTCAGGATTGATTCAATGCATCGGCACGGCGACGCTCGACGAGTATCGCAAGTACGTGGAGAAGGACCCGGCCCTGGAGCGGCGGTTCAAGAAGATCATCATCGACGAACCCGCCATCGAGTCGACGGTTCAGATCCTGCAAGGACTGAAGTCGCGCTACGAGGTCCATCATCGCGTCAACATCAGCGACAGCGCGCTCTGGGCCTCGGCCAAGCTGAGCGATCGCTACATCACGGATCACTTTCTGCCGGACAAGGCGATCGATCTCATCGACGAGACCTCGGCGAAGATCAAGCTGGAGAGCAGCGCCCCCTCGCCGGAGATCCGGGAGATGGAGGACGAGCTGCGCGAGCTGATCGAGCAGGAGGAGGAGGCCGCCCGCCAACAGGACTACGAGCAGGCCGCGGAGCTGCGCGATCGGCACGAGGACCTCGAGGCCCAGCTCGAGGAGCGCCGTGAGGAGGTCCGCGAGCACGAGGGTGTGGTCAACGCCGAGCACGTGGCGGAGATGATCTCCAGCTGGACGGGCGTCCCCGTGGGGCACATCAAGATGGAGGAGACCCAGCGGGTGCTGTTCATGGAGCAGGAGATCCACAAGCACTACGTCAATCAAGACCACGCCATCGAGTCGCTGGCGAAGTCCATCCGACGGACGTATGCCGGCGTGAAGGACCCGGATCGCCCCATCGGCTCGTTCATGTTCCTCGGGCCGACCGGCGTCGGCAAGACGTATCTGTCCAAGGTGCTGGCGGAGTACCTCTTCGGCGACGAGGAAGCCATGATCCGCCTCGACATGAGCGAGTACATGGAGCGCTTTTCGATCTCACGTCTGATCGGGGCCCCTCCCGGCTACGTGGGGTATGAGGAGTCCGGGGAGCTGACCAAGGCCGTCCGGAACCGCCCCTACAGCGTCATCCTCTTGGACGAAATCGAGAAGGCGCACCGCGACGTGTTCAACCTGCTCTTGCAGGTCATGGACGACGGCGTGCTCACCGACGCCCAGGGCCGGCACATCGACTTCCGCAACACGGTGCTGATCATGACCTCCAACATCGGCAGCAAGATGATCACGGACCGCACGGCGCTCGGCTTCGGTGGCGGCAGCGGCCCCGACCGCACGCAACTCAGCTACGAGGAGATCCGGACTCGGGTCATGAACGAGGTCCGGGAAGTCTTCCGGCCGGAGTTCTTGAACCGCCTCGACGACACGATCGTCTTCCACCCCCTGGACAAGCGGCAAGTGGACGCCATCGCGGATCTCATGATCGACGAGCTGCAGGAGCGGCTCCAAGAGCGCGAGATCGAGATCGAGGTCGCACCCGAGGCCAAGGAAGTCCTCATCGATAAGGGCTTCGACGCCAAGTACGGTGCGCGCCCGCTGCGGCGCACCATCGAGAAGATGATCGAGAACCCGATCTCGGACAAGATCCTCGAGGGCGAGTTCGGCCGCGGCGACCGGATCGTCGTCACGACCACCGAGGACGGCGAATTCCGGCTGGACAAGCAGCCGGCCGCCGATCTGGACGTCGAGGCCGAGGCCGGCGCGGAACCGGACACCGACGAGGAAGTCGGCGCGGAGGCCTCCTAGCGACGGTGGCGCGCGGCAGCGTCGGCTACAAGTGCCGGGCGTGCGGGTATCAGACGCCCCAATGGCTCGGACGCTGCCCGCAATGCGGCGAGTGGGAGACGCTCGCCGCGATGGAGACCGACGGACGAGCGGCTGAGGCTCAGGAGCCGCCTGCCAAGCCTCAGTCGCTCGCTGACATCCCAACCGAATCGGCCGTCCGCCGCCCCACGGGCCTGGGCGAGTTCGATCGGGTTCTCGGTGGGGGAACGCTCGCCGGCTCGACGATCCTGTTGGGCGGCGAGCCCGGCATTGGCAAATCGACACTGATGCTCCAGGTCGCCGGCCAGATCGCCTCGACCGCCAATGGCCCTTGGATCTACGTCTCCGGCGAGGAGGCGCCCGCCCAGATCAAGCTGCGCGCCGGCCGGCTCGGCTTCGACGAGGGCAGTCCGCTGCTGATCCTGGGCGAACAGCGCGTCGGCGCCGTCACCGAGGCCGCCCAAGAGGCGGACGCGGAGGGCCTCATCGTCGACTCCATCCAGACGATCTTCTCCGGGTCGGTCAAAGATGGCCCCGGCAGTCCCCAGCACGTCGGCGACGTGGCCTTCGAGCTCAACCGGCTGGCCAAGCACCTGCGCATTCCCGTCTTTCTGATCGGCCACGTCACCAAAGAGGGAGAGTTTGCCGGGCCGAAGGCCATCGAGCACCTGGTCGACGTGGCGCTCTATCTCGAGGGCGGTCGCGAGGGCGAGGTCCGCATCCTGCGGGCGGTCAAGAATCGCTACGGCTCGACCGAGGAGATCGGCGTCTTCCAGATGGCCGAGGTCGGCCTGCAGGAGATCGCCGATCCGTCCCGGTACTTCACCGAGCGCTCGGGCGAGGTGAAGCCGGGATCGGTCGTCGTTCCCAGTCTGGAGGGCAGCCGGCCCATTCTGGTGGAGATCCAGTCGCTGGTGACGGGCTCGCGGGCCGCCATGCCGCAGCGCCGTGCCACGGGGCTCGACCCCAATCGCGTGGCACTGTTGTTGGCGGTCGTGGAGAAACGGCTCGGCCTGCAGATCGGGCACGACGACGTCTATCTCAACATCGCGGGCGGACTGAGCGTCCGGGAGACGGCGGTCGATCTGGGCGTGACGGCGGCCGTGGTGTCGAGCTACAAGAACCGCGCCATTGACGCGGACACGGTCGTTATCGGAGAATTGGGCCTGTCGGGCGAGCTGCGTCGGGTGCGCAAGCTGAAGGCGCGACTGAACGAGGCGGCCAAGCTGGGGTTCGCTCGAGCCGTGGTGCCGCCGGGCGCGAAGGGCCTCGACGAGCTGTATCTGGACGTGATCACGGCCACCGGCCTCGACGAGGCCGTCGAGTATCTAGGGCTTTAGCCGGAGGGGATGCCGGTGAGCGACACGAGCCTTGTGGACATTCTGCGGGCGACCGCGCCGGGGACGCTGTTGCGCGACGCCATCGACAACATCGTCGACCTCGGGCGCGGCGGGCTGCTGCTGGTCGCCAGCGAGAACGAGGCCGAACAGATCGTCGAGACCGGATTCGAGATCCGCACCAGGATCACCCCGCAGCGCGTCATCGAGCTCTCCAAGATGGACCGCGCGATCGTCGTGGACGACAAGATCCAGACGATCCTCTATGCCAACGCCTACCTCATGCCCGACCCGAAGGTCTCCTCCGACGAGACGGGCACGCGCCACATGACGGCCGAGAAGGTGGCCAAGCAGCTCGGCGTGACGACCATCGCCGTCTCCGCCAGCCGCGGCCGCGTGACCATCTACTGCGGCCCGCATCGCCACACGCTGCGCGACATCATCTCGCTCAACGCCCAAGCCAACCAGGCGCTGCGCATCCTCGAGCAGTATCGCGCCACGTTCGACGACCTCTCCCGCGAGATGACGGCGCTCGAGCTCGAAGGGCGCGTGCTGCCCTACCACGTTGCCAATCTGGTTCAGACGATCATTCAGATGCTGACCATCCGCAAGGAGATTGAGAGCATCTTCGTCGAACTCGGCGAGGAGAAGGAGCTGATGGAGCTGCAGCTCGACTGGCTCATGCAGGACACCGAGGACGAGCTCAAGTACATCGTCTGGGACATGCGTGCCGGCGACCTGCGCCGCGACGACGCCGTCGAAGCGGTGCGCGAGCTGACCCACGAGGAGTTGCCGTCCACGGAGAAGGTCATGGAGGCCCTCGGTTACGAGGCGCGTGAGGAGGATATGGACGAGACGATCCCCTCGCGGGGGTATCGAGTGCTCAACCAGATCCCACGCATCCCGCTGTCGGTTATCGAGCGGCTTGTGGACACGTACGGCTCCTTGAAAGAGATTCGGCGCGAATCCGAGGAAGACCTCATGAAGATCAAGGGCATCGGCCAGGTCCGCGCCCGCACGATTCGACTGGGCATTCAACGCCTGGAACGCAGCCTCATGTACTGGGAGGGAAACGCATGACCCACATCGACGAGCTCAAGGAAGCCGCCCATCGGCTCCAGACGCTCTTGCCGAACGAGCCGACCGTCGGGCTCGTCATGGGATCGGGACTCTCGGACGCCCTGCGTCCGCTCGACGGGGAGACCGTGATCCCCTGGGACGACGTCCCTTACTTCCCCGAGCCGACGGTGACCGGCCACGCCGGCCAGTACGTGGCCGGGTCGCTGGGCGACACGCCCGTGCTCGTCCAGCAGGGCCGCGTTCACTTCTACGAGGGCAAGCCGATGGCGGAGATCGTCTTCCCGACGCGACTGATGAAGCTGATCGGCGTGGAGACGCTGGTGATCACCAACGCCGCGGGCGCGATCAACGATACGTATCAACCGGGCGACTTTGTGCTCATCGAAGACCACATCAACGCCATTCCGGCCAGCCCGCTGCGCGGCGCCAACCTCGACGAGCTCGGCGAGCGGTTCCCGAACATGAACGATGCCTACAGCGCCGAGCTGCGAGGGCTCGCTCATCGGGCGGCCGAGGAGTCGGGCCTGTCGCTGCACGAGGGCGTCTATCTCGCCGCGCCCGGTCCGCAGTACGAGACGCCCGCCGAGATCCGGATGTACAGACACTGGGGGGCCGATCTGGTCGGCATGTCGACCGTTCCCGAGGTGATCGCGGCGCGGCACTCCGGCCTTGACGTGCTGGGGATTTCGTTGGCGACCAACTACGCAGCCGGGGTCAACGAGGAAGCCCGCCCCACGCACGACGAGGTCATCGCGACGTCCAAACGGGCGGAGGCGGACCTGGCGACGCTGGTGCGGGCGCTGTTGCCGAAGCTTTAGGCCGGGCCCAAAGGGCCCTCGCGTTTCACAATTCGCTCCCACTCCTCGAAAAACGCCGGATAGAACCGTCCCGTGCTCTGGGCAATGCGTTCGCGGTCGGGATCGAGGACGCGCCCTTCCACGGTGATCAGACGATCGGCGTCGCTCACCTCAGCTTCCAGGGTGAGCGGCAAGCCGGGGCGCGCGGGGTGATGATACTTGGTGCGCAGCTCGCGGGTGACGCAGAACGCGTCGGCGGCCAGCGACGACGCCCAGACCGACACCTCGTCCAATAGGCTGGACAACACGCCGCCGTGAATCGTGCCCGGAAAGCCGACTTGCTGCTCGCTCGGCGTAAACGTCGCCGTCACGACCCCGTCCTGGTAATAGCACTGCAGGTCGAGGGACTTCGGGTTGACGGACGGATCGCCGCAGACCGTGCAGCGCTCGAAGCGCGGCAGCGCGATCGGATCGCCCATGGCACCCCAATTTAGCACATACGTGTCTGAATCGTCGAGGCACGCGTGAACCGATCCTCGCGTTCGACCATGCACGCTGGTGAGGCGTTCGCTCCGAGCCGTCGGCTGGACGGCGGCTTGACGGGTTCATCCTGAGCGAGTACCCTGAATGAAGGTTCATTCACCGAGCAGGACGCCCTTCTCGTGGGGGACCGCGCGAGACGCGTGTGACAACTCAACTCATCTCAAGGAGGAATCATCGCATGAAACGGACATTGGCTATCTTTACGGCGTTATTGCTGGGAATGGGGCTCGGCGCGGTGCCGGCGCAGATGACGGCCGACAGCGGCGAGTTCTTCTTTGATCTCGACGAACAGGCGGCCGCCGAGACGTTCGAGCTGACCCAGAACGCCAACGGCAACTTCGTCCTCGATTCGACGTTCGAGGCGCTGTCTCAAGAACTGATCACGCAGTTCGGCACGCCGGAGATCTTCAATCAGACCGTCGTCTTCACGCCGGACCTGGATCTGGTCTCCTACGAGCTCAGCTCCGACACCGACCGCGGCGCCATTGAGGTCACGGTTGAGGTGGACGGCGGCGTCGCGAGCATGAACTGGTCCGTCAATCGACCCGGCGAGCAGCCCGAGGAGCAGAGTCGCCAGGTGATCCTCGAGGACAGCGTCCCGACCACGAGCATCTTCTCGGGGCAGTTCATCGTCACCCAACGCTTCATCAACCAGAAGCTCAATCTGGACGAAGGCGACACGACCGTGTTGACGGCCTTCGACCCGACCAATATCAATCAGCCGCTCGTCCCCTTGGAGATCACGCGGCTGAGCTCGGTCACGCTTGAAGGCGCCGGTACTGACCAGACCGTTCAGGCGCGACGCTACGAGGTGTCGCAGGAGGACTTCGAGGCCGAGCTGCTGTCCTGTGCCGAGGGCGAGGCGGCACCGATCTGCCCCGAAGCCGGGCGCTTCCTGGGGTTCCTCTCCAGCACGGCCAATCTCGCCGGCGTGGACACTGAGAACACGCCCGAGGGCGTCCGGGTGACGTCCGTGGCCGAGGGCTCGTTTGCCGCCCAGGCCGGGCTCCAGACGGGCGACGTCATCACGGCCGTCGAGAACACCGAGATCGAGGACGTCGGTGACCTGCGCCAGGCGATCCAGTTCCAGAACCCCAATGAGCCCGTGACGCTGACGATCCGGCGCGCGGGGGAGACGAGGACGCTGGAGGTTCGACTTAGCGGCTCGTCGCTGACCGTCTTCCGGCGGGATCTCTTCGGCGATGGCCTGACCGTGTCAGGGGGGTCGGGCCAGTGAGCGAGATCATCCACGCCGAGGAGCTGACCAAGACCTATCTCATGGGCCAAGTCGAGGTCCACGCCCTACGTGGGGTGAGCTTCGCCATCCATGAGAACGAGTTCGTCGCGATCATGGGCCCGTCTGGCTCGGGCAAGAGCACGCTGATGAATCTGGTCGGCTGTCTGGACACGCCGACGTCGGGACGTCTCATGGTGAGCGGCCAGAACGTCAGCGAACTGAGCGACCGTCGACTCGCCAAGCTGCGCGGTGAAACCGTCGGCTTCGTCTTCCAGACGTTCAATTTGATCCCGCGCATCACGGCGCTCGACAACGTGCTGTTGCCCATGAGCTTCGTGGGCACGATTCCCAAGGATCAGCGACAACAACAGGCCGAGAACATGCTGGAGCGCGTCGGCCTCGGCCATCGGACCGATCACATGCCGACCGAGCTCTCCGGCGGCGAGCGCCAACGCGTGGCGATCGCGCGCGCATTGGCCAACGACCCGAAGCTGATCCTGGCCGATGAGCCGACGGGCAACCTGGACACCAAGACGGGCGCGGCGATTCTGGATCTGTTTGACGATCTCCATGACGAAGGGCGCACGCTCGTCATGGTGACCCACGACCCGAACGTGGCCGAGCGCGCCCAGCGGCGCATCCACATCGTCGACGGCGAGATCCAAGCGAGCGACGAGCAGGAGGCGGTGGCCCATGGAGTTTCGTGAGGCGACCCGGCTGAGCTGGACCAACATCCGCAGCCACAAGCTGCGCAACTTCCTCGCCATTCTGAGCGTCACCATCGGCATCGCGGCCGTCATCGCGGTGGTGACGATGTCCTCCGGGTTCCAGAAGGCCCTGCTGGACAATCTGACGGGCGAGGTGCTGCGCGCCAACACGGTCACCGTGAGCATCGAAGGCAGTCGCGGGCTCTTCGGGGACACCCGCGTGTTCACCTCCCGCGACGTCGATCATGTCCGGGGGATGGAGAACGTCGAGGCCGCGGACGTCATTGCTCCCGTCAACGGCAACCCCATCAAATACGGGGATCAGATCGTGCCCGACGGCAACGTCCAGATCGTGACCAGCGAGTCGATCGTGCCGCTCGGGCACGGCGAGTTCGTCGACGAGCCGGGCGAGATCGTGATCGGATACGACGCTGCCCAGACCGTCTGTAAGCGGATGCTGGAGAGCGATGACGACGCCGGCGATGGGGAATCGTCCGGGAGCGCCGACGGCGACGCCCCCAGCGTCGAGGATCGCTGCGAAGGGCTCGGCGACAATGACGAATTGGCCCAACGGATGCTGGATCAGACGGTGGCGCTGACCTACATCGACATCGACGGGGACGTCCATCGGGACGAGCAACTGGACGTCGTCGGCATCGTGGAGGACTCCCAGTTCACCCAGGGCAACGCCAGCTACGTCACCGAGCACTACCAGGGCTACACCGAGACGCTGGACGGCGAGCAGTATCCCGTCTACGGCGGCCTGATCGTCAGCGTCGCCAACGTCGATCAGTTGCAGCCCACCGTCGAGCGCATCAAGGGCTACTTTGAAAGCTTCAACTCCGACGCGCGCAAGCTCCTGGGCGATGGCCAGGCGATCCAGGCCAACACGCTCGAGGACATCGTGGGCGAGATCGAGAGCCAGTTCGCCCAGTTCACGACGTGGATCGGCGCCGTGGCCGTCATTGCGCTCTTAGTCGGCATGATCGGCGTGATCAACATCATGCTGATCACCGTCAAGGAGCGCACCCGCGAGATCGGCGTCATGAAGGCCACGGGCGCGACGCAGAGCGGCGTTCTGCGGCTGTTCTTGACCGAGGCGGTCTTCATCTGCGCCCTCGGCGCGGTCTTCGGCATCGTGTTCGGCATCGGCCTGGCGGAGCTGTTCAACCGCTTCACGGCCTCGGTCGTCAACTTCGACGGCCAGATCCCGCTCGTGCTCGTCTGGAGCTGGTACGCGATCGCCGTGGTGACGGGCGTCGTCGTCGGCATCGTCAGCGGCATCTATCCGGCCTGGCAGGCCGCGCGCGTCAACCCGATCGAGGCGCTGCGGTACGAGTAATCTTTCAACTGGCAGAACAGAGGAAGAGCCACGTTG
>JAHEOA010000008.1 GCA_018609825.1 Candidatus Bipolaricaulota bacterium | reverse complement strand
TGGTTCTCGCTGTCGGACTCGGATCTGATGCTCTGGCTGCAGGGGATCAACCTGGGCCGGGCCTGGGACGTCGACATCGCCGAGATCGACGTCGCGCCCTTGCAGATCCAGGGGCCGCTCTCCGAGGACTTGATGGTCGATCTCGTGGGGCCTGAGGTCAGCGAGATCCCCTATTACGGGCTTATGGACGCGGAGATCGGCGGAGCCTCGGTGCTGATCAGCCAGACCGGCTTCAGCGGCGAGAAGGGGTATGAAGTCTACACCCGCGACGCCACGATCAACGCCGAATCTGTCTGGTACGCGATCCGGGGCGTCGGGGCCAAATACGGGCTGCGCGTCATCGCGCCCGCGCACCATCGCCGCATCGCCGCCGGGATTCTGTCCTGGGGCCAGGACATGGACTTCGAGACCTCGCCCTTCCAGGTCAACCTGGCCTATCAGGTGCCGAAGGGCAAAGAGGCCGACTACATCGGCAAGGCGGCCCTGGAACGCCAGCGCGAGCAGATCGACAACGGGCAGTATCCCTTTGCGCTCAAGATGGTCGGGCTCAAGTTCGGCGGGCACGCCGTCACCGACTACGCCAACGACTTCTGGCTCATCTGCCAGCGCGACGGCACGCGCGTGGGCTACGTCACTTCGCCCTGGTACTCGCCCGAGTTGGAGCTCAACATCGGGCTCGGCTTCGTGCCGTACGAGCTGACCGAGCTCGGCACCGAGCTGTGCATCGAGGTGCCGGAGGCCTACATGGAGGTCTCGGGCGAGCCCGTGGACGCCCTCGTCAGCGAGGTCCCCTTCCGGCCGTCGGTGAACCCGAGCGCCCGCGAGCGGGCCATGCATCACGGCCGCGAGTACGCCGAGTGAGTCGGCCCGTCCGCCGTTCGCGCGCGGCCATGGCCGACAGCCGCCATCGGAGTCGCCAGATGGACAGGGTTGAAGCACTGATCGACCCACGCCGCGAGGGCAACGGCCTCCGTCGGCGCGCTTACAGAGCCGGGACGCCGGACGCGTTACCATCACGGCCGTGCCATGATGAGCGCAAACCGACTTGACGCCCTCGTTGCCGCCGTCGCGGGGCTCATCGCCGGGATTGTCGTCGCCGTCGCGATGACCGCCCAGGGGACCGCCACGCCGGCCTGGGGCCTGCTGGGCACCGTGCTCCAGGGCGCGGGGCTCCTCATCCACCTGATCCTGGCGCCCGTGATCGGCGTCGGCTTCAGCCTTCTCGTTCGCTACACGCCGGGCGGCCACGCCGCCGCCATCAGCACCGGGATCCTCTACGGCCTGCTCGTCTGGGTGATCGGGCCGCTGACGCTCGGGCCGATCTGGCAAGGCGAGCTGCCGCAGTGGGCGATCGCGGAGGCCGCCTCCGCGTTTCCCAGCCTGGTGGGCCATCTGATCTTCGGGGCGCTGACCGGACTGGGATTCACGCTGCTGGCCGCGCTCCATCGTCAGCTCCTGCCCGAACGCGCGCAGACCGACGCGGCCGACGTCGTGCGGCAGCGCGTGGTCGTGCTCGGGGGCGGGTTCGGCGGCACGGACGCGGCGCACGCCCTGAGCCAGCATTTCAACCGCGATCCGTCGGTCGAGGTGACGCTGGTGAGCGCGAGCAACCACCTGCTGTTCACGCCGATGCTGGCGGAAGTCGCCTCCAGCAGCCTCGACGCCCGACACGTCAGCGTCCCCCTGCGGGCCGCCGCGCCCCGCGCGATCGTGCGCCACGCCGAGGCCGAGCAGATCGACACCGACGCCCAGCAGGTCCAGATCCGCCCGATCGACGGGGACGCCTCCGAGACGCTGGCGTATGACCATCTGGTGCTCGCGCTCGGCGCCGTCCCCAAGTACTTCAACATGCGCGAGGTCGAGCGCCACGCGTTCACGCTCAAGTCATTGGCCGACGCCGTCGAGCTGCGACGCCACGTGCTGTCCGCGCTGGAGCGGGCCGACGCCGAGCCCGATCCCGACGAGCGCGAGCGCCTGCTGCGCTTCGTCGTGGCCGGCGGCGGCTTCGCCGGCGCCGAGACCGTGGCGGAACTCTTCGACCTGGCCCACAGCGTGCTGCGCTACTATCCGCGCATCGATCCGGGGGAAATCCACTTTGTGTTGGCCCATGCGGGCGAGCGGATCCTGCCGGAGCTCGGCGAGGAGCTGGCCGACTACGCGCTGCGGACGCTGCGGGGGCGCGGCATCGACGTTCGGCTCCAGCGTCGGGTGGCGGGGGCCAACGCCACGAGCGTCGGTCTGAACGATGGCTCGGAGCTGTCCACACGGACGCTCGTCTGGGCCGCCGGCAACCGGCCGAACCCGTTATTGGCCCAAGTCGACGGCGAGCGCACCGACGCCGGCGCGGTGGTCTGCGACGAGACGCTGCGCGTGCAAGGGACCTCCAACGTCTGGGCCGTGGGCGACGGCGCGCAGATTCCCGATCCTGCCTACCCCGATCGGCCGTGCCCGCCGACCGCCCAGCACGCCACGCGCCAGGCGGTGGCCGTCGCCGACAACGTCGCCGCGGCGCTACGGGGCCGCGACGGGCGCATCCGGCCCTACACGTATCAGAGCAGGGGCATGATCGTGGTGCTCGGCCATCGGACGGCCGTGGCCGAGGTGGGCAACGTGCGCTTCGCCGGGCTGTTGGCCTGGCTCTTCTGGCGGGCAGTCTATCTGGCCAAGCTGCCGGGACTGGACAAGAAAGTCAGGGTGTTTGTCGACTGGACGCTCGATCTGTTCTTCCCCCGCGACATCGTCCTGACGCAGACGCCCGAGCCTGCCTCGACTGAGGACGCCGCGGACGCCACGAACGACACGGGGGTCGAAGACGCGATCGCAAAGACGTCCGAGCATTCCCCGCTTGAGGATGAGGCGTCATGACCGCGTTTCGGCCCGTGGCCGCATCCATGGGACGGGGCGCCCTGGCCGGCCTCGTCGGCGGCCTCGCCTTCGGCGCGGCCATGATCGAGCTGGGCATGCTGACCTCGGTGGCCTCGCTCATCCAGGCCGAGGCTCCCTATGTCGGCTTCCTCGTCCACCTCGCTGTCGCCGCGCTCATTGGCGCGGGCTTCGGCCTGACCATCTGCTACCACCGCCCGCGAGCGGGCGAGACGCTCTATTGGGGCCTTATCTACGGCGCCCTCTGGTGGGTCCTCGGCCCGCTGACGCTGATGCCCCTGTGGCTGACGGGCCAACCGGGCTGGTCCATGGCGGAGGCCCAGGGCGCGCTGCCCAGCCTGCTGGGCCATCTCGGCTTCGGCGTCGTCACGGCGCTGGCGTTCGTGGCCATCAGCCGTGACACCGATCGCCCGTCGTCCTCGGCCTTGCGCGGGCCGTTGATTCGAGGCGGGGTCGCGGGCTTGATCGCGGCCTGGCTCACGGGCTCGGCCTTGGCGGCCCAAGACGCGTTGAGCGCGCTCTCGGGCGGCTCATTGTTGGGCGTGCCCGGATCGGGCTGGGCGCTCGCGCTGATCATCGGCCTGCTGGCGGGGATAGGCTTCGCGCTCCTCCATGGCCGGCCGCGCGAGGGCAGCGGCGTCGGCATCGTCCGCGGGGCGCTGTACGGCTTCGTCCTTTGGGGCCTGTTGCCCATGACGCTGTTCCCCGTGCTACAGGGAGAGGGCCTCACCTGGGCGCTGGCCGATGCGCGGTCGGCGTTTCCCGGGTTGATCGGGTATCTGTTCCTCGGCGCACTGCTCGGCCTGCTCCATCACGTCTTGACGACGCTGGCGAGATTCCTCTTCGGCACGGCCCTCACGGATCCGCACGAGGAGGGCCTCGGGACGTCGGCGTTGCGGGCGCTGGGGCGCGGCGCCTGGGCCGGGATCCCGGGTGGGTTGGTCTTCACGCTCGTCATGCTGCAGACGGGCGTGCTCACCAGCGTCGCCGGGTTGGTGGGCGCGTCATCGGGCGTCGCGGGATTCGTGGTCCATCTGTTGATCGCGATCCTGATCGGCGCGAGCTACGGGCTGCTCTTCCGCGGGCGCAGCTACGACCGCGGCTCGGCGCTCGGCTGGGGCCTATCGTACGGCTTCGTCTGGTGGGTGCTCGGCGCGCTGACGCTGATGCCCGTCTTACTGGGCACCGCGCCGGACTGGACCGCCGCCCGCGCGGCGGAACTGACCTCCAGCCTCATGGGCCATCTCGCCTACGGCGCCGCGCTCGGGCTGAGCTTCTACGCCCGCGAGGCACGCCAGGAGCCCTGGTGGATGCCGCGCTCCGAGGTGGAAGCGCGGCGCGTGCGCTTCCGCCAGGCCCAAGTCCTGACGTCCGCGCCGGCGCTCTGGACGCTGCTCGTCGTTCTGGCCCTGCTGATGCCGCTTTTGTTGAGCCCGGCGGCGGGCTCCCCATAGATCCGGACCTAGGGCACCAGCACGACGCGGAAGCGGGCCTCGTTGCTCATCATACGTTCATAGGCAGACGCCGCATCCGTGAGCTGGAACTGCTCCACCATGGGGTGAATTCCGTGCAGAGCGGCGAATTGGAGGGTCTCCTCCGAGTCCTTGGCGTGGCCGCTCGGCCAGCCCTGGACACGACGGCGCGCCATGATCAACTGCAGCGGCGCGACCTCCATGGGCTGATCGCTCACGCCCACCGTGAGCAGCACGCCGTTGACGCCCAGCCCGTCCACCAAGGGCGTGATCGCCTTGCTGTCCGGAGCAGTGGCCAGGATGACCCGAGCGCCGCCGAGCGCTTGCAGGGCCTCGACGGGATCCTCCTGCGTGGTGTCGACGTAGCGGTGCGCGCCGAGCTCCAGCGCCAGATCGCGCTTGGCCGCGCCGCGCGACAGCGCGACGGTGTGGGCGCCCATGGCTCGGGCAAACTGCACGCCGAGATGGCCCAGGCCGCCGACGCCCTGCACCGCGACGAGATCGCCCGGCTGCGCGCCGCTGTGGCGTAGCGCGTTGAACGTCGTCACGCCCGCGCACATCAACGGCGCGGCCTCCGCGGGGTCGAGCCCCTCCGGCACGGCCGCCAGCGCGTGATCGGGCGCGAGCACGTGCTCGGCGTAGCCGCCGTCGTAGGTGAGCCCTGTGATCTCGGCCCGTTCGCAGTTGACGAAGTCGCCCTGGCGACACGGGGCGCAGTGGAAGCAGTGCCCGCCGTGCCAGCCGATCCCGACGCGCTGGCCCAACTCCCAATGGGTCACCCCCGCGCCGAGCCCGTCGATGCGACCGATGACCTCGTGGCCCGGCACGCGCGGATAATCGATGCCCGGGAAGAGCCCGTCCTTGACGAACACGTCGCTGTGACAGATCCCGCAGGCCTCCACCTCGACGCGCACCTGACCCGCCCCCGGCTCGGGACGCGTCAGCTCGGCAATCCGAAATTCGTCACCGGCTTCGGGTACCTGCACGGCCTTCATGACCATGATCCTCCTTCAGGCGCTCCATGGATCTCTCACGCAGGCGATTCGTCCGAGGACACCTCGCGCACGGGGTAGCCGGCCTTGCGCAGCCGGCCGCTCAGTTCCTCGGCCAGATCGGCAAGCGTCCGTTCCACGTTGGTCCTCTCCCCACCCATCGCCAGCGTCACCCAGACCATCTGGCCCTCGGCGAAGCTGCGCGGGCGTGACTTGACATAGGCTTGAGGCCATGCCGCCTGCACGTCCTTCAGTAAGGGCGCCAGGCCCGACTCGTCGTTGACGTCGACGACCAGGTGCCGCTCGTCGTAGAAGACGCCGGCAAAGAGCTCATCAAGATAGGGCTGGAGGCTGTCCGTCCAGATCCCCTTCAGCTCGGACGGCACTCCGGGCAGGACGACGATCGTGCTGGGGCCGTTCTCCATCACGGCGCCTGGGGCCGTCCCGACGGGATTGAACAGGGGCACCGAGCCTTCGGGGAGTTGGGCCATCTTGCGGCGGCTCTCGGTCAGTTCCTTCTCCTCCACCCGCTGGACCTCGGCCAGCTCCCGGTAGCGCCGCCGGATCATCGCCAGCGCATCCGAACGTTCCGTGACCTCGAGGTCGAGCGCCGCCCCGAGCGCGCGGGTCGTCATGTCGTCCTCGGTGGGGCCCAACCCGCCCGTCAACACGATCAGATCGCGATCCGCCGTCAGCGCACGACTCAGCGTCTCTTCAATGGCTGCGAAGTCATCGGGGATGAGCGTGGCGCGTCGTACGGCGCCCCCCAGACGCGTAATCTCAGCGCAGAGCCAGTGGGTGTTCGTGTCCTGCACGATCCCGAGTAACAGCTCGTTGCCGATGGCGACGATCTCGGCGCTGACGGCATCGTCGGCGTAGGCTTGAGCGGCCTTCATGAACGCCTCAGTCTAGCGGCTGCGGCGCCGCCGCAGCAATTCGGCAAAGAGCCACTGAATGGAGGGATGGACCAGGGACAGGCCGGCCGACCGGGCGACCGGTCGACCGGCCTGCATCTCGGGAGATCGCAACCGCGATGAAGCGTGGTGACGTGTCTACAGCGTTTACGGCCAGTCGCGGGTGAACGTCGTCACGACCGTGCTCTCCAAGGGCTCAAGCGTCCCGTCGAACTTCTTGACTTGACCATCGACGAAGAGCCGCAGGCTCCACGAGGTCGGGCCCTCGGAGCCACCGCACGTGGCGTAGTACTTGACGACGACCTTGTACTGGCCGAGCGGCGCCCCGTCCTCGGGCCAGTAGACGTTCTCCGGGCCGCCGTGCGAGATCGGCGCACACCGATCGTCCTGATCCAGCGTGCCGCCGGAGCTCGCGCGCGGATGGAGCCAACTGACGGTCTCGCCGTTCGGGTCGACGATCCGCAAATCGAAGTCGGCCGTGGAGCCCCAGATGAGCGTCGCCTGCACGTCGCCGGTGCCCAAGAGCTCGTAGGGCATGATGAACGTTGTCTGCGGAAGCGAGGCGTGGGGGTTGGTCGGCTGCGGGAAGGGGTTGTTCGCGGCGGGGTTGACGCCGACCGCACGCACCAGCGCCGCGGCCATGCCCTCCACGGGGTAGTTGCTGGTCAGGTTCCAGATGGCGTGCTGGGCGGTCGTGGTGTTCGACCAGCCGTAGGCGTCGATCAACTGCAGCAGGTGCGACATTTGCTTGCCCTGCGGCATGGGCCAGTCGGCGACGTTCGGCCCGACGTCGTAGACGTCGCCGCGCTCGGGCGCCCGCTTGTCCGGATCGAGCGAGGCGACGTAGACCCCACGCAGCTCGGCCTCATGACGCCCTGGTACGAAGGCGTAGAAGCTGCGCGTGACCACGAGATTCGGCGTGTGCGGGTTCTTACTCAGCAAGATGTCGCCGCGGCGCACCTCGATGACGTGGTCGCCCGCGTGGGTGCCGTTCGTCGTGAACGTGACTTGATCCCCGAGCGTGCCGCCCTTGCTGGACAGCTCGACGACCTCCAGCTTGGCGGCCTGCTGCAGCGTCACCTCGCTCTGGCGGTCGCCGTCGGTGAACGCGGGCAAGACGAGCGCCGACAGCAGGACGGCCGCCAGCGCCGCGACCTTCAGGCTGTGCATCATGACATCCTCCTTATGATCTTGAAAGTCCGTCCTTGCGATCGGCCCCCCGACCCCATTGGGGACACGCCTCGGCGCCGATCCATCATCATCCGCATCATGCCCCGAAAACCCGCAATGAATCAAGAGGAAAACGTCTTGGCGATCACGTTCGTGGACGATTGACCGGGTTTTCACCCCGGACGATCGATCACAGGGGGTGGCAAGCGCTGAGGGGCTCAACTCAAGGGCGGAGCGGATGCACAGCCAGAAGGGAGGCGATTGACGGGAACAGGGAAACGGTCGTTCCCCTGTTCCCTCATGACCAACGTGCGCTGGGGGATTCAGCTGGACAGGCCGTTGTCGAAGGCGTGGATCCTGTCGGATTCCAGTCGCTGGCGGCAGAGCAGCTCGATCTCGGTCATCTCCTCGCCCTGGTCGGGCGTCACGAACGTGATCGCCTTGCCGGCGTTGTCCATGCGTCCGGATCGGCCCACCCGGTGGAGATAGTCCTTCGCGTTCTCCGGAATGTCGTAGTTGATGACGTGCGAGATGCCGTCGACGTCGATGCCGCGGCCGAGGACGTCGGTGGTCACCAACAGCTTGATACGGCCCGAGCGGAACTGGTCCATCGCCCGCTGGCGTTGGTTCTGCGAGAGGCCGCCGTGGATGTGGCTGGAGCGGTGCCCCCGCTTTTTTAAGTCCTTCCCGAGCCGCTCGGCGCCCCGTTGGGTGCGGGTGAAGATGAGGCACAGCGACGGGTCCTCCCGCTTGAGCACCTCGGCCAGGAGCTGGCGCTTCCGGCCCGGCGCCACGGCGAAGTAGCGCTGCTCCAACTGCGCCACGGAGGGGTTGTCGTCCTCAATCGCTGACACATGGGTCGGATTGGAGAGATACCGCTCGGCGAAGCTCATGATCTCGCGCGGCATCGTCGCCGACAGGAACATCGTCTGGGCGCGGCTCGTGCACCCCTGGATGATCCGCGTGATGTCGGGGCGGAACCCCATGTCGAACATGCGGTCCACCTCGTCCATGACGACGACGGGGAAGGCGCTCAGGTCGATGGTGCGGCGCTGCACGTGATCGAGCAACCGACCGGGCGTGGCGACGACGATCTCGGGGCGCTGGCGCAGGCGATCGATCTGGGGCTTGATCGACTTGCCCCCGTAGATGGGGACCACCTTGGGACGGCCCTTGCCCGCGAGGTCTTGGGCGGCCTGGCTGGTCTGCTCGGCCAGCTCGCGCGTCGGCGCCAGTATCAGTGCCCGTTGCGAATTGCCTTCGTAAAACCGATCGAAGATCGGCAGCAGGAACGCGGCGGTCTTGCCCGTGCCCGTGCGGGCCAGGCCGACGCAGTCACGCCCGCCGAGCGCGGCCGGAATGAACTGCTGTTGAATGGTCGTCGGGGTCTGGAAGCCGACGCGTCGGACGGCGGCCAGCGAACGGTCGCCGAGCCCGAGCTCGTCAAATCCGGTTGCGGCCGACTCGGGCTTCGGCACTTGCACGGCCTTGAATGTGGGTTGGGCCGAACGGGCGGTGCGGCGTTGGGTCTGTTGTGTGCTCATCGAACTCCTCTGATATCGGGATCCTTGGACAGGCACATTCGCGTCGCATGCGAGCGCACTCGGCGCCCGATGCCGACGGATACTCGTTTGCAAGGATCGGGATTGAAGCAAAGCGAGCGTCGCGGTTGCCTTGAGGAGATCAATGAGAAGCTACAACGAGGCAAACGGCGGGTCCTGTTTCTTCATAGATACGACAATGATAGTCATTCCGGACCAGAAAGTCAATCGTCAAGCGTCATGGCGATCACCCGCCATGCGCGTCGAACGAGGCGCCCTCCTCGACGCCTGTCTCGGTCACCACGTGCGTGAGCAGCTCGAGCGGCGTCAGCTCGAAATAGCGGTTGCGGACGCGCATGGACGCCTCCGAAGCCATGAGAACTTCGCTCGGATCCATCTCGGCAATCCCGCGCTCGTCGAAATGTTGCAGGAGCTTCAGCCGGGAGATGAGCGGGACGAACGGGATGCCGACGTGCTGGGCCGCCAGCGCCAAGGGGAACGTGCCGATCTTGTTGACGAGGCCCTCAGGAGCAAGCGCGTCGCCGCCGACGAGCACGATGTCGGCGTCCCGGACCAGCGACGGGGCCAGTGCGTCCGCGCAGACGGTGGCCGCGAGGCCGGCGCCCGCGAGGGACTCGGCCAGGGTCACGCCCTCGCGCAACGGACGGGACTCCGGACAGACCACAGCCAGACCCGGGTTGGCCATGTGCGCGTTGCGCACCGCCGCGGCGACGGTCGAGCTGGCCGAGACCGTCACGACGCGATCGACGTCCGAGAGCAACGACTGGGCCTCGCGAGCGATCCGCTCCGTGCTGGCGTCGAGCTCCTCCACGAACTGACCGACCGCGTTTTGCGCGTTGGATACAGATCCGACGCGTGCCGCAGCCTTGGCGCGTTCGGCCAAGTTGCGGATCGAGGCCATGGCGGGCTGTGCCTCGGCGAGCCGATCCGCAAACTCTTCAATTCCAGAGAGCGCGTCAGCTTCGCCTAAGCGATGATGAAGGGCCTCGGCCGCGCGGCGGGTGAGCGCGGTGGCGCCGGCGTGATGATCCTGGGCGATTTCGGCGAGAAGCCGTTCGCTGCCGGTCATGATCCGTCCGATCGTAGACGCAATGCGTGCGGAGTTGCAATCGGATCCCTCGTTCTCCTAGCGTTCCGTCGACGGAACCCGCGAATGAAGGAGCGGCTTATGAGCGACAACTCGATCGTTGACCTCCGAAGCGACACGGTGACCCAACCCACGGATGGGATGCGCGAGGCGATGGCCCACGCCGCCGTCGGGGACGACGTCTTCGGGGAGGACCCGACCGTCAACGAGCTGCAACAGCGCTGCGCGGAGCTGACGGGCCACGAGGCAGGGCTATTCCTGCCAACGGGCAGCATGGCCAACGAGGTGGCATTGGACGTTCATACCAACTCCGGTGATGAGGTCGTCTGCGACGCGCACGCCCACATCCACGATTATGAACTGGGCGCGATGGCGGCCTACGTCGGCGTCATGCCGCGGGCGGTCCCCTCAGAACAGGGCTTCTTCCGCGTTGAGGACATCGAGGAGGTCGTGAAAGCCCACTCGCCCGTCGGCACAGGCACCGGCCTCATAGCGTTGGAGAACACGCACAACATGCGCGGCGGCGCGGTCTATCCCCAAGATGAAGCCGAGCGCGTGGTCGAGTTCGCCCATTCCAAGCACATCCCCGTGCATCTGGACGGGGCCCGCGCCTGGAACGCGGCGGCCGCCTCGGGCGTCGAGCTATCCAAGATCACGGGGCCGTTCGACTCGGCGATGTTGTCGTTCAGCAAGGGACTCGGCGCGCCGGTCGGATCGATACTCGTCGGCTCCCAGGACTTCATCGACCGCGCCCGCTACGTGCGCAAGCGGATGGGCGGCGGGATGCGCCAGGTCGGGGTGCTCGCGGGCGCCTGCCTGCACGCGCTCGATCACCACATGGGACGACTCACGGACGACCACGCCAACGCCCGTCGCCTCGCCGACGCGCTCGACGCGTTCGACGAGGTCACGCCCATTCCGCCGGAGACGAACATCCTCATCTTCGAGCTCTCTGATCAACGCGCTGCGGACTTTTGCCATGA
>JAHEOA010000007.1 GCA_018609825.1 Candidatus Bipolaricaulota bacterium | reverse complement strand
CGCGTGCTGCCCTCGATGTCGGTGAAGAGGAACGTCACCGTGCCCGTCGGCCGGTCTGTCACGCTCCACACCCCCCGTGAGCCGGCTCTGCCGTTTGGACCTTTCCCAAGGATGACAGCAGATTGCCTAAGGCTATCGATAAGCGATGACTGTTACCAACACCTTATGATCTCAGCCCAACTTGTCATGCCATGTCGATTATTCTTCGCTTAAGTGGGACCCGCTATCAGCCAAATATAAGCTTCAGCCAACACGCCAACCTAACCGCTCACACCGTGCGCCCGGTGAAGCGGAAGCCGTCGATGAGCACGGCCGGTACACGGTTGGCCCCTCCCAAAAACGGATTCATCAGCGGGCGAGGATCGGCCCCGATTGCCTGGACCCGATTGAGCGCGTCGACGTAGCTCTGCGTGAAGCGCAAGTTCTTCACCGGATGGGTCAACTTGCCGTTCTCGATCTTGACCACGCCGTCGCGCGTCATCCCGGTTACCACACAGTCGCGCGGATGGACGAGCCGGGTGTACCAGAAGCGGGTGATGTAGAGCCCTTCATCGACCGATTCGATCATGGCCTCGACCGTCGAGTCGCCCGGTTCCAGCACGAGATGGCCCGCGAGCGGCCCTATCGTGCGAAGTTCGGGCGGCAGAGCATGGCCCGTGCTCGTCGCCCCGTCCTTGAGCGCGGCGGTCCGATCGTAGACCGGCCCGCACACGGTTCCCGCTTCCACGATCGGCACCGGCTGCCGCGGCGTCCCTTCGAAGTCGAACGGCAACGGCAGCCCGGCCGGATCGGTTCCGTCGTCCCGAATGGCGACCCGCGGGCTCATCGCTTCGGTCCCGATGCGGTCGTTCATCCAGGACCGGCCTTCCTGGACGGCCTGGGCGCCCATGCCACCGAGGTTCAGCATGCTGAGGATGTCGTTAGTGGCGTAGGGGTCGAGGACGACCGGATACGTGCCCGGGTCCACAGCTTGGGGATTCTGCACCTTTCCCGCTTTCTCCACGGCTTCGCGGCCGATCGTGGCCACCTCAAGCGAGTCGACTTGCCAATCCGTCGCTTGGGCGCGACCGGACCCGTCTTCGCCGGCCGCGACCGCCTGGATGTCAGTGTAGGTCTGCGGATGGTAACGCTCGAGGCCATGCGTGTTGGCGTAGCCCGTCTCGACCGTGCCCGTCCGGAACGCGCCGTAGGCGCTCAACCCGCGCTCTTGCGCCAACCCACAGACGGCGGCTACGCCCTCGGCCCGGCGAGGGGGCGGACAGTCGGCCGTGGGTTCGTCGAACGCCGCGACGTTCGCCGCCTCGCCGACGTCCGGGGCTGCCAACCCCGGGAAGTCCGGGTTCTCGGGGTTGGCTCGCGTATGCGCCAACGCCTGCCCGGCCACTCGGCGAACGCCGTCGTCGCTCGTATCGTTCGTGACGGCCAGGCCCGTCTGCCTGCCGACCACCGTCCGTATCGTCACCTCGACATCCGCGTCCCGCACGTTCTGGTGGATCTCGTTGTTGGCGTAGCGGGTGAGCGCGCCGTCCTGGCTCCGCGCGATGACCTCCGCCTCGTCGACATCCGCATCGACGTGGCGCAGGGCGCCTTGGAGCAGATCTCGCATGCCTCGTTCTTCAAGCATTTCATTGCCTCCTTAGACGACGCCGACGTGAACGTTGCGGAAGCGGGCCGGCGCGGCGCCGTGACCGGTGTGCATGACCTGAGCGGGTTGGCCCTTGCCGCAGTTGGGCGTGCCCCACATCGCCCAGTGGGCGTCGTCGCAGACGGCGTCGCACGAGCGCCAGAACTCGGGCGTAATCCCGGTATACGTCGGGTTGCGCAGCATCTTGCCCAGTTGGCCGTTCTTGATCTCGTAGCCGATCTCGGTGCCGAACTGGAAGTTGTAGCGTCGATCGTCGATGCTCCACGAGCGGTTGGTCTCCATGTAGATCCCCTCGTCGGTGTCGGCGATGAGGTCGTCCAGGGACCACCCGCCCGGCTCCAGACTGACGTTGGGCATGCGGACCAAGGGGATGCGGTTCCAGTTGGAGGCGCGCATGCAGCCGTTCGACTCGCGCCCGAGCTGGGCCGCGCTCTCCCGGGAGGTGAGATAGCCCACAAACCGGCCGTTCTCGACGATGGGCGTGCTCTGGGCGGGCACGCCCTCATCGTCCCAGCCGAACGTGCCGAGCCCCTTGGGCCGCACGGCGTCGGCGGTGATGTTGACGACCTCGGAGCCGTACTGGAACTCGCCCAGCTTCTCCGTCGTGAGGAAGGAGGTACCGGCCAAGTCCGCCTCAGTGCCGAAGACTCGGTCGAGCTCGATCGGGTGGCCGCAGGACTCGTGGACCTGTAGTGCCAGCTGATCACCGCTTAAGATGATGGTCGTGTCTATGCCTTTGGGGCAGGGATCGGCCGTCAGCAGCTGGGCGGCCTCGGTCGCGATCCGCTCAGCGTTGCCTGGCAGGTTCCATGCCTGGACGTCCTCCCAGCCCGCGGTGAGCTGCTGCCGCCCCATCGACGTGGGATAGGAGCGCCGTTGGACCTCGCCGTCGCCGATCGCCGTGGCGACGATGCCGCCGCCCACTTCGTAGATCGTCTGCTCTGTGGCCGCGCCCTCGCTGTTGGCGAAGTGTGTCGTCTCGCGAATCGCGACGAGGTTGCCCTGCCGGACGCTCACCTCGTCGACGCGGTCCATGGCGCGATCGGCGGCCAGCAGCAGCTCGACCTTCTCCGTCGGGTTAACCCCGAACGGGTCGATCTCAATCGGGGTCGTATACGTGCCGCGACTCGTCACGGGCGGGCCCAGCTCGACCGGCCCACTCGCCCGAACTTGGGCGGACGCCTGCGCAATGGCGACCGCTTGCTCGACGACGCGCTCGATCTCGTCGGCGTTCAGATCGCGACCAGCGGCAAACCCCCACGCGCCGTCGACAAGCACTCGGAGCCCGAGGCCGCGGGTCTCGTGGGTCAGCAAGGTCTCCACGACCCCGTTCTTCGTCGCGATTTGCTCGTTCTCGTGCCCGACCACGCGGACGTCGGCGTAGCTGGCGCCGCGGCGGTCTGCGCTGTCGAGGGCCCGTTGCATCGGTTCTTGCACGTTGAAGCGCCTCCTTGACCGGTGTGAAAGCCTCTGGCATGGACGGTGCCAAAGTTCCCACCCTGAAGGTTACTCCATACCCTGCCCCCTCTGGTGACCCACTTCCAAACGTCGAGGCTCTGGGTGTGGCAGGCGAGCTGGAGTTACCCCGATTTTGTGGGCAGGTAAAGGCTACCGGAATTGATGGTCGCAGCGGTGGCCTCCATCGGAGGCTGAGCCGCTTGCTTCCGTTCGTAACCGAGCGCCGAATGGCGTCACTGTCCATTGTGCCCACCCAATGCGTAGTTCCGGTCGTCTGCTAATGCGGTAATTGCGGACGTCCGTGGGCGTCGATGTGCCTGGCACTAGATTAAGCGCAGAAGCACGTGGCCCGGCTCTCGGATAGAGGCTCCACCTCAGGCTAGGGTGTTAAGCCCTCAACTGTCCGCTAAACTGGGGGCAAGCCCATCGAGAGCCGAATTGTGCCCTCGATTCGGGCAACATCTTTCTCATCGGGCATTACTCGCTCTCTTCGGGCCTG
>JAHEOA010000006.1 GCA_018609825.1 Candidatus Bipolaricaulota bacterium | reverse complement strand
TGAACGGCTCGTCTGGAATGATAACGGAGAATTGATTGAGCATGAGTCCTTGGGTGAGTATAAGCCGTGGTCGACCAAGAGCGCGATTGCCAATCAGCTCAAGTGGGGCTGTGGGGCGTTGAATATCGACGGAACGCGGATTCCGACGGATGAGGGTCGGAATCAAAACGGCGCACGCGATGGCGAGGCAAGTCGTGATCGCCGCTATGCGAACGATGGTGGAACCAATTATGCGATGAAGCCTGGTCCTAGAGGTGGGTCGCCAGATGGCCGCTGGCCTTCTAACACCTTGCTCTCCCATTCTCTGTTTTGCTCGGATGAGGGCTGTGACCCGGAGTGTGCTGTGCGAATGCTGGATGAGCAGACGGGCGAGTTAAAGTCGGGCTATATGAGGTCGGGAATCCCTTATGGTCAAGGAGATGGCCAGAAGGTGTGGGGAGAGCTTAGTGGATATACAAAAACTGATACATACGGCGACTCGGGTAGCGCTTCTAGGTTCTTTTACACCGCCAAAGCCTCTCGCTCTGAGAAAGACCGTGGATGCGAGGACTTCTACTGGAAGCGCACGAAGGACGGCCTAGAGCGCATATCCGAAGCCGAATGGGAGCAGCTTGAGAAGAAGGAACGGGCGCATGGCAACGTCCATCCGACGGTGAAACCCCTCGACCTCTGCGAATACCTCTCGCGGCTGTTGCTCCCGCCCGAGCGCGACGATGAGCGGAAACTCCTCAACCCGTTCAGCGGAAGTGCCAGTGAAATCATCGGAGCTTTGCAAGCGGGATGGGAGCACGTTGAGGGCATCGAGTTGGATGAGAACTACTGCGAGATTGGGCAGAAGCGCATGGAGGCGGAGATGGCTGCGGAGGTGCCATCTTGATGCCCTGCCCCGAAGACCTCATCCAGCGTGCCCGGCGTGGGGAGTGTCACTGGTGACCGACAGGATCGATGCCCTGCTTGAGCTGTCCCAACGGACCTACCGTAAGGCATTGGACGAATTCCAACCCAAGGCCTCGGTTATCATGTTCAGTGGCGGTGACGACTCGCTGGCGGCTTACCACATCGCTCGCGAGATCGGTATCGAGTACGAGTTCGTCCTGTTCGTCCGCACCGGGACGGGCATCCCCGAGACCGAGCGGTTCATCCGCGACGAGGTGAGCGCCAATGCTGACAAGCTGGTTGTTGCGGACGCCGGTAGGGCTTACGAGGACTACGTGTTGCGCAAGGGCTTCTTTGGCCGTGGCGGGATGGCCCATAACTACGCCTATCATGTGCTCAAGGCCCAGCCGTACCGCAGCGCGATCTCTCACCATCTGCGCAAGGGGCGCCGTAGCTATCCCGTGTTATTGATTAACGGGGCCCGTCGGAATGAGTCGGACAACCGCACCGTTCGGCTAAAAGAGGGAGCGTTCAACCGCGACCCGGCCTCCCCCAACAACATCTGGACCTCTATCCTCTATGAATGGAACAAGGCAGACTGCTTCGCTTATCTTGAAAGCCGGGGCATTGAGCGCAACCCCGTCTCTCAGGCGTTACACCGCTCCGGCGAGTGCATGTGCGGCACGATGCAATCGCATGAGGATCGCCGACTTGCCTCCGCGCTCTATCCCGAGTGGGGGCAATGGCTCGACGAGCTGGAGCAACTGGCGTGGGAGCGTGGCTTCGTTGCGGCCTGGGGTGAGGACACCAGTGCCAACAGCCACGCCGCCGCTCGTGCTGCTGGGCAGATGGAGATGGAGTTTATGTGCGCCGGATGTGGAGGAGCTACCTACAGGGAGTCGGGATGACGGACCCCGTTCGCCCGATCAGCCGTAGCCTAATTCACGATTACGCGTGGTCGTGGTGGCGATATATGGATGAGGGTTATCCCGAGGGGTTCAGTTACGCGGGGATGGCGCGATGGGCCGAGTCGGCGCGGGCCGTGTCGCCGGACACGCTATCTCAGACGATTGACCCCGCCATCTTGACCGATTGGCCCCACTCTTGGGCTGATGATCGGCACATTGTCGTTTGGAAGGGTGTATCGATTGCCGCGGATTACACGTCCCTCACGGGGGAGCCAGAGGATCCCAGTCACTGGCAGCAGGGCTACGTGTTCGGCCAGCTGGGAGCGCCGTACCGCGCAGGTGAACCAACCTATCCCAACGGCCCGGCCAACTGGTGCCTGTCCCCGTTGGGCGCGATTAAGAACGGCTTTGGCAATCGGCTGATCGCCGCCGTCCTCCCCGTCGAGGGCCTGCGCATCCGGGCGGACTTTGTGCTGGAGACGTTGCAAGGGGCTTACACCTGCGCGGATCTCCCCCAGCAAGATGTCCAGTTCCCCGACTCATGGGCAGCGGATGGCCATGCCAATGTGCCCGTGCAGGCTCATCACGCGGACTGGATTCTGAACGCCCTGGACCGTTACGCCGACTTGGCGGATGCGATCGAGCGGCAAATGCGGGCCAAGGTGGTACTGCCCGACCCAATTCCGGAGCTGCGGCAGGAAGCACATGAACAGAAACGGTAGATTGATGATATTGCTGCTGGCGGGAACGGAAATTTTACAACACCGAAAGGAAGGTGAGGACTCCCTTTTCCTGAATGTGAGTTTGCTGGTAACCCCTCACTCCGTTCCCGCTGGCGGCAATGCCAAGCAGGATCAGGGATACGAGCGCCCTTGCTTTTACAGAGGAGCTGACGAATTAAGAGAGGAGAGCCATGCGAGAGGTCTGTTTCTATCACAGCGGCGACTTGGACGGCCAATGCTCGGGGGCCATCGTTAAGCGGTTCCGGCCCGACTGCGAGATGATCGGCATTGACTACGGCGAGGAGTTCCCGTGGTCGAAGATTGACACGAAGACTCACGTCATCATGGTCGATTTCGCGCTTCAGCCTTATGAACAGATGTATGAGTTGGAGTACGCATCAGGACGGCTGACTTGGATTGATCACCATAAGTCGGCTATTGAAGCGCTCGATGAAAACGGTGCAGATGCGTTCGCGGGCGGTATTCGGCGCATCGGCGTCGGAGCCT
>JAHEOA010000005.1 GCA_018609825.1 Candidatus Bipolaricaulota bacterium | reverse complement strand
TTCGCTCTCCGGACGCCCAATCTTCGACAGCGGCTTCGTATCCGGAAATTCCCTGCGATGGGGCCTGCTCGATCGTCAAGGCCAGGCGATCGCCAACGGCGTCTATCTGTCCGTTGCGACCGTTCAGGGCCCCGATGGGGAGACCGCCCGCGAGGTGCGAAAGGTCGTCATCCTGCGCTGATCCGGACGGAGTCGGTTGCGCGAATGGTGAAGCCAACCGGGGAGAGCCCCTTTGGGGCAGTCGGACGGGGCTCTCCCTTCAAGGACAGCGCGACTTGCGCCAGGCGCCTGGCGAGCGACATCCCCATCGAACGTTCACCGATCCGCTCAATTTCGCGCGTCGACACCGCCGAAAGGGCACTCGTGTCAGCTGGTCGGCCCAAAGAACGCGCGCACCGGTCACCGACGTGTCGGCCGCAAACCGGGCCACGACACGTCCATGGCGGAGGTTGTCGGGATCAAGGCAATCGCGATCGTAGGCGATAAGCGCGTACGTCCGAGTAGCTGTCTTGACTTAACGATTGAAAATCATTATCACGACGATAATCGGCTCAAAGGGGGCATCCATCATGCGGAGCAAGACCTTCGTCGGTTGGGTCGGGGCGGTCGCCCTTGTCGTGGCCGCCTTCTCGAGCGTGGCGCTGCTGAGCCATGAGGACGACGGGACGTACACCGATGAGCCGTGGTCCACGCCCTATTTTGACCACTACAACACGGTCCAGGACGTGCGCGAGGCCGGCTACGTGAAGGCCGAGCCGACTTGCGTGCCGGGCATGGGCTTCCACTACGTTAAGCCCGAGGAGATGGAGGCTTGGAGCGCCGGCGAGCAAGGCGGCGCCCAAATCCTGCTCTACGATCGGGATGGCTTTCTCGTCGGCGTGGAGTACGCCTTCACCGCCCCGAGCTTGGACGCCCCACCGATCCCCGGCATGGAGGGCCCCATGGAGGGCCACACCGAGGCTATGCCGATCCACTACGAGCAGCATATCTACTTTTCCAAGCCCGAGTGTTAGGCTCATCGGGCCGCACGCCGCATCGATGACGCATCTGGCGTGACCTCGGCTCCCGTACCTTGACTTCCGTTCGACCACGACCTCCGAACGCGGGATCGCCCTCTGCATAGCTTCCTGCTGAGGAAACCGCCCATCTGCAGGAGAGGGGTGTCCAGCATGAGCGCCCATTGGCAGACCTCGGGGATCTACGGCGAGCGAACGTTCCTGGCGCCCATGGCCACGAAGCCGTTCCTGATGGAGCGGGAGGAGGTCGCCGTGGCCGTGCCGGTGCTCGAGCGACTCGGGCAACCCACGCGCTATCCGGCGAGCTTCGCGGCCGTCTGTGACGAGGCCCGTCAGGCCTATCGACTGATCCGGTCCGACTGCGTGGCGAGGCGTGAGTCACCAGCGACAAGGCCTTCACCGTCGCCTTCGACAGTGGCGCCACGGCAAGATCGTCGGGATGCGAGGCTCGAAGTCGGTTCAAGAAGGCTGGCATCGCCATAGGTGCCTTGACCATCTGCTGATCGGAAGGAGGAGCACATGCGTTCAAGCGACCGACAAACCGTGTCGAGGCGGCACTTTCTCCGACAGCTTGCGCGGGCCACAGCCGCCGGCAGCGGACTATCCTTCGTCCATCCCTTTGTCGGATCCGCCCCATCCGTGACGGCCGCATCGGCCAAGCACGTCCTGGTTCTTGGAGCGGGGCTCTCTGGCCTGGCCGCCGCTTGGGAGCTTGAGGCGGCGGGTCGCGAGGTGACCGTGCTCGAGGCGCGATCTCGACCGGGCGGCCGGGTCTTCACGCTTCGACAGGCCTTTGCGGAGGACCTCCACGCGGAGGCCGGCGCGGTGGCATTCTCCGAGACTTACACCCAAGCCAACCGACTCGTCGACGAGCTCGGACTGGAGCGTGCCGAGTGGGCGATGCCCGACCTCAACCCGCTTTATCACTTGAGGGGCCGGCGGTTTTCAGCCGGGCCCGATCAGCAGCCAGAGTGGCCTTACGACCTCACGGCCAGAGAGCAGAATCTCGGTCCGATGGGGATTATGAAGCGCTACATCATCGATCCCTTACCGCCCGAGATCAGCAACCCGGATCGGTGGGACGAGGCTCCCCTGGCTGACCTGGATGATCTTTCTTTGGCCGGATTCATGCGCCATCAAGGCGCCAGCGAGGGCGCGATCGAGCTGATCGCCGACACCCAGTTCTTCGGCCCCCGGATCGACAACGTCTCCATGCTCGCCTCGGCCTTGGCCGAGTTCGGGCTCTTCTTTGCGGGGAGGCCGTTCGTCCTCGCGGGCGGCAACGACCGCCTTCCCACCGCGATGGCGGGGCGCCTGAGTCGGGCTATCGAGTACGGCGTCGAGGTCACCGAGGTTCGGCAGGCCAACTCGGGCGTGGAAGTGCAGGCCCTGCGTGGGGATCGGACGGAACGGTTTCAAGGGGATCGGATCGTGTGCACCGTTCCCGCCCCCGTGCTTCAAGGGATTCGGTTCACGCCTTCGCTGCCCGCCGCCCAACAGTTTGCCCTGCGGCAGATGCCCTACATCGATACGACGAACGTCTATATGCAAGTGGGCCGTGCCTTCTGGTACGAGGAGGGCGTCACCGGCAGCGCGTCGACCGACCTTCCCATCGACCAGATCTCCCGAGCCCCTCTCTCTGACGCGGGCGGTCCTCAAGATCGCGTGATCCTCAAGAGCGCGGTGCGTGGGCCCGCCGCCACGCGGCTTGGCGTCCTCCCTGAGGAGGAGATCCTCGAGCACGCCTTACGCCACATGGACGAGGTCCACCCGGGCATCCACGACGTTCAGGAGGGCGGAACCGTCAAATCCTGGGGCCAAGATCCCTACGCGTTGGGCTGCGTCTCTTGGCCGGGACCGGGGGACGTAACGTGGTTCCTCAAGACGCTCCAGAGCCCCCATGGCCGCGTCCACTTCGCCGGCGAGCACACCTCCATTCTGCGCTCGACGATGGAGGGCGCCTTACGTTCTGGGGTTCGAGCTGCGACGGAGATCCGTCAGATCAGTTAGGAGAGGTTCGGGCGAGCTTGACCCCATAGGGGATATCAACCGAAGGGAGGGTATTGGATGAGAGACAAGCGGGTTACCGGGGCGAGCGCACGGGCGGCATGCGCCACTGGAAGGGGGCTCGGTTCGTCATGACCAACCTGTGGCTGCGCTATGGGTCGGGGCTGATGGTCCTCGGCGCGTTGGGCTTTCTCATCTACGGACTGGTCTTCTTCCTCCGCAGCTTCTCCGGCCCCGGCTTCGAGCTCGGGGTGGCGACCCTCAACGGCCTCACGCCGGCCGATCTGGAGGCGTTCAGTCCGGCCGTGATGCACTACATCCGGCATCTCCACGTCGCCGTGTCGGAGTTCATCATGGCGACCGGCATCGCCGTGGCCGCGCTCGCCGGGTTCGGCGTCCGCCGCGGCCAGTGGTGGGCCTGGATCGCGGCCGTCGCCGCGCCCGTGGTGGGACTGGTCGTCGTGGTCCCCATGCACTACGCCGAGCGCTTCACCTACGATCACGTCACCCACCTGGGCCCCATCTACTTGGCGACGCTGGTGTTCCTCATCGGGGCGGTCATGGCAATGCGCGGATTGACCGCGACGGACTCACGAACCGAGACCTCGGCTTAGCGTCGGCACGGCTGAGATGACTTGGAGGCTCCCAAAGCCGAGCACGCAAATACGGCGTGATGCCGTGTCTGGGGGCTCAGCCGATGAGCGCGGATCGCCGCCAGGCGGCGATCCCGTATACGGCCATGGTCGGCTACGGCGCCCTCAGCCAAGCGGACCTTGGGCGTTGGCGCTGGCCCATGTTGGCATGCTCCTGAGGACTAAACCGATAGGGAGGCTGGTGTGCCGTCCAGTTCAATCCGAAGTTCTCAAACGTGAAGCCGTTCAAGGACAGCGACACCTCAACAGGAAGGTGGGAAAGGGTTCCGTCCAGTTCCCAATGCTCGTTGACCCGACCATCTCCTGTTGCCGTCAGGGATCCGCTGAGCGTTCCCGCCAAGGACGGGCGCGTATACCGCACGGTCAGGGCCTCGTGTCGGCTGGAATGGCCCCGCCCGAAGGCGAAGCCCTGATATCGCAGGTTGACCCGTGCCAGCTGGAGGCGCAGATCAAGCCCGACCCCGGAGCGCCCCCGCGCATCGACGGACGTGACTTGAGATAAACGGACGTTTTCGGCGTCAACGAAAAGAGAGGGACAGAAAAGGGTCAAAGCCACGATAAGGATCACCTTGGCTCCCATGCGTTGCGCTCGAGGCCGCCCGGATGACGCTGTCACGCCACGATTCTCCTGGACTGTTTGGGCGGAGCGCCCCTCCCACGCGACATGGGAGGGGCGCTCGCGGTGGCTATCATTGAGGCCAGCTTACTGGACGGTGAAGCTCGCCGAGTCCTGGTTGTTGGCCAGGTTCGGGTCGTCCTTGCTGGCGTTGGTGATCTCGGCCAGGTTCTCGATCGTCTCGCCGCTGGTGCCGTCAGCGACGGACACCCGGATCTCCAGAGTCGCCTCGGCCGGCCCCTCGATGCCGTCCGCATCGAGCGTGCCGACTTCCCAGAGGCCGGCATCAGCGTCGTAGCTGCCAAGGCTGGCGCTGGCGCCCACGAAGCTGACGCCCTCCGGCAGCTCGTCGGTGACCTCGATGTCCTCGACGAACGTCGGCCCGAGATGCTCA
>JAHEOA010000004.1 GCA_018609825.1 Candidatus Bipolaricaulota bacterium | reverse complement strand
TGGCACGCGGCGGCCTATGTGATGGCCGGCGCAGCGCTATATGGGGTGAACAGCTGGCTCCATGAGCGATTCGGCCCGGAACCCGCGCCGTTGGGCGCCCCGGAGCCCGCCCCCTGGTGGGCCGAGTGGTGGGCGCCCTACGTGCTGGGCGCCTGGGGCGCGTTCGTCGTGGCTCACGCGGTCTGGCTGCTGGGGCGATGGATCCGCCGTCGATGGAACCGGGAGTGATCGCCAAAGAGATGGAATCGGAGGCAGCCCCCCGAAAGCCTAAATGCGACAGAATGGAAGGAGGATCATGATGCGACGCTGGCGTTGGGCACTGACGATCCTGATCGTAGGACTAAGCGCCACGATTGCCGTTGGAGCCGAATGGCAGGGGTTCTGGGGTGCGGACGAGTGGCCTGGAACCGCGGACATTGAGCCCGGCCGATGGGCACAGCTTCCCATCTGCTGGGGGTTCAACGACGACGACGGCGACGAGTCATGGACTGAGGCCGAAAGGGACGTGGTTCGGGCCGCCGTCGCCCAGTGGACCCAAGCCACAATCCAGGATGTCGAGAACCCCTTGAGCGGTCGAATTCATGAGGCGAACGATTCGGCGTGCGAGGGACTCGCCACCGACATCGAGTTCAAGTGGAGCTCACCCTCCGGTAACGGCTTGGCCGGCCTCTACACCCCCGAACGGCTCGCCGAGCCGATCCGCGAGGCCATGGGCGGCGAGCTGTGCGACGAGCTGAAGCAGGCCGGCACGCTCGATCGCTGCAGCGTCATCCTGCTGGAACCGGACAATGCGAAGGGTTGGTTCGTGGACCCCACACCCACTCAAGATGAGGAGTTCGAGACGGCCCTGGTGGAGAAGTGTGGTGAGATCAAGGAGATGAGCCAGGCCAAGCCGGGCGGACCGGCCGACGGCAAGCAGGACCTGCTGACCGTCACGGCTCATGAGTTCGGCCACGCGCTCGGGCTGATCCACACCGGCGGTTGCGACGAGGATCCCCGAACGCCGACGGATCCAACCGACCTGGCCGACGACGACGGCAAGCTGATGTGGGGCGGGCTCTTCCTGGACCGCCGCGGCCGCGGCAGCAGCACTGAGCTCGGCGTGAGCGAGCGTCGACGCATTAGCGAACCGTCTGCCCGAGCCCTCGGGGACCGCTACGCCCGAAGCCGATCTACCGGTACATTGCCGGACCTGGTTGTTGACTCGTTGAATGTAGAGCTTGTGGAAACCCAAACCCAACAAAACCAGACGATATTCACCGTCCAAATCCAGACCGCGATCATCGCCAACCAGGGCGATCAGGACGCTGGCTCCTCGACGTTCCAGTTGCTCGGCCTCGGATCGTCGGCGCTGGCCGTGCTCAGCCAGATCCCTGCCGTGCCGGCAGGTGAGGAGGTCGCGGTGGAGATCGATGAGACGATCACCATCCAGGGGAGCGGCGCGGTGCTCGTCAATGCCATCGCCGACGTCAATGACATCATCGAAGAGAGCAATGAGGACAACAACGACAAGACCCTCGCCATCCAATGCAGTTCCTCCGGGAATGTGACTCTATGCTCGGTGAGTGAGCAATGATGTGGCATGATCTCAAGAATCGGCTAGCTCATCCAAGATGTCGAATCATCTAACTAGCGCTGATTAGCTGGTCAGAAAAGCCACGTATGTAGCGGGATCGGTGCCGTCCGCTAATGCGGTAATGACGGACTGCCCATGAGTCCACCTACGCGCTGCAGACCTCACGATATCGGTTGACGGCGCCCAACGGACGATTATGGATTCGGCCCCGTCGGGTGGGTCTCCGGAAGCTGACGCGCGATCTCCGTGGCCTCCGCGGAGCACGTCGGATGCCCCCAACCGCTCGCGCTTTGGCCGCCGCTGATGTCAAAGACGATGTTGTCGTCGTTCGTGGGGCTGTTCCCGGCGGGCACGTTGTCGAGATTGAGCCGATGACGAACCTTCCAGGCCTTGATGTGGTCGGCGCAGGAGGTGTCGCCGCTCAGCCCTAAGGCGCCCAGGAGTTCGCCATCGGGGCTGTAGAGGGGAAGGCCGCCCCCGAACACGTTGACCCCGCCCAGCTTCTGCCCGACCAACGGATCCTCGATCGTGCCGTAAACTTGCGGTGGCCCGGCGTAAGCCACGTCGGTGTCGACGGGGTTGCTCGACTGTAGGCCGTAGAGGCTGTTGCCCGGTTGGACCGCGGAATAGAGGTTCGCGGTGGAGAGGGCCAGCTGCGGCAGACTGAAATCGTTGGCGGTGTTGGCCTTCTGCGCCGAGATGATACGGCTCCCCGGCCATTGATCGCCCCGAGCGTCCCCGGAGAACACGACGAGCCGAACCTCGCCGTCGCGGTCGACCACGGTTGCCCACATGTCGAAGCCGAATCCGCCATTCGACTCCGCCACCACGGATTGGAGCACCGAGCGCATCCTCTCGTGGCCGGGCAGATTGCCGGTCGGCTCCGGGGGATTGACGCCGCCGCCGCTGGAGGCCAGCAGGAGCCCGGCGCCGATTCCGGCCAAGAGGACCAGGACGGCAATGATCTCCTCGCGCATGGTTGATCACCTGAGGGTTAGATTTCACGGCTATCAAGGAGCATACCATGCCGCGGTGCCGTTGCATGAAATGATGCCTGAGCCCCCATTCCTCGATCACGAAGCCTTGGGTTCGGTTCGTATGAAAAAAATGTTACTAAGTAAATAATTCACTCGAATACCACGTGTTTTCCACTTGATATCCATTCGATAACGACTTGACATGTCCTAGATTGCCATCGCAGCGCTGCAGCGCCAACCGGGGCGCTCACCAAATGCCGATCATCATCCATCCCAAGGAGGGATTGCTGTGCGTATTGATCGCGTTCTTACCGTCGCAACGGCTCTTATCGTGGGCCTGCTCTTCGCCGGAGGCCCCGGCGGTCTCGGCGTCCAGGCCCAAGACGCGAGCATTGAGAAGGAACTGACCGCGGGTCCCGAGGAAGTCGGCATCCTGTTGGAGGACCCGACGGTCTTCGAGTTCACCATCACCTACAGCGGGCCGGCCGCCACCGTCGAGGACGTCGTACCGGGCGAGTTCGTCGTCAACAGCGCGATGGCGAGCGCCGGCAGCGCCAGTTTCACGAAGAACGGCCAAGGCGTCCGCGGTTCCACGAGCATCGAGTGGACCGTTCCGGACACGGACGGGGCCGACGAGACGCTCCTCGTCGAGATCCAGACCGCCGAGAATCCGGGTCGTCGCGGTGGCGACGGTCCTTTCTATCAGCCCTCCGACTGCGGCGAACTGCTGCTCAACGACGGCGCCGTGGCCGTCGACGAGAACGGCAACCGTGTTGCTGGCCCCACACAGTCGCTGATTGTGCTTGCAACGGACCGCGTGGCGGGCAGTCAGGCGTGCGAGCAGGATCTGGCTTTGACCAAGACGGTCGACGACGCCAATCCATCCGAGGGCGACGAGATCGACTTTACGCTGACGCTTGAGCATCTCGGGCCGACGTTCG
>JAHEOA010000003.1 GCA_018609825.1 Candidatus Bipolaricaulota bacterium | reverse complement strand
GTTCGCCCATGGCCCCGGTGATCTCGGCCTCGGGCACGAGCGCCGCCACCGAGTCGACGACGACGAGATCGAGGCTGCCGCTGCGGACCAGCTGCTCGGTGATCTCCAGGGCCTGTTCGCCGGAGTTCGGCTGGCTGACCAGGACCTGATCCAAGTCGACCCCGATCGCCTCGGCGTAGGTCGGATCGAGCGCGTGCTCGGCGTCGATGAAGCCAGCCGTCCCCTCCTGCTTCTGGGCCTCGGCGATGAAGTGGAGCGCCAGCGTCGTCTTGCCGGACGACTCGGGCCCGTAGACCTCGACGACGCGGCCGCGCGGGATGCCGCCGATCCCGAGCGCCACGTCGAGCGAGAGCGACCCCGACGGGATGACGGGGATGTTCTGGCGCCCGGACTCGCCCAGCCACATGATGGCGCCCTCGCCGTAGCGCTTCCGAATATCCGCCAATACCGTGTCGAGCACGTCCTGCTTGCCCATCGCGGTCCCTCCCTCAATCAGGTGTTGAACAGCCGCCGCGTGTGCCAGGCGTTGAAGCGGCGCACCACGCCGAGCGCCACGCCGACGATGCGCACGTTATCGGCCACGATCGGCTGATAGTTCGGGTTGGCCGGCTCCAGCACGATCTGATCGCCGCGACGGTTGAAGTGCTTGATCGTCCCCTCCGCCTCGCCGTCCTCGACGATGGCGGCGACGATCTGGCCGAACTCGGCCGTCGGCTGGGGCCGCAGGATGACGAGATCGTCCTCGAGGATGCCGGCCCCGACCATGCTGTCGCCCTGCACGCGCAGGGCGAAGAGCTGATCGTCGTGCGGGAAGAGGTCCTTCAGATCGAGAACTTCCTCGATGTTGGCCTCGGCCAAGATCGGCTCGCCGGCGGCAACCCGGCCGACGACGGGCACGCCCATGCGCCGCCAGAAGACGCGCCGGACGCTCTCCCAGATCGGCTCGATGCCCCGGGCCGCGCCCTCGCGCCGACGGATGTAGCGCTTCTTCTCCAAGGCGTCGAGATGGCGCTGCACCGACCCAGGGGAGGCGTACCCAAACCGATCGGCGATCTCGCGAATGGTCGGCGCCGTGCCCCGGTCGTCAAGGCAGTCCAGGATGAATTCCAGCATCTGTTCCTGCTTGGCCGTCAGTCTCTCTTCCATGGCGATCTCCCGCGTACTTATTTATGCCATACATTTGTTCGCCTGTCAAGCCGTCCCGAGGTCAGGGCTTTCTGGCCCGTCCAGAACGACAAAACGGCCCTCGCTATGGGGGCGAGGGCCAACGGTCGAGGTGGACTCGCCGTTCGGCCCCGATCGGCCCCGGCGCTCGGCTCCGTCTCCGTGCCCCGCCGCCACTTGACAGCCCACGCCAAATGTGCTGAAGTTACGGACGTTCGGTCGATGCCACGAACTCGGAGGGCCTGGACCAGCGACGGTTGCCGCATCGAGGTCAGGACTGAGCTCGACGACATGCCCCTGGTCATTTCCCTCTCACCCCAAATCGCCAGGGCAAGGAGGTCGAACCGTTCCCTGGCCAGGCCCCTCTGGGTCGACCGCGCTCGGGCAAGCCGCCCTTCGATCGCGCCCTTCCGTATGGCCCGCCGAGGGCCGACCATGGACATCGCACAGGGCGGCTCCCCACTGCGCCCGGGAGGCCAACCGTACGGCCTCGCGTAAACCGACGGTGGCCCGCAGCAACCGCACGAGACGACGCCGCTCGGCATCGCGATCGGCTGCGGCTCAAGATCGGGCGTGGGCGGCGCATCCGCCATGGCTCATCCGGCCATCGCGGCCAGTGGACCATGGCGGCCGGGGAAGGCGGGGGGGCTCATGGGGAGCTCGCCCGCCGGAGTCGCCCGCGGACATACCCCCGAGCGTGGGCGAAGACCAGCGGCTTCAGGTAGCGGGCGTCGACCTCCGTCATGTCGGCGTGGGCATCCCGCGCGTCGCGGAGCGCTTCGTCGATCACGTGCTCGAAGGCCTCATCGGGCGGCGGGTCGGCGGTTTCGAACAGGGTCCACAGGTCCGCTCGGACGTCCTCGATCAGCGTGTCGAGCTCGGCCGGCTCCATGGCGCTCACTCCGACCCATTCGGTTCCTTAAGCCCAGTCGACCGTCAGACCCCGATCTTCGGACAAAGGTCGCCCGGCACACAGCCGGAGCACGCCGGCCGATTCGGGGTGCAGACGGCGCGGCCGTGGCCCTTCATCAGCCAGTTGACGCGCTTCCAGACCTCCTCGGGAAGACAAGCCTTCAGATCCGCTTCGATCCGGATCGTCCGAGGCAGTGCCCCCGAGCCGCCGACTGAGCCGAAACGTCGGCCTCCCGACCGGCGAATCGCGGACTTCCTCGCCCAGTGAGCTGGCGCACGGGCGAGCTCGAGCGTCCGCGATCGTCATGGTCGCCCTCGGCCGGATGCGGCGTGGCGTGGCGTCGCGAGCTATACCGATCACCGCCCCCTCATCTTCGGAGACGTCGACGATCGAAGGCAACCCGCGGCGCGGCGATGCCTTGGCGGACCGAGCTCCGATCCCGACGCCGAACGCAGCGGAGCCGAGCCGATCTCGGAAACACGCCGTCTCTTCGGTCTCCCGCGGACGTGGCCGCGGGGATGGATTCCTGCTCAGGCAGCTGCCGAATGCCGGTCGCCCCTAGGCCGACGATCGCTGGGCGTCAACGGCCATTCGTCCGCCCGCAGGGCGCGTTCGGAACGAGCCGCCGAGGACTCCAACAGCTCCAAAGCCCGCCCGATTTGCGCCCACAGGCGTTCGCGCTCGGCGCGGAGCTCTCCCAGCTCGCGCTCCATCCGGCGATACACCCCGCGCTCGACCGTTCCCTCCGGAAGCTGGGGCGCCTTGCCCAGATAACGCCGACGCACCCGGCCGTCTCCGTCGCGGAAGGAGGCATAGGCGTACGGCCCGTGGCCACGGCCGTCGTTGCAGCGGCAGCGGGCGGAACACCGATTGTAGCGGTAGTAGACCTTGGCATGGGGCTCCATGCGCTCCAAGCAGGCTCGCGTATCCGAGATCCGTCGGTCCAGGCTCGCCATGTGGGCCGACAACGCCTCAATGGCCTGGTCGGCCCGTTCGCGAATCGCGGCAAACCGAATGTCCTGGCCCATCGACGACCTCCTTGGTCCACCCGTTGTGTCTTGACGCGGGGCGTGGCACAAGGACATCGGGCAGCGCTCGGCCGAACGTGTGCCGGTCGCCGGCGCCTGTGGCCTGGCTCCCGAGGGGACTTTCCGCACGACGGGCGGCGAGACAGCCGGGATGGAGGGCCCCGAGCGCGGGGCGACTGGCAACGCGCCGTGGCTCAACCGGCCATCCTCAACCGTCGAACGTCGAGCGTTCCCGCCGGACGAGCCCCGTCGAGGCGCGGGCCAGGGAAGAAACAGGGACCCCAGACGCCCAGTCTGAGACCGGCGTATTCAGGGTGAAGTCTTCCGGGGCCCCTGCCTTCCCGCGCTCAACTTAGCGACGGCCGCCCAAGCTGTGGATGACGGACGCCATCCCGGCCGGGTTCGAGAGCTCCCCGTGCCCGTCGGCCGATAGGCCCCCTGGCGAGCCCACGGACGACGCCCGGCCGACCGTCCCATCGGCCGGCAGCGCAGGTTGTGGGGCGATTGGGACACGGAGATCACGGAAAAGGTAAGCCCGGGAAGCGAGGGAGGCGGGCTTACCGTCGGCGCCAGGGTGCAGCTGGGGAAAGCTCCACGAGGCCAGCACGCTCGCGCGGCATCGCCTGTCCTCGGCACCGCGGCCACGCCCCACGCCGGCGCGGCCCGGTCCACTGGCCTCGGAGGCAACTCCTCACGTGGACCTCCTTAAGCCCCTAGAAGGGAACCGGGACCTGAGGCGATAGGTGCAGTCGTCCGTCACATGAAGATCATGGCGAACGGTCACGTTTGACAACCCTGACATATATTGTCAGTCTCATCACGCATGACCCTGCGAAACCCCTTCACGCCGGGAAGTAGCCTCGCCCCGCCCCACCTTGCCGACCGCGATGCGGAGACCAAGCTGTTCCGGGAATGCCTCCGGTCCACGCTCGATGGGGCACCGCGCCACATGGCCGTGTTGGGCGAGTGGGCTTTGGGCAAGACGTCCTTGTTGCTGCAATGCCAACGGTTGGCCGACGCCGAAGGCGCTCTGACCGTATTGAAGGTGGCCAACCCCGAATCTCCGGCGGCCTGCATCGACTCGCTCGGCCGCCACCTGGGGCTGCGGGTCGACGCCACGTACGGGGCATCGCGACCGCCACGGTCGGCGCAACCGCACGATCGGCCCCGATATCCGCCCCCCGAACCGGAGCTCACCCTCCACGGCCCCCTCCCCGCGGCGGGCGAGGCACAGGCCGATCTCCGCAACCGCCTCCGCCACGTCTGGGGCCGCGGTCAGCAGCGCCCAACCGGCCTCCTCCTGCTGATCGATGACCTCGATCGGGTCAAGGACGTGCCGCGGACGACCGCGCTGCTGCGGCGCGCGCTCGCGGAGCTGGGCCCGGCGGAGGCCAGGGTGATGCTCGTCGTCTCCGGCGCTCCCGACCCGCTCAGCTCCCTCACCTCAACCGGATCCCCGTCGGCGCCCTTTTCCCAGACGGTGGAGCTGCGGCGCCTCACCGAGCCGGCCATGCGCGCCGCCGTGACGCGGCCGATCGCGGACACCCCCATGCGCTTTGACGACGAGGTCGTCAGCCGCATCGCCGAGCTCGCGGCCGGCCACCCCTATTACCTCCAGGAGTTGGCCTACCACACCTTCGAGCTCGCACGCCGCGAGAACCGCGCCACCCGCCACACGTTCGAGCTGGCCCTGGAGCAGACGTTCTACCGCATCTCGCTGACGATCTTCGAGCCCCAGATCGCCTCGCTCAGCGCGGGCGAACAGCGGCTGCTGGCGGTGCTGGTGGACCTCGCACGCCCGGCGTCGCACGGCAATGTCGTCCAGGCGGCCACCGAGGCGGGGCTGAACGCCGCGTCGGTGCCCAAGCTCCTGCGTCGCCTCAAGGCGAAGGGGTGCGTCGCCCAGCCCCCCCACGGCCCGGACAAGCGCCGCTACTCCGTGCCCGACCCGCTGTTCCGCGAGTACGTCCGCCGCCACGTCCACTCGGTCAACTGAGTTCGCCCGAGGACGGGCCCATCCCGGATCGGGAAGCCGGCACATGGCGAATCGAGGCCGCCCAAGCGGTGGTGGCGTCGGCCCCGACTCGTCACGGAAACAAGAAGTCCGGTCGTATTGTCCGACGCGGGCCGCAACGCGCCAGGACACCGCTCACCCATCCGCGGGGACACGCTGGGGCGGGCGTGGGAAGGGCCGCTCGGCCATCTACGCGATCACTCCATGCATCCAGCGCCACTTGTTGCGGAGGCGCTCTTGCTCCGCCCCGTCGAGGACGGCGCGATCCTGCTCCACCATGCGCAGCTCCTCGGCGTCGATGGACGGGCTGATCCGGTAGGCCAGGTCGTCGTAGTCGCCCAGCGTGTTGCCCAGTTCGTAGTACGCCCGCAACTGCCGCACCATCTCCGCCGGCGTCGTCTCGGGGACGTCGAAGCCGATCTCCGGATCGACTTCCTCCTCCTCAATCGTTTGTTCTTTGGCCTGGCTCGGACCTGTCATCGTATCGCCTTCGTCCTGTGTGGCTTGTGGGGTGGCTTCCGGTGGCTTCTCTATTTGAAGCCGCTTAACGTGTTGGAGTTCCTCTAGACTTATGCCTTTGTCCTGACAGATTTCCTGTGCCTTTGTCCACGATAACACTTTCTTTGTGCCGACGTAAGCCACATAGACTTGCTTTTGCCGTTTCTGGTCCTTGTCCCAGACGGCTTTCTTCAGAACCCATGCAGGATAGCGCTTCCCGTTGACGGTCTTCCACGTCTTCGCCAGGAACATGCCTCCGTATTCATAGCACATAGTGCTCGATAAGCCAACCCCATATTGTCGCTCCATCAGGAGACATACGCGACATTATGCCGATCCGCTCCTGACGATCGTGTCTTCATAGCACCATGTGCTCTGAATACGTTATGCCCCGAGGATCGTTCGCTTCGGCTGGCGAATGCTCGCGATCACCCCCGAGCGCCCCGGCCACGGCCAGCGAGAGGGATCCACGTCACAACGCCCGGGCGGGCGATGACGCCCGCCGTCTTCGAGCGAGGTCGTGCATGTCCGATCGGGAGAGCACAGCGGCGGTCCGTCGACGAGACGACGGACGCCGCGACGTTGTGAGCGGAAATTGGTCCAAACCGGTTGCATGACGCTCGGCGGCGGGTCTATACTCGGATCCACGATGGCGCTGTTCCTCACGAAGGGATCCAAGAAGCCCAAGAGGAAGGCCGATACCACGCACACGTTCTACGTCCTTCGTGAGAACCGCTGGGACCGCGAGGCCAAAGCGCAACGACAGCGCCACGTCGCATACATCGGGGTGACGCCCGAAATCACCCAAGCCAAGGCCGAACGGATATGCCGGGAGAAGGGGATCACGATGGACCAGCTTCGCCGAGTGAGACGGCTCCGGATCGTTGAGGCTGGCGCATCTGCCCAGTAGGGCAGGCGATTTCACCGCTCCGATGTCCCTTGATCGAGATCTAGACCGGCCGAAGCATCAGCCGAGGGGGTGAGCGACACGACGGCAACCGGGCCAGGCCGCGCCGAGCCGCCCAATTGAAAAAGCCCCGATGGGGGTCGGGGCTCTCGGTTGCTCCGTGTCAAGCCGTGATTGACACCAGTCTACGCATCCCGTCTGCCGACGTCAAGGCCCGTGTGGCCGTTCCGGCCCACGGGCCGAGCGATCATCGCCCGTCGTCCCGATGGATTGCCCTCAGCATGCCCGAAGGCTCGCCGCATGATCCCCCGACCGCGGCAACGCCGTCAGGCGCCCGATCGATCGTTTCGACCGTCAACAGCGAACGGCGCCAGGCTCAACCGAGACGGGACGACAGCTGGGATGGTGCCCCCAGCGTCATGGAGATTACACTCGGCGATCCGCTCTCAAGGAGGTGAGGCCTACACCAGGCGGGAAGGGTTGAGCTGATTTAGCCGGCGAGACAAAGAGAAAAGCTCCTGCAGCAACAGGAGCTTTCCGGCTCTGGTGTACCCACAATGACGTCCAAATCATACACCAGATGGGGGGCGTGTGTCAACTCCGCCCCATCAAAAATACCCAATGTCATTCGTAAACAGCGCAGTCTATCCTATGACCGAATCTTCCGTTACCTGTATCGCCACTCCGACGCGCATGGCCGCTTCGAGCTCCGGGCCGACACCGTCGTCGCCGAGACGGGCTACTCGCGCAAGACCGTCTACAAGGTCGTCAAATTCCTCCAGCGGGTCAACCTGCTGTTCCGGACGGAGTCGCGCACCGGCCGCGGCCATCACTCCACGTACCGCCTCAACTGGAGGAAGCCGCCCGCGGGTCGAGACAGCTCTGCCGAATCGCAAGCGCAAAAGTGTCACCCCCCTAAGAACCCCAGAAGTAATAACCCCCAACACCGCTATGCAGAAGCCCCCGCCCCCGAACGCCCGCGCTGGGAAGCGAACCCGGCCCAACGCTGCCGCTACCTGACCTCGGGCTGGACGACGCTTCGAAAGGGCCAATATGGATTCAAACGGGCGGCCAAACTGTTCCGCCTCGGCTGCTGGAACCTGGGGGTACCTGCCGAGCCCGCGGAGCGGATCAGCGGCCTCATCCTGCAGCGACTGGAGGGAGGGAGCGCGCAGCGGGTCCGGCAAGTCCACGATCGGCTCTTCAGCCGGCTCTGGAAACGGCGCGACAAGCTGCAAGCCCTGCTGCGCCGCGGCGTTGAGCGCCTCTGCAGCTGGGTGGGCTGGCTCCTGCAGCGGGTGATGTCGAATCTGGAGGATGAGGAGGCGGCCGAGCAGCGCGAACTCGCCGCCTGGGCCGAGGCCGAACGTCGCGAGGAGGCCTGGCTGGCCGCGTTGAAACACTCGTCGCTGGCGCGCCGTCGCCGCCATTGCCGGGAGTCACTGCGGCTGTTCGTCATCGCCTGGGAGGAGTTGCACGAGCGACGGATTCCCCATGCCGAGGTGGAAGCCCGATGCGCAGCGTTGGCCGCGGAGTACGGCGTGCCGGCGGCGGAGATCCGCGCTGGCGTCGATTGGATGGCGATGTCAACGGCGTCGCTCATGGAACCCGCTTCCCCGGAGGCCGGTCAGTGAGGAGGACCATGCGGTGCCGGAGCTATGCGGAGGTCAGCGAAGGAGCCCAAGCTGGACACCGGTCCGGGCCAGCGTCCCCATGGGCTGGCTTGCCGATCACTGACCGCCAGATCCGACTTTCCCTCTCGGGCTTTCCTCCGCTTCCGCCCAATGTAGCGACCGTGTCTTGCAGAGCACAAACGTCCAGGGCGAGCGCCGGGACCGATCGCCACGAGCTCGTTGCGCCC
>JAHEOA010000002.1 GCA_018609825.1 Candidatus Bipolaricaulota bacterium | reverse complement strand
GGGTAGGAGCTGCCCGTGAGCTCCCGCGCCAGATACATGGCGATCTGTCGGACCTGGGTCGTCCGCTTGTCCCGCGCCTCGCCGTCGAGTCGGCCGGGATCCAGGCGGTAGTGCTTGGCCACCTCGGCCTTGATGAGGTCGAGGCTGAGCGGCTGCGGCGTATGGCCGTCGTCGGCGATGAGCGCTTCGACCCGATCGGCAGTGAGATGCTCGTCACAGAGGTCGGCGTAGGCCGCCACGCGCACGAGCGCCCCCTCCAGAACGCGGACGTTGGCGGTCACGCGGTGGGCGATCGTCTCCAGCACGCCGTCCGCCACCTCGACCCCGTTGGCTGCGGCTTTCGCCTGCAGGATGGCCAGGCGCACGTCGTAGGTCGGCGGCTGGATGTCCACGACCATCCCGCCTTGGAAGCGAGAGACCAGGCGGCTCTGCATGTTGTGCAGCTCCTCGGGCGGCCGATCGCTGGAGAGCACAATCTGTTTCCCCTGCTCGTAGAGCGCGTTGAAGGTGTGGACGAGCTCTTCCTCGATCCCGTCCTTGTTCTCCAGGAAGTGGACGTCGTCGATGAGCAGGATGCCGGCGTGACGATAGACCTGCCGAAACTCGGCGGTGCGACTCTGCCGAATGGCCTGCACCAGATCGATGGCGAATCGCTCCGAGGGGAGGTAGATCGCCCGGTTGGCTTGACCGGCCCGGGCGGCGTGCGCGATGGCGTGCAACAGGTGCGTCTTTCCCAAGCCGACGTGGCCATGGATGAAGAGCGGGTTGTAGGTGTCCCCGGGGCGATCGGCCACGGCCTTGCAGACGGAGCAGGCCAGTTGATTCCCCTCGCCCTTGATGAAGCGGTCAAACGTGAACGCCTCACGCTGATGCTGCGCGTTGCCCTGCGCTGCAGGTGTCGCCGTGGTCACCGGATGCTCCTTGCCAACGATCCGTGGGCTCGCCCTCTCACCCATGGCATCCCGGGAAAGCAGAAATGCACGTCCGCAAGTGGGTTTTCGCCACTTGAGGGGGCAAGCATAGGGCAAACGGATTCGCGGAATCAATGTGAGCTTCTCCGCATCCGGGGAGCAAACTCGCCTTTGTTGAGGGTTTCGCGAGGCGAGTACCCGTTGTCGTCCTGCTCAACCGGCCAATCGGGGCATCTGGCCCCATGGGAGGGAGTAAGGGACGTACAGGACGGGCAGGGTGTCCATAAGGGAACTTCATCACCTCAGACGGCGTCGGTCACAACACGCCACGCGGAACTCTTCCGCCGATATCCTCGACGCAATCCGGAGGAAAATGTCCCTCAAGGGGTAGATCCCGAGAAGGGCTCTGGGGGCTTGCCCGGTTCTCCGAGGTTGTCGCGGCCACGTCCGAGCGCAGCAAGGGCCCGGCGTCGCGACCGCCGATCGCGTGCCGAGTCGGGCTTTGCGCCGTCCCTATTGACGCCATGGGGCCGGCGCCCCTCCCTACTGGCGTGCGCTGACGGGCCTCGCCGTCCTATGATGAACTCAGCGGCGGGCCCCGATCACCCGCCAAGGAGGATCGATGGGCTGGGGCATCACCAAGACCATCCCGAAACAGGCCGGATGGAAGGCCGTGGAGTCGCTTTATGACGGCTCAGTGAGCGAATACGAGTTCCACATGGCCGGCACGCCCACCCGATTGGCCGAGGGGGATTACGTCTACACCATCTTCGACGACCAGCTGATCGGGCGGCTGCGGATCAAGCAACTGGTTCCCGGCGCCGCCCATCCCGAGTCGGGCAAGCCGCGCACGTTGGTGCTGGTCGAGGCCCCCGGCGAGCGACTCGTCACGCCCATCCCGCGCAAGGGCCATCAAGGCACCCGTTACTACGACGGGGCCGACTGGCCCGCGGGCTGAGCCGCGGCGCGCGCCCTCGGGTCGTCGCGTTGCCCGGCTACGTGGGATGAAGCTCTTCGGCAAGGCCGGGGTGATCGCCGTAGACGTCCATGCTCGGCATCCTTTCGGTGGCCTCAAGTTCCGCTTGGGTCATGTCGAGCGCTTGACTGCCTGAGTGCCTGACTCGATACGATCAGGATGCCCTGTTGGTCCAGGGCAGCCGTGATCATTGGGGCGCCCCATCTCATCCAACATACGGTCGCATTCATCGTCCGTATTCATCGTCGGATAGCGCATACTTGAAACGGGCATCCATGTTCTGGCGTTCTCCTCAACATCACATGCTGAATTCGTTGCATCCTTCACACAGTCGGCATTCCGTATGCACATACACGTTCGCGTTGCGTTCGTTCGGCACCCTCGTTTCGGCTAAGTCGGGTGACGGTTGGCGCTGCCCGTCATCGGACGTGCCTCCTTCCTTCGTCAAAACCGTTGAGGTCGTCCGTCGCCGCTTGTCGGCTCAGCTGCCTCCAGGCTGTCTGGGGCCCCATGCGACCATGGGTGACCTCCTTCCCTCGCGGGTCGTTGCTTGCTCGGCCTGATGGATCGGCGGTGCCTCCTCAGTCGGGAACCGCGTGAGCCCGTTCGACAACTCCCATGCCGAGGCCCTCCGGCCGTTCATCGCCCCTGCCATGGAGGCGGAACGGGGGAGCCGGCATGGCTGGGCCCGCCGGCCGGGTGAGCCGGGGGCAATCGTCACGACTTTGCCAACGTTGGCGTCGAGCGTTGCCTCGGCAACGGTCACGGCGAAGCGCGCGGCTTGATCGCGTAAGTTGGCGTGTTCATAGTGATTAAACCCTAAAGGAGAACGGAAAACCCGACGATGCCTCCAACGACGTCGACAGGGGTCGTTTGACACCTGAGGAGTGGACGGGAGAGGTTGCGGAACCGACGTTCGGGAGCACGACTCAGATCCCGTCGTCAGGAGCCCCTCCGTGGCGCCTGATGGGGCCTATTCTCCATCGCGATCGGGCCGGCCCGAAAGGAGACCGGGCCCTTGCTCGATAGCGTCCGAGGATGGGGATCTTGCGCGGGACAAGCCCCCTTCCTGCAGGCCCAGCAAGGAGCGCAGAGGCTCCGAATGGGGCTTTGCCCTGCGCTTCTTCTACGTCAATCCCGATGGGATGATGTAGGGGAAGCGTGGAAACGGTTGAGATGTGACACGCCCCAGGCTTCAGATCCAGCTCTGCTGGAGGGTTGGGACATCCGATGTTCGAGAAGCGGGAGTGAAGGGCGGCCTATGCCGGCTGTCGGTTGGGGCATAGGCCGCCCCGATCACGGCGGTTGGCAAGACCTGCTGGATTCATTCCCTTGTGAAGATGCCACAGACCCTGCAGGTTCGTCCGATCCGGATCGTGTCACGAGAACATGCGGCTGATCAGTTGGGGGACGTTGGCCAAGGCTTGACGCCAACGTGGGAGGTTTCCGTCGACGGCGACTTCGACGGGAACGTCCTGCGCGGGGGAGCCGTGCTCGGACGTGTGGCCGTCCGCATCGTGCGCGTTCCGCTCGGCGGTTGAGTCGATCCCCATGCGGCCCTGATCCGCATGCCGCCCGTCGGTCTGTGCTTCCTGCGACCCCGTCTCTTCCTTGGGGGCTTCAAGCATGTATTGGACCTGTTCTTCCACTTCCGCCAAGCGCCCGTCGTGCTTGGAGATCGTTCGTTGCAGATCCGCTAGTCGCTTCTCATAGGTTTCTGACTGTTCCTCGAGTTCGGTCTCCAGTTCCTGAATCCGGTCCAAGAGGTCCTCGTCCACCTGGCCGTTTGATCCGGGGACATGGGACTGGAACTCCTCTTTGACCTGGTCGCCGGCCGCCTTGATCGTGACGCTGTTCTCGCGTTCGACCTGGAGCAGGCGATCGAGCATCGCCCGTCCCTGTTCCGTGTACCGGGTCGCGTTCTCCTTGCCGTCATGCGTGTAGGCATCGATCAGCGGTTTCAACGCGGTCACGCGATCCCGGGCCTGCTTCGGGCTCAATCCGTACATCTTCGCAAGGGCTTTGATTGTGTACATGGTAACGACAGAGTAATCGGCCGGTCACGACGTCGTAGAGGGGAGGCGTCCAGCCCGGCCTGGAAGTATGTCTTGCGACGTTGTGAACGGTGTGTCGACGTGAGCTCTCGGCGTGATGTACGCTACGCTTGCCGCGTGGTTCAGATCACGTTGGCATCCTTGATTCTCCAGGAGGACCATCGGTGCAGACCTCACTGACGATCGAGGATCCGGATCACGTTCGGGCCCTCTACGATCATCTCAACAGCTGCTGGTGGAACGGCGAACTCCCCGAGCGACCGGTCCGGTGGAGCCGGCGCATGCACGCCGTGGCCGGCAAGTACTGGCGCTCGCGCGTGCGGGGCTGGGAGATCGTGCTCTCCGTGCCCTATCACCGGCACTTCCCGGATGAGGCGCTTGACACGCTCAAACACGAGATGGTCCACGTCTGGCAGCACATCCACGGACGACTGCGGCCGGGCGGGCCGCACCACGGCCCCGAGTTTCGGCGCGAGGCCGAGCGCGTGGGCGCTCCACGCCACTGCAGGCGCTATCCCGGCATGCACCGGCCCCTCAAGTACGAGTGGGCGTGCCCCCACTGCGGCCGCCGCACGCGGACGCGGATTCGGGGATCCTGGGCCTGTCGGGTCTGCTGCGATCGGCACAACGGGGGACGTCCCAGCCGTCGGTTCCGGCTGCGGCGGGTGCGGACGCTGGCGTGACTCATCGGGACTCGGGGGCGACGCGGATCACGCGCTCCGGCGTCACGACCAGTGACACGCGGCGATCGTGGGGCTCAGTGGGCACCGCGTCGACCAGTTGGAGCTCGTGGATCGTGGTGACGATCGGGGTCGCGGCGCCGAGCAGCCCGCGGCTGGCCAGCAGCTCCAGCTCCCGGTCGCCGTAGCCGTGCCCCTTGCCGAGCCGACCGCCCCACTCATCGACCGCCACCGAGCCCTTGATCACCAGATCGGCTGCCGGCAGGTCGCCGGCGTCGACGGGCTGACCGAACCGGGACATCCCCTTGATCGTCGTCGCCTCGCGCGCGTGGCCCTTGAGGCGGGCGGGATCGAGCCGCAGGAACGTGTCGGGTTGGCGCGGGGCGGCCATGAGGAGCACCTTGCCGTCCTCCAGCGCGTACTGGCGCGCCCGCCGTTGGGCGTAGTCCGGGTTGGCGTAGGCGACGCGAGCGCTCTGCCATTCGGGGGTGGTGCGGAGCCGATCCGCGGCCGCGTCGGAGCCGACGAAGTTGGGGATGAAGTCGCGCTCCTTGAACGGGAACGCCTGCTGGCCTTGGTCCCGGAGGCTCTGCCAAACGTGCTCGCGGATCGCCTGCTTGGCCGAGAGCGCACTCATGGGGATGGCCTCGCTTTCGGGCGGCACCCGCCCCCAGGATACCTTGCCCGACCTCGCGGACAAGCGACGGGCCTACGCAGTCCGACGGGATGCGTCCGTCCGGGCGCTGTCGTCTTGGGGCCCCGCGGGCGGGGCGTGCCCCATGCCATTGGGGCCCCCGAGAGAGATCGGGACCTCTCTCGGGGGAAGCCAGGGGGAACACGCCCGTGCTTGATGCGCTGTCTCGGTCGTTGCTCAGGCGACCGCCGTGGTCGCCTCTTCGGGCAAATCTTCCGTCGGATGGGCGGGGTCGACCCGGGTATGGGAGTTCAACAAGGCTCGACTGATGTCGTGCAGCGCTTCGTGTTGGGCTGAGATCTCGGCCATCAGACGGTCGAAGACGTCGGCCGTTGTCGCGTCGTAGATCAATTCGTCGGCGGTCTCCGGATCGTTGAGCTCGCGGTTCAGCTCTTGGAGGAAGAGCTGGTAGATGGAGCGCTTGGCGGCCACGACCTCCTCGGCGTGTCGGCCGCGAACGTGCTCCGGTCGAATGTTGCGTGCAAAGCCGTTTATTTTGTTGTAGGCAGCCAAGATGACCGTCCGGCGTTCCAGCATCCCTCTCACTCCTCTCACTCACTTAGGCACGTCGGCTGGTAAAGGGCCCCATCGTAAAACATGGTGCTCTGAAACGCGGTGATGACATCTGCGACCTCCCCAGCCCTGACGACGGTTGTGCGGCACCGGATCCGAGAAATCTCGATTTGGGGGAGGCGGCCGCCGATGGACAACGCAGCATGGGCCCAATCGATGCGATTTATCGCGATTGAGCGGGTGCCGTTGACGGAGGTGGAGGGGTGGGGCCAGTGGGCGTTGAGGCATGGGTTCCGGCGTGCGGCGCTGAGGTCATATTGATCACCTGGCCAGATGCCGGCCGCGATCACTCGAGAGCTGGGCAGGCTCGGCGTTCAGTCGTGGGGCCAACCGTAGAGAATGCCGGATCGGTTACGGCTCAATGCGTCAATGGCCCCGCATTCACGCATCACGTAAGCCATCTTTTGAGCCAGCCCTCGGGAAACGGCCAGGCCACTGGCCAGATCGGCCGTCGTGAACCGGCGGGGCAGCGTCTCGGGGAGCAGCTCGCGCAAGGAAGCGAGCGTGTCGATGGGATGGCGCTCCCGAACGCCCAACAGCCGACGCTCCTCGATCACCCAGCCTCGGCGGCGCCAGCCACGCCGCCCGTCGAAGCGGCGGACTTCCTCTTCCTGGATCAACAGGATGTCCAGGCTGAGGTTCGGGTGGCCGATCAGGGGGGCGATGCTGACCCACTCGCGGAACGCGTCGATGCGCGTGCCCCGCTTGGGCGACTTCCGGCGTTTCTGCGGGGGGCCGTTGCGCGGGGCCAGCTTCACCAGCCATTTCTCCGCGGGGATCGGCGTGACCACGCGGACGGAATGGTGGGCCAACAGGCGCTCCAGCTTGGGCCGGATGGTGCCGAGCCGTCCGGTCTGGATCTCGATGAGCAGGGCATCGGAGGAGGGTTCGGGCCGGGGCCGGAGGAGGTCGACGACGAAGCCGTCGACGCGCGCTTCCGGGCGATCGCCGTCTCGGGCGTACCAGGC
>JAHEOA010000001.1 GCA_018609825.1 Candidatus Bipolaricaulota bacterium | reverse complement strand
TCCGGCGCGCCGACACTGAGGACGTGCAAAAGACCCTTGGCGACCTCTCTCCGACCGGCCAGCGCCTTCGGAGCTTAGATGAGATTACAGGCGCGCGCGTAGGGGCGGGTGTTCGCGCATCAGACGAGGGGCGCAAGGTTATCGCCCGCAACGCAGACGACGTAGAGGAGGCGCTCACCGTTGGTGGCAACCCTCGCTTCAGCGCGCCCGGAGAGCTTTCGGCGCAGGACCGGGCTACGCGCATCGCAAGCCGCGTCGTTCCGGGCATTCAGGGTGGTGGTATGACCGGCTTTCACGCCTACGAGCGGTTTAAGAACAACCCGGACCCGCGTCTTCTGGGTACCGAGGCGCGCGAGCTTCTTGAGCGGCAGCGTGCAGGGGAGCAGCTAACGCCAAGGGAGCAGCGCACGCTAGAGGATGCAATCGAAGAGCAGTCGATGAACGCCTTCTGGACCTCTGCGCCCGGTGGCATGACGGAGGCGGTCGTGGGCCGGTTTGCCGACACGATGCTCGATGCCGGAAAAGGATTAGGGCCGGGCATCGGTGTCGCTTCGTTGAAAGGTGCAGGCGTTGAGTTTACGCAAGAGACGTTTCAGTCTGCCTACGACGACGCGGCTCGCCAGTTTGCGACGAACCCGGATCTGAAGCCGTTCGAAAATCTTTTGGAAGAGGGGCTTGCCGGGGCGATCTCTGGTGGCGTGATGGGCGGCATTTCTGCGGGCATCCGAGACATGCGATCAAGCGCGGCGGAGCTAGAGCGGCTCAATGCCAACGAGAACACCGTACCGACCGAAAACCTCGGCGTCGCGCGGGGACAGATCCATCAGAAGCGGCGCGCGAAAGAAGCCGCAGAAGGGGAGGTCTCGATTGATGGCAAGTCGTACGCCCGCTCTCTGTTCGACATCGAGAACGAGCGGGGGGCGAGCCAAGTGTTTCCCTTCGACCACCGTAGCTCAGAGACGGTCAAGCGCCTCGTCCGCTTTCAGGACATCGAAGACGGAAACCTCGATGAGTACGCCGAAGAGCCGGAGTTGCGTAGGCAAGAGCGTGTCGGGAAGGCTATCGGCGCGGTCATTGATCGGCAAAACGATCTTTCTGAGGAGGACAAGACCAATCTCAAGAGCCGGTTCTTCTTCCACGACGTAAACAGCAGGCCGCTTACCGGGGACGAGGTGAAGCGCGTTGAGGTCTTCGAGGAGGGCGACAACTTCGTCGGGGCTACCAAATCGGATGTGTTTAACCGCCGTCGGTTCGGGGATGCTCACATTTTTGCCGACGCCTCACAGACTGATGCTTTTGAGGAGCTTTTTCACTCCCTCTACGAGTTTGGCGGCGAGGAGGCCCGACAGCGAGCGCTAGAGGCGTACAACGAGGTTGAGGGCGAGAGCCTAGAGAGCTACGACGAGAACCAAGAGAAGATTGCCCGCCGTTTTGCAGAAGAGATGGAGCGGCAGGCGGACATCGAGCCCGGATCGACGACCGAGCAGATTCGGCAGGCGTTCTCCTCTCTTGCCGACACGTTTAGTCCCGACAACGCAATCGAGCGGGAGGTGCGCGATGTGATAAGCGGGGAGGCGTCTTTCCAGTGGGACGGCCCAGTAAGTCAACGAGACCCCGAGACCGGAGAAATTAGCGCCCCGAACCACACGCAGGTCGTAGTCACACAAAACAGCACGCATGTCAATCCTGCGGAGGGAAGCCCGAAGTCATTCAACATGGGGCTCTACCAGATGGACGAGCCGGGGCGGGAGAGCATCCAAGAGTGGATCGACCAAACAGAAGAAAGCGACGATGCGGGCGTTGCCTACATCGTCCGTCCCGACCCGGCACGGGCGGCCTCTTCCGGCGAGAGCCTTGATGGGCTTGTCGCGGACTTAGAGCAGTTCCATTCGGAGTTTCGCGCGCAAAGAGAGGTCATCGAGCAGCAGCTTCAGGAAGAGTTTGAAGGCGTAGAGCGGGCCGAAGACGACGGCAGCCCGGACGTGGTCCGAACGGTATCGGGGGTCGGTGAGCAGGAGGCACGCGTGGCGGCCCAACAGCCGGAGACCTCCGAGGGCATCCCCGACCTGGAGAACGTCTCGGTACAGGAATTGAAAGATATGGGCTTCCGTCACCCGAACCACGCGGCCAATGCGGTCAACAAGGACCGCAGGGAACGCGGACGGGAAGAGTATGGGGAAGATGAGACCGTTCCTCGTGAGGAGGTCGAGGAGGCGTCCCGCAGACCTGAACGCTTAGAGCGGCGGGCGCGCGAGCAAAGAGAGATTCCGGGGCAGGTCGAGACGGATATTCCGCTTGCAGGCAACCTTCTGAACCTCACCGAAGGAGACGTTCAGCAGGCAGAAAGGGTATTCCGACGCCGCGCGAGAAATATGGACGTTCGGGCAGGCGAGCAAGATGCCCTGCGCGGCATGGACCGGAGGATTGATCAGTTGATTGGTACGGCAGACCGCCTTCGCTCGCAAGCCGAAGAGACGGAGCCTAATAGGCAGCAGGCCGAGCTAGAGTTTAACGCGCGCAAAGCAGAGCGGCTCGCCAACGCCATTGCGCTTGGCGTGAACGACCGGCTCAACCAGATTCAAACGCCGAGCGAGGAAGTCGAACAGGTGGATCTGAGCGGCACCCCGCAGGCGTGGCCTCGTTACGCGCGCATCCCAACCAACGCGGAGGCAAGGTACGTACCGCAACTTGGGCGCGTGTTTGCGTGGGACCCGAGCCAGTCGGACCCGACCGGCACGCGCGACTTCTTTGAGAACCTTCCTTCTGTTGCCACGCGACAGTTGACCGATACCGAAGGTCGGGCCGTGCCGGACGTAGAGGGTGGCGACCCAATGGTGATCGACGGGCTTGCGCAAGTTGTCCGGGTGACCGAGCAGGAGACGTTCACCTCCGAAGATGGCACTGAGTTTAACCTGTCGCGCGTGCAGCCGGAAGATGCAGGCAATATCCCTGCCCGCCTTGAGGCCCCGATTGAGCAGATCAGCGACCGGGAGGGTACGTGGGTACCGACCGAACAGCTTGAGGAAGTCGAAGGATTTGTAGAGCGGCAAGAGGCCCTTCGCCAGCAGGCCCGGAACCAGAACCGGCAGACAGCGGCTCAGCAGGCTGCCGACGCAGTCCGCACGGTTCGCCAGCAACTCCGCACGCTCCCTCGCGTGGACCAAGAGACCCCTGACATTGACCTCTCGCAGATCGAGCGGGCCGATCCGACTGATGTTCAGGAGCGAAATGAGATCGAGCAACTTATCTTTGAGGCCCGCCGCGCGATAGACGACCTTTTTGCGGACAACCGTCGGCAGGCCCGCGAGCGTTTGCTTGAAGTGCAACAGGCGGTGTTGAGCGAGGACGGGCCGGATGTGCAGTTAGACGATCCGGGGGCCGCCGAGAACGACACCGACGCGAAGCAGGCGCTCGCCGAAGCGTTCAGCCGTGCTGACGAGTTGCGCGAGGAAGGTGTGCCGGACATCGACACGCCGGACGCGACCCTTGAGGTCGAGAGTCAAGAAGACATGCAGCAGGCGCTTGTCGAGCTAGGCATCGACGAGGGGGAGGCCAAGGCGACCAGTGAGCTTTTCGATGCCCGCGCGGAGGCGTTTAGCCAGCAGACCGGGCTTTCAAAGAGCGTCTGGTACAAGAGCCGCATCGCAGAATTAACCGGGCAGCGGCAAGGACTAAGCGAAGAGGCGCTTCAGCAAATTCGGTCGTATCACGGCACGCCGAAAGAGCCGTTCGATCAGGTGCGCGACGACTACGTTGACACAGGCGAAGGCACGCAGTATGAGGGGTGGGGACACTATTCTACGGGAAGTGAAGGCGTTGCCACAAATTACTATGCTGATCGACTTGCGAAGTGGCAAGGAGGGGCTAGTTGGTCGGTTTTGGGCGGCCAGTATCAAGTGGAGAGGGAGCAAGGGGAGCCTGTTCTTCAGATCAGAGGGCCGGACGGCAACGAGTTAGCGACGGTCGATCAAGAGGAGTTCAACGACCAGCTTACGACGCAGCAACGGGCTCTGAAGATGTCGTTAGAGGAGGTACGGCGAACAATTCTCTTCGATGCGGAGGCAAGAGGGTTGGTCGATGAGAACTTTACGGGTCGCCTAGAAGGGGCGGAGCAAGAATTTGACTCGGCCCGCGAAGCCCAGAGGCAGCGTAGGTTTGATTTTGAGCACACTGTTGGGCGAGCGCGACTGATAAGTCAAATTTTAGATGAGATCAAAGCGTTCGAAGGAGCGGGGGGTCTTAACGAGCGTTCAGTCGTTGACGATCTCGACGGTGACATAAAACGTGCAATCATTGCCACGGCAGAGGTTGAGGGTTCGGTCGAGGGTGTCGTTAATCGGCTTGAGCGAGGAAATCCTGCTGAGCGCGTCTTAGACCCATCAGAGTCAGATGTAGTGCTGACGGCTGAGTCCGAGACAGATGTTACCTCTACGCAGGCGTCCGACTGGGCTGACGGGTATTCTGACAACGCTCTCGTAGACGAAGCTCTGTCAGCGGCTGTAGAGACGGGTTACGCGCAGGCGGTCGCCCGAGAGCACTACGCAAGCGAGCGCTTGCAGGAGGTAAAATCGGAGATTAGAAACGAGATCGAGTTTTCTCAGGAGGAGCTTACCCGAACGGTGATGGAGTGGGTGCTCCACGAAGGTCGGTCCCCCGAGGAATATCACTATATTCGTTGGCGGCAGCCGCCGACGCGTGAGGAGTGGGACATGATCGAAGATGCGGTTGATGTTCTCGACCAGCAGGATCTGTTTCAAGATCAGGGCCTCGTTGATCCCTCGAACGATCCGGCAGAGGAGCTACGTCTAGTTATCGAGCAGGCTCGCGTGCTTTCGGGGCAGAAGTTCAGGGTCCGGCTCCGAAATGACCCAGACAGAGTAGGGGAGATAACAGGAAGGACGCGGGAGGTTGCCGACCGGACCGAAGCGCGGGTACTGGTAGACGGGGACTTCCAGTGGGTTCCGGTTGACCAGCTTGTCCCGGTTGAGGACGTGTCGGAAAGCGAGTTCCGGGCGAC